>NZ_CP100416.1:3380947-3679718 GCF_026017845.1 Amycolatopsis mediterranei
CCACTTCTCCACATCGTCCATCGTTGATCAACGATATCGCCTACCTTGCAACACGCCCAAACGAGATGCGGTCTTAGCCATGCCGGCGGCGGTGTCGGCCGCGTTGGCGTTGGCAGGAAACGAATCCGCACCCACCGGCCGGACCACCCGGACCCGGGGATCCGTCCGGTGACAAGCGCGGTGTCCGCGGGACCCACCGGTCGACCACGGCCTACCCCATGGCCCCCAGCGTGGCCTCAACCGCGGCCGGCGGGCCTGCCCTCCGGCACCATCGCCAGCAACCGCTCGTGGTCGCCCGCCTCGCGCAGAACCGGGGCCTCCAGCGTGCCCGCGTCCGGGTCGCCCGCGCGGACCGCCGCCAGGAAGCGGACCACCGCGCGGGGGTCCGGCAGGACTTCGCCCCCCAGGTAGGCCAGGACCGTCGCCGCCTCGCCGGTGGCGTCTTCGATCGCCGCCGCCCAGCCGTGGACTTCGTCCCAGACCAGGGCCAGGTCGTGGCCGGGGAAGCGGGACAAGCGCCAGTCGAGGGCGATGTAGGCCGCCGCGGGGGTTCCCGCGTCGAGCGTGCAGGACTCCCAGCCCACCCCCACGGCCCGGGCCACCGCTCCCACGTACCCCCGCAACCGTCGCTCGAACGAGAACTCCGTGTCGCGCCCGAAGTCGATCAGAATGCTCAACGCCGCCTCGCTTTCCCCGTCGCGCCGCGGGATCCTCCGCGGTCGCCCGATCGGGTACCCCGGTGTCGTGTCGATCAATCCCGGCGAACCAGGCAGCACATGTCGTCTATCCGGCGACAATCTCCTTGTCATCGTTCTGATGACATGTTAGAACCGGAGTACCCGAAGAGAGAAGAGAGAAGAGAAAGGCGATCCACCTCCGTGACCGCATCGATCGAACTCCCGACCGGTTACCAGCACCCCGCCGTCCCCGCGCTCCTCGGCTACCTCCGCGACGTCACCGCCGAGCTCGGGATCGGCCTCGAGTCCTGCACCCTCGACCACGACAGCCCCGTCTCCGCCTACGTCGCCCTCGACACCCGGCTGCCGCACTACCCCGACCGTGACGTCGCCCTGCTGTGGGACGAGGAACGCGGCTGGGCGGCGGCGATCGAGACGCACTCCGGCGAGGACCTGATCGTCCTGCGCTACCTGGGCGGCCCCACCGTCGCGCCGCCGCCGCGCCGGGTCGCGCGGTTCGTCACCGCCCTGCACGAAGACGACCACACTGTGGGACGGCCCGACCCGGTGCCCCTCCGGACCGCGGGCGACGCCGCCGCGCTCGCCGCGCTGCTGCGCCGGCCTGGCGTGGCCCGATGACGGCGCCGCTGCCCCTGCCCGAGAGCTTCGCGCTGACGTTCCGCGGCTACGACCGCGAGCAGGTCGACGAGCGGATCGACGAGCTCCTCGCCGAAATCCGCCTGCTCACCACCGACCGCGACGCGGCCGTCGCCGAGGCCGGGCACCTCGCGCGGCAGCTCGAACGGGCCCGTGCCGACCACGCCGAGCTCAGCGCCCGCACCGACCGGCTGTGCCGCACGCCCGCCGACCCGGCCGCGGTCGGCGACCGCGTCCGGCACCTGCTCGACCTGGCGCACGCCGAAGCCGACGGGATCGTCGCGACGGCCCGGGAGCGCGCCGCCGCGATCGTCCGGGAAGCGGAGGAAGCCGCGGAGCAGCGCACCGCGGACGCCCGCGCCCGGGCTTACCGGATCGTCGACGACGCCCGGCGCCGCGCCGACCGGCTGGCCGCGATCGAGCGGCGCACCGCCGATCGGCTGCGGCAGCTCGACGCCTTCCTCGCCGACGCGGAATCGCTCCTGGACGGGCAGACCCCGCTGCGCGCCGTCGCCTGACCGGCCGCGGTTGACCCGTTTCACCGGTTCGCAAGACGGGATTGCGGTATTCCGGTGCTCGACGAGCCACCCGGGCCCGCGGTGAGGCAGGATCAGGGGTGTGACCATCGATCAGGCCGGGGTGCCCGAGGCCCGTCCGGGCCCGGCATTCCCGGAGCACGAAGCCCGCGTGGACGCCCTGAGACAGCAGCTCAGCGCGATCAGCGGCGAAACCACGATCCGCCTGGCGAAACGGACGTCGAACCTGTTCCGCTCCCGCACCGCGGCGAACCACCCCGGGCTCGACGTTTCGGGGTTCAGCCACGTCCTGCGCGTCGACCCGGAGGCCCGTACCGCCGACGTCGAGGGCATGGTCACCTACGAGCAGCTCGTCGACGCCACGCTGCCGCACGGCTTGATGCCGCTGGTCGTGCCGCAGCTGAAGACGATCACCCTCGGCGGCGCGGTGACCGGGCTCGGCATCGAGTCCTCGTCGTTCCGCAACGGCATGCCGCACGAATCGGTGCTGGAGCTCGAGGTGCTCACCGGCGACGGCCGGATCGTCGTCGCCACGCCGGACAATGAGCACCGCGCCCTCTTCCACGGCTTCCCCAACTCCTACGGCACCCTCGGCTACGCGCTGCGGCTGCGGATCCTCCTGGAGCCGGTGAAGCCGTTCGTGCGGCTGCGGCACGTCCGCCACCACGACCGCGGGAAGTTCTTCGAGGCGCTGGGCGAGATCTGCGCGAAGAGCGAACACGAGGGCGAGCACGTCGATTTCGTCGACGGCACCGTCTTCGGCCCGGACGAGCTGTACCTGACGCTCGGGACGTTCACCGACACCGCGCCCACCACGAGCGACTACACCTGGCTCGACATCTACTACCGCTCGATCCAGCGCCGCGAGACCGACCATCTCACCATCCGGGACTACCTCTGGCGCTGGGACACCGACTGGTTCTGGTGCTCGCGGGCGTTCGGCGTCCAGCACCGGCTGCCCCGGCTGCTGCTCGGCCGCCGGTTCCTGCGGTCGTCGGTGTACTGGAAGGCCGTCGCGCTCGACCGCCGGTTCCGGATCGCCGAGCGGCTGCTGAAACTCCGGCGGCTGCCGCCGGAAGAGACGATCGTGCAGGACATCGAGGTGCCGGTCGGCCGCGCCGCGGAGTTCCTCGAGTTCTTCGAGCGGGAGATCCCGATCAGCCCGGTCTGGATCTGCCCGCTGCGCCAGCGGCCCGGCGGCGTCCGCTGGCCGCTGTACGAATTGGACCCCGAAGAGCTGTACGTCAACTTCGGGTTCTGGTCGTCGGTGCCGCTGGACCCGGGTGAGCGCGACGGCGTGCACAACCGGATGGTCGAAGCCGAGGTCACCCGCCTCGGCGGCCACAAGTCGCTCTACTCGGACAGCTTCTACACCGAAGACGAGTTCTGGCGCCTCTACAACGGCGATGCCTACCGGGAGCTCAAGCGGGCCTACGACCCGGGCGAGCGCCTGCTCGGCCTCTACGAAAAATGCGTCCGCCGCCGGTGAAAGGAACGAACGTGACCCAGGAAAACATCACCGTCGGCGCCGTCTTCGAGCGGCTGCTCGGGCCCCGCGCCGAGGTCTCGATCACCGCCTACGACGGCAGCCGAAGCGGCCCGGCCGACGCGGCGGTGGGCATCGAGGTGCGCTCGCCGCTGGCGCTGGACTACCTGATGTCCTCCCCCGGCGACCTCGGCCTGGCCCGCGCGTACGTGGCCGGTGCGCTGGACGTCAAGGGCGACCTCTACACGGCGCTGCGCGCGCTGGCCACGCAGGTCGACCAGCTCACCCCGGCCGACCGGCTGTGGCTGCTGCGCAAGCTCGGCCCGCGCCACCTGCGGGTGGTCAAGCCGCCGGCCGAGGAGCACCCGAGCCGGTTCCGGCGCGGGATGACGGCGCTGCGGCACTCGAAGGCGCGTGACAGCGAGGCCATCGCCAGCCACTACGACGTGTCCAACCGGTTCTACGAGCTGGTCCTCGGCCCGTCGATGGCCTACACGTGCGCGGTGTTCCCGCAGGAGGACGCCACGCTGGAGGAGGCGCAGGCGAACAAGTTCGACCTGGTCTGCCGGAAGCTCGGCCTCAAGCCGGGGATGCGGCTGCTCGACGTCGGCTGCGGCTGGGGCGGCATGGTCGCGCACGCCGTCCGCCACTACGGCGTCGAGGCCATCGGCGTCACCCTTTCGCGCGAGCAGGCCCAGTGGGCGCAGAAGAACATCGTCGCGCTCGGGATCGCCGACCGCGCCGAGATCCGGCACCTCGACTACCGGGACGTCACCGAGACCGGGTTCGACGCGATCTCCTCGATCGGCCTGACCGAGCACATCGGGGCCCGCAACGTGCCCGGGTACTTCCGCTTCCTGGCCGAAAAGCTCAAGCCGCACGGACGCCTGCTCAACCACTGCATCACCAACCCGGACACCAGCGTCGCGCACCGCTCGCGCGGGTTCATCGACCGCTACGTCTTCCCGGACGGCGAGCTCGAAGCACCCGGCGAGCTGATGACCGCCATGCACGACGCCGGGCTGGAGGTGCGGCACTCGGAGAACTTCCGCGAGCACTACGCGAAGACCCTGGCCGGGTGGTGCGCCAACCTCGACGAACACTGGGACGAAGCGGTCGCCGAGGCCGGTGCCGGGCGCAGCCGGGTGTGGGCGCTCTACCTGGCGGCCTGCCGGCTGGCCTTCGAACGCCGCGAGATCGAACTGCACCACATCCTGGGCGTCCGGACCGACAGCGAGGGCGGGATGAGCATGCCGCTGCGACCCGATTGGGGAGTTTGACCACCGGGGGTGGCCTCCGCGCTCCGGCAATGGAAGAATGACCTCGAGACCGGGTGTCCGAACGGGGCGTCCAGGCTCACTACAAAGAGTAGGTATTGGTATGGCTCAGGGCAGTGTCAAGTGGTTCAACGGCGAAAAGGGCTTCGGCTTCATCGCGCAGGACGGCGGGGGTCCGGACGTGTTCGTCCACTACTCCGAGATCCAGGGCAGCGGCTTCAAGTCGCTTGACGAGGGTCAGCGCGTGGAGTTCGAAATCGGCCAGGGCCAGAAGGGCCCGCAGGCCCAGCGCGTCAGCGTCATCTGAGCCACGAGGCATCCTGAAGGCCCTCGCCCCGACCAGGGGCGGGGGCCTTACTCGTCGGCCGGCCACCCGGTGTCGCGGCCTCGCCGCCGCCGGCCACACTGCGCGTTCACAACGATCCGGTAACCTGGGCGGAGGCGAGAGCACCTCGTACGCCGGCGTCCCGCCGGCCGCACTCCCGCCTCGTGGCCCCCGAGGCAGATCACCGGCAGGAGCGGTGACGCGCCCGGCCACCCGCAGACCGTTGACTGTTGACCGCCGGGTGTTCCCGCTCCCCGGCCTCCCGCCCGGACCCGGTTCCGGTGCGGTGCTGAATTCGAATCGAGTAGTGCATGACCGCCTCCGTGAAGGCTGCCCCGCCGGCCCCGAAACCGGTGCTCTCGGGCAAGCAGACGATCCCCGAGCTCATCACCATCCGCACGTTCCTGCTGGTCCCGTTCCTGGCGCTGGCCGTCGCCGTCCCGGTGTTCTGGGGCTGGGGCGTCAGCTGGCTGGACCTCACGATCGGCGGCGCGTTCTTCGTGGTCTCGACCCTCGGGGTCACCGTCGGCTACCACCGGTACTTCACCCACGGCTCGTTCCGCGCGAAGCGGGCCCTGCGGATCGCGCTGGCCGTCGCCGGCGGCCTCGCCGCACAGGGCCCGGTGATCGGCTGGGTCGCCGACCACCGACGGCACCACGCCTTTTCCGACCGCGAGGGCGACCCGCACTCGCCGTGGCTGTTCGGGACGTCCCCGGTGGCGCTGGCCCGCGGCTTCTGGCACGCGCACATGGGCTGGCTCTTCGGCCGCGACAAGACCAACGTCGACCGGTTCGCCCCGGACCTGGCCGCCGACCGCGACCTGCGCGTCGTCGACCGGCTCTTCCCGGTGTGGGTGGTGGTGAGCCTGCTGCTCCCGCCGCTGCTCGGCGGCCTGATCACGCTGTCGTGGTGGGGCGCGCTGACCGCGTTCCTCTGGGCCGGCCTGGCCCGGATCTCCTTCCAGCACCACGTGACGTGGTCGGTGAACTCGATCTGCCACATGATCGGCGAACGCCCGTTCACCAGCCGCGACCGCTCGGCGAACTTCTGGCCGCTGGCCATCCTGTCGATGGGCGAGTCCTGGCACAACACCCACCACGCGGACCCGACCTCGGCCCGCCACGGCGCGCAGCGCGGGCAGATCGACATCTCGGCGCGGGTGATCTGGGCGTTCGAGAAGCTCGGCTGGGCGTGGAACGTCCGCTGGCCGACGGCGAAGCGGCTGGCCGCACTGGCCCGCTGACGACCGTGCCGATGATCAGCGGACCGATAGCGGGCCGAAAGTCCTTGCCGCAGGGCCCGGGTCCGGTGATCTTGGAGCGATGGACACGGTCGCGCTGACCTTCGACGACGGCCCGTACCCCGAGACGACGCCGGCGCTGCTGTCCGCGCTCGAGGGCACGCGCGCGACGTTCTTCCTGTGGGGCGAGCACGCCGCGGCGCACCCGGACCTGGTCCGGGCGATCGCCGCGGCGGGCCACGCGATCGGCAACCACACGTGGACCCACCCGCACCTGACCACGCTGCCGGAGGCCGCCCGCGACCAGGAGATCCGGCGCACGCAGGACCTCCTGACCCGGCTGACCGGGCTCCGGCCGGTCCTGTTCCGGCCGCCCTACGGCGACACGGACGCCTCGGTCGGCCGGCTGCTGGCGGCACACGGGCTCACCGAGGTGCTGTGGAGCGTCGACACCCGCGACTGGGCGGGCTGTTCCGCGGACGAGATCGTCGCCGCGGCCAGGAAGGTGCAGCCGGGCGGCGTCGTGCTGATGCACGAAGGCCGCCCGGCCACCCTCGATGCGGTCCCCCGCATCCTCGCCGCGCTCACCGTGCGCGGACTGCGTCCCGGCCCGGTCAGGGGTTGAGGCGGAAGTACGCCGGCTTCGGGCGCAGGTTCTCGTCGAACAGGCAGGCCGCGCCTTCACCCGGGAAGACGTCCGGGACCCACGAGTGCCGGTCGGTGAAACCCCAGGTCGTGAACTCGACGCACTTGCGGACGGCGTGGCAGCCGTCCCACAGCTGACCGAAGTAGCTCGCCTGGGTGGCGAGCTTGGCCGCGTCCGGCGGGGTCGGGATCCGGACGTCCGC
Source organism: Amycolatopsis mediterranei (assembly GCF_026017845.1). Taxonomy (NCBI): domain Bacteria; kingdom Bacillati; phylum Actinomycetota; class Actinomycetes; order Pseudonocardiales; family Pseudonocardiaceae; genus Amycolatopsis; species Amycolatopsis mediterranei. The sequence continues at coordinate 3,387,995 of NZ_CP100416.1, forward strand.
CTCGGTGACCGCGGTCTCCACGCCGATCCTGGCGAAGCGCGCCAGGTTCTCCCGGTACTGACCCGGGAAGCCGTACTGGATCGACAGGTGTCCCTGGATGCCGACGCCGCTGATCGGCACGCCCTGCCGCCGCAGCGTCTTCACCAGGTCGTACACCGCGTCGCTCTTCGGGTTGATCCCTTCGATGTTGTAGTCGTTGAGGTAGAGCTTCGCCGCCGGGTCGGCCGCGTGCGCCCAGCGGAAGACGTCGGCGACGAAGCCGTCGCCGAGCTTCTGCCGGAAGACCGTGTCGCGACGGGTGCCGTCCTCGTTGAAGATCTCGTTGACGACGTCCCAGGCGCGGATCTTTCCCTTGTACCGCTTGACTTCCGTGGTGATGTGGTCGTGCAGGACCCGGCGGAGCTCGTCGGCGGGCAGCGCGCCGACCCAGTCCGGGAGCTGGGAGTGCCAGACCAGCGTGTGGCCGCGCACGGTCTTGTGGTGCGTCCGCGCGTACTCGACGATCGCGTCCGCGCCGGACCAGTCGTACTGGCCGCGCACGGCTTCGACCGTGCCCCACTTCATCTCGTTCTCCGGCGTCACGTTGTCGAATTCTCGCGTGAGCACCGCCCGGTAATCGGTTTCCGAAGCCAGGTACGCCGCGGCCACCGCGCTGCCGACGTAACGGTTCGTGGTGTATTGCAGCGGCACCGACGCCGATGCCGCAGGCGCCTGCCACACGGCAATACCCAGAGTGGCCGCAACCGCCATCAGGACATGTTTCTTAGGAATTCTTCCCGACATCTTCACCCTCCGCGAGACAATGGTGCTCCGAAAGTTTCCAACCGTTTCAAATCAGGTTTCGATGACCTAGAATCTCCGTCATGACAACGAAGTCTGATGAGCTCGAGCCCACCGAGGTCCGGGTGACCATCGCCCGGATCGCCGCCGAGACCGGTGTCTCCGTCCCGACAGTTTCGAAAGTGTTGAACGGGCGTCCCGACGTCGCCGAAAGCACCCGCGCCCGCGTCGAAGCCGTCATCGGGAAATACGGCTACCGGCGCCGCGCCGACGAACGTTCCCGCCGTTCCCGGCTGCTGGAACTGATGTTCCACGAACTCGAAAGCACGTGGGCACTGGAAATCATCCGCGGGGTCGAGTGCGTCGCCCGCGAAAACGGAATGGCGGTGGTGCTGGCAGAATCTTCGGGCCGGCACACACCCGGGCAGAGCTGGCTGGAGAGCGTGCTCGCCCGGCGGCCGGTCGGCATCGTTTCGGTGTGCTCGGACTTCACCGGCGGGCAGCTGGCGAAGCTCCGGGCCCGGGACATCCCGCTGGTCGTCGTCGACCCGGCCGGCGCGCCGGGGCCGGAGACGCCCTCGATCGGGGCCACGAACTGGCAGGGCGGGCTGACGGCCACCCGGCACCTCGTGGAGCTGGGCCACCGCCGGATCGCGATGATCGGCGGACCGGAGGGAGTGCTGTGCAGCCGGGCCCGGATCGACGGGTACCGCACGGCGCTGGAGACGGCCGGGCTGGCGTTCGACCCGGCGCTGGTGCGCCGCGGCGACTTCCACGTCCGGGCCGGCTACCGGGAACTGGCTTCACTGCTCACCCTCCCCGACCGGCCGACGGCGGTCTTCGCCGGCAGCGACCTGCAGGCACTCGGCGTGTACGAGGCGGCCCGTGACGCGGGGCTGCGCATCCCGGACGACCTTTCGGTGGTGGGCTTCGACGACCTGCCGATCGCCCGCTGGCTGACCCCGGAGCTGACCACGGTCCGCCAGCCGCTGCAGGAGATGGCGGCGGCCGGCGCCCGGCTGGCGATTTCGCTGGCCCGGGGAGTCGATCCGGAGAGCCACCGCGTGGAGCTGGCGACGAGCCTGGTGGTCCGCCACAGCACGGCGGCCCCGGCGCACCGGGGTTACCGGGTGCTGACCGGCGGAGCGAGGTAGGACGGATCGGAGCTGATCACCGGCCGGCGGGCGCGGCGCCGGCGGTCGGTCAGCGGCTTCCGCGGCCCGGAATTGTCGGTGCCTGCCGGTAGAGTGGAAAACGGGGGGCGCCCCCGGCGGGCGGCCGCTCGGCAGCCTTTTCCGTCGGGCTGGACCCCGGCCTCGCCCCTTCGCCGCTCTCACCATGGCCACCGTGTGCTCTCCGGCGGCCCGAGATAACTCGCCCGCAGTCCACCGGTGTCGATCACCAGCTTCTGCACGATCACCGCCGGGTCGACCATCCAGAACTTCAGCACGTGCGGGCCGGCCGCCCCGATGACATGGCGCGTCGCCGTCAGGTTCACGTTGTCCGACGTCGTCCGCTCCCACTGGCGGTTCATGGACGTGTCGTCCGCTCCCGTCGCCTTCGTGATGTTCACGACCTGCGGGTCCGCGTCGTCGAACGAAACCGCGTACCGCAGCCCGTCGCCGGGCAACACGTTGCTGCGCGGGGACAAGTACGCCCACACCGCCACCGGCCCGGTCGAGAACAGCGTCATCCGGTACTCCAGGCGCGGCCCCGTTCCCGGTGCACGGCTCCCCGCCGTCACCGGGAACGGGGTCATCCCCGCGCCGGTTCGTCCGATGTCCGGGATGCGCCGCCACCCGGCGTCCGCCGTCCCGACGTTCGCGCTGCAGTGCTCGGCCTCCATCGACACGTACCCGCCGGCCTCGACGAAGCCGCGAGCCGGCAAGACCGGATTGCGCACGACGGCGTCCACCGCGACCGAACTCCCCGCGCCGGAGACCGTGATCGGCACGGTCGTGGTGCCCTTCGGCACCCGGGACCAGTCGATCCGCACGGTCATGCGCAGCTCCTCCTCCACGCGGCCGCCCCGCGGCTCGACCAGCACCCACGGCGCGCCCGTCGTGACGGTGCAGCGGAACGGCGTCCGGCCGCGGTTGAAGACGTCGATGTACTGCGGCGGCGCGCTCTGGTACGGGCTGAATTCGGGCAACGCCGGCCGTCCCGCGGCGCCGGGCCACGCGTCCGAGGAGCCGTCGACCGCGACCCCCAGCGCGGCCGCCGTGGGCAGGTCGAGGCGTTTCACCGCCGGGAAGATGACGTCCGGCAGCGCCACGTTGTTCAGCTCCGGCTGCTGCCACGGCGCGTTCGGGCCGTAGCGGGCAACGTCGCCGTAGTCGATGTGCGGCTGGGTCTGGAACCCCTTCCACTTGCCGTCGGCGATGCCGGTGTTGTACTTCTCCGCCAGCGCGAGGTCGTCGGCGAAGCGGGCTTCCGTGACAGCGGCGAGGCCGTTCGCCGAAGCCCGGCCCTGGGCCGCGTACAGCAGGTTCGTGAACTCGGCCCGCCGCAGCGCGTACAGGTTCGCCGTCGCCCGGGTCGCGTACTGCACCAGCTCGTAGAAGGCGTCTTGGAAGGCCTTCGGCAGCCGCGCGCCGATCTTCGACGCCCGCGCCGCGAGGTCGCGCCACTCGTCGGTGACGCGGTCCAGTTCGCGGTAGTTGACCAGGCTGAACGGCGTCATCTGGTCGTCGTAGGTGATCGTGCCGGCGGCGTCCACCGTGATCCGCCGGTTGAGCAGCTCCGGCTTGCGGCGGGACTGCAGCCGCCCGTAGTCGTGCAGCACTCCGGCGATGTCGGCCGCCAGGGCCGCGCCGAAGTTCTCCGAGGCGAACTGGCACTCCCAAGTGGACAGTCTCTCGACCGGCAGGGCGGCGGGGTCCCAGGCGTAGTCGAGGAAGAACTGCAGCGGCAGCTCGTTGCCCTTCATGTCCCCGACGTTGGCCACCCACAGCCGGTCGTTGCCGTAGGCCGTGGCCAGGTGCAGCTGCTCCCAGGTGTTCGCGAGCAGCGCGGTGTCGACCCACTTGTAGTTGCGGCCGCCGCCGACGTAGTCGAAGTGGTAGTAGAGCCCGTACCCGCCGGGGTGCGGCGGCAGGGAGCGGTCGGGCAGCTTGCGGATGTTGCCCCAGTTGTCGTCGGTGAACACGACGATGACGTCGTCCGGGGGGCGCAGGCCCTGCGCCCAATACCGCTGGACCTCCTTGTAGAGGGTCCAGACCTGCGGCACCGTGGTGAGGTCCCGGCCGGTCTCGCGGGCGAGGATCTCCCGTTCGGTGGCGATGATCTCGCGCATCAGCTCGATGCCGTCGCCGTCGGGCAGGCCGACGTCGCCGTTGCCGCGCATGCCGAGCGTGACGACGCCTTCGAAGTCCTCGCGGACCATCCGGCGGATGCCGTCGGTCCAGTAGGCCTTGATCGCCTCGCCGTTGCGGCGGAAGCTCCACTCCCCCGTGCCGCCGTACGGGTCGTGCCCCGGGGTGGTGATGTTCCCGGCCGCGTCGCGGACCGCGGGGACCGCGTGCCGGTTCCACTCCTCGATCCCGCGCATCATCGGCGCCTCGTGCGAGGTGCCCATGACGATGCCGTGCTCCTTGGCCGTCGCGTGGTTGAGCGGGTCGTCCTCGGCGAACGCGCGTCCCCACACCGCCGGCCAGAGGTAGTTGGCCCGCAGCCGGAGCATGGTCTCGAAGACCTTCGCGAAGAACAGGTGGTTGAAGCCGTTCGGGAAGCCCGGCGCCTGGCCGGGGCCGAAGAAGGCCGGCGCCCAGGTGCCGAGCGCCGGGTTCTCGTCGTTGATGAAGAAGCCGCGGTACTTCACGTGCGGGGTACCGAGGCTGAACCGCTCGCGCGGCAGGTGCAGCTCCGCTTGCCGCCGCGGCGGCACGTCCGCCCACCAGTACCAGGGCGAGACGCCGATGCGCCGGGAGACCTCGTAGACGCCGTAGATCACGCCGCGCTGGTCACTGCCGGTGAGCACCAGCCGGCCGTCGACGACCTGGCTCAGCGACGTCTCCCACTTCCCGGCGATCCCGGTGACGTCGAGCTTCCCGGCCGCGACCAGGTCGTCGACCAGCGGGCTGTGGCCCAGGGTGCCGACCACGACGACCGGGCCGTGCGCGGGGACGACGTCGAACGACACCGCGGGCCGCACGCCGGTGACGCGTTCGACGTCGGCGGCCAGGTCGCCGACGACCCGCCGCACGCCGGGCAGGTCACCCGAACCGACCACGATCGTCGCGGCCTTTCCCCGCGACACCAACGGAAACCCGGTCCCGGCTTCGGCGAGGCCCGGGAGGGCCACGGCCCCCGCCCCGGCCAGGGCGAGCAGGTGCAGGAAGGCACGACGGTGTACCTCGGACGGCACGGGAGACCTCCTGAGTCAGCCCTTGACGGATCCGGTCAACCCGCCGACGATGCGCCGTTCGGCGAGCACGAAGAACACGAGCGCGGGGATCGCCGACAACGCGGTGAACGCCAGCACCCGGGCGGTGTCCTGGGAGAAGGCGGACTGGAACATCGCGACGCCGAGCGGGAGCGTGAAGTGCGCGGAGTCGTTGAACACCAGCAGCGGCAGCAGGTAGGTGTTCCAGCTGGTGACGAAGGCGAGCACGGCGACCGTGGTCAACGCCGGCGTCGAGAGCGGCAGCAGGATCCGCCAGAAGAAGCCGAGCCTGGTGGTGCCGTCGAGCACGGCCGCGTCCTCGATCTCGCCGGGGATCGCGTGCATGAACGGACGCAGGATCACGATCGTCACCGGCAGCGAGAACGCCGCCTCCGGGATCGCCACGCCCCAGAAGCTCTCGAGCAGGCCCAGCTGCCGCAGCCACAGGTACAGCGGCAGCGTCGCGACGCCGACCGGGAACAGCAGGCCGAGCGTGAACAGCGTGTAGAACGCCTCCCGGCCCTTGAACTGGTAGCGCGAGAGCGCGTACCCGGCCATCGAGCCGAGCCCGACGGCCAGTGCGGTGGCGATCACGGCGATCAGGGCGCTGTTGCCGAGGAACGTCCAGAACGCGCTCGAACCGAGCACCGAGGCGTAGTTGTCGAACACCCACGGCCCCGGCAGCCCGGCCGGGTCGGTGTTGATCTGCGCGTTGGTGCGGAACCCGCCCAGCGCCACGAACAGCAGCGGCACGACGGTCACGCCGACCACCACGATCGCCGCGAGGTAGCCCATCGACAGGCCGAACTTGCCGGAGCGCATCAGCCCACCATCCTGGTCAGGGCGCCCTGGGTGTCGCGGCGGAGTGCGAACCGCTGGTACAGCAGGGCGAACACGAAGCAGATGACGAACAGGATCACCGCCACCGCGGAGCCGAACCCGAATTCGTAGCGCTTGAAGCCGTGGTCGATCAGGTAGGTCGCCATCGTCGTCGACGCGTTCGCCGGGCCGCCTTGGGTCATGATCCAGACGACGTCGAACAGCTGGAGCGAGCCGATCACCGACAGGAAGATCCAGATCCGGATGGTCGGCCCGAGCAGCGGCAGCACCACGTGCCGGGTGGTCTGCCACGCCGAAGCACCGTCGAGCGCCGCGGCTTCGCGCAGTTCGGCGGGCACTCCCTGGAGCCCGGCGAGCAGCAGGATGATGCCGAAGCCGATGTACTTCCAGGTGATCACCGCGAACATCGTGTACAGCACGATGCCCGGGTCGGCCAGCCAGTTGTGGACCAGCCCGCCGAGCCCGGCCCCCCGGAGCGTCCGGTCGGCGAACCCGTTCGGCTGCAGCATGAGCGCCCAGATCACCGCGGTGATCGCTTCGGAGAGCACGTACGGCGCGAACACCAGGGCCCGCAGCACCGCGCGGCCACGCAGCTTCCGGTTGAGCAGCAGCGCCAGCCCGATCGACAGCGGCAGCTGCACCGCGATCGACAACCCGGCGATGATCAGGTTGTGGACGATGGCGCTCTGGAACACCGTGCCGCCGAAGGCATCTGCGTAGTTCTTGAACCCGACGAAGTCGTCGAGCGGGCCGAACCCCTTCCAGTTGAAGAGGCTGTAGAACGCCGCGATCCCGATCGGCACCAGGACGAACCCGGTGAACAGCAGCAGGGCGGGCCCGAGCAGCAGCGCCAGCTCGAGCCGCTTGCGCCGGCCGGGCCGGTGCTTGCGGGCGGTGACCGCCGGTGCGGACGGCTTCGCGGCCGTCCGCACCGGGGTCGTCGCCGTGGTCACTTGTTGCCCGCCGCGGCCTGGTTGACGGCCGTCACGATGCCCTCGGGGGTGCCTTGGCCGGCGAACATGTTGGCCACCGCGTCGTTCAGCGCGGCACCGACCGCCGTCGGGAACGCCCGGTCGAAGTACATCTGCAGGTACGGCGCCTTCGTGCCGTAGTCGTAGACCTGCCGGAGCGTGTCGGTCTTCAGCGACTTCGCGGCGACGGTGTTGACCGGCAGGCCCGCGCCCTGCGCGGCCAGCTGCGTCTGCACCGGCTCGCTGCCCAGGTACTGCAGGAAGTCCGCGCACGCCTTCGACGCACGGGTGGTGCAGGCGAACCCGTCACCGCCGCCGAGCACCGCGTTCGGGTCGCCCTGGCCACCCGTGACGGACGGGAACGCGAACCAGCCGACCTTCGAGTCCAGGTCCTTGTCCTCGGTCAGCGACGACATCGTGCCGGGCTCCCAGTCGCCCTGCAGCTCCATCGCGGCCTTGCCGTTGGCGACCAGGCCGGCGGAGCTGCCCGCGCCCTGCTGGGCGGGCGTGCCGGCGAACCCGGTCTGGAACGGCTCGGTGGCCAGGAAGTTCTTGAGGTCCTGACCTGCCTTCGTCCAGCACGGGTCCTCGAGCTTGACCGCCTTCACCGACTTCTTGAGCACGTCGACCGAGCATTCCCGGACGGCGAAGTAGTTGAAGTAGAAGGCATCCGGCCAGCGGTCCTTGCCGCCGACCGAGATCGCCGCGATGCCCTTGGCCTTCAGTTGCGTGACTGCGGTGTTCAGCTCGTCCATGGTCTTCGGCGGCGTGGTGATCCCCGCCTGCTGGAAGAGGTCCTTGCGGTACCAGAAGCCGACGAAGTGCTGTTCGAACGGCACGCCGTACTGCTTGCCGTCGACCTGCCAGTTCTCCCCGAACTTGCCGGTGGTCTGGGTGATCCACGACTTCGTGAAGTCGGTGATGTCGGCGACCTTGCCCGAGGTCAGCTGCGAAGCCAGGTCACCGGCGCCCCAGGACTGGTAGATGTCCGGCGGCTCGGCCGACTGCAGGGCGAGGGGCACCTTCGTGCTGAAGTCCTCGTTCTGCAGCGGCTGGGCCTTGATCGTGACGTCGCCGTGCGCCTGGTGGTAGTCGGCGACGACCTTCTCCCAGATCGACTTGATCGGATCGGTGGTGCCGTTGTGCCACCAGGTCAAGGTGACCGGGCCGCTCGGCTGCGCGGGGGTGTCGCTCCCCCCGCTGCACGCCGCGAGCGCGAGCGGGACGACGGCCGCCAAGGCGGCGAGAACGGTGATCCGGCGTTTCACAAACATTGTGGGTCCACTCCTGACGACTTCGGCCGAGTTGGACGGGGCGGCTCTGCGCCCGGGTTGGCGAAGAGTCTGCTCCCGGGGCAAATGCGATGTCAATCGTTGTCGATAACGTTTTCTAAAGCTAGTCTGAGCCGATGCAGCCCAGTTCCAGGGTGACCATCCGTGACGTCGCCGCCCGGGCCGGCGTCTCGGTGGCCACGGTTTCGAAGGTGATCAACGAGCGCTACGGCGTCTCCGCCGCGACGCTCGCCAGAGTCCGCGCCGTGATCGAAGAGCTCGGCTACGAAGCGAGCCTGGTGGCGCAAAGCCTGAGAAACCACCGGACGAACGTCATCGGCATCCTGGTCGCCGACCTCGAACCGTTCTCGACCGAGCTGCTCAAGGGTGCGGCGGACGCCATCCGCGGCAGTGGCTTCGAGCTGGTCGTCTACTCCGCCGGCGGGCGCACCGGAGATCCGCTGGGCTGGGAAAAGCGCTACCTCTCCCGGCTGAGCGGCACCCTCGTCGACGGCGCCGTGCTGGTCACCCCCACCGTTTCCCTCGAAGTCGTGCCGGGCACGCCGGTCGTCGCCGTCGACCCGCACACCGGGCCGTCGCACCTGCCGACGATCGACTCCGACAACCTGCGCGGCGCGCAGCTGGCCACCGAGCACCTGCTGGAGCTGGGGCACCGGCGGATCGGGTTCCTCGCGGGCCGGCCCGACCTGCAGTCGGCCGAGCTGCGCAAAACGGGATACCTGCGGGCGTTGACGGCCGCGGGCATCACGCCGGACGAGGACCTGATCCGGATCGGCGCCTACGATCCGGAGGTCTCCGCGGCCTCGGCGCACGCGCTGCTGACCGGGCCGGACCGGCCGACCGCGGTGTTCGCCGCGAACGACATCTCGGCCATCGCGACCGTGGGCGCGGCCCGCGAGCTCGGGCTCACCGTGCCCGACGACCTTTCCGTGGTGGGCTTCGACAACGTGCCCGAGTCGGCGCTCTGCAGCCCGCCACTGACCACAGTGGACCAGCCGATCCGCGAGATGGGCCACCGGGCCATCCGCATGCTCATCGCGCTGATCAACGGCGACGACGTCGACCGCACCCACGTCACGCTCGACACCGGCCTGGTCGTGCGGCGCTCGACCCGCGCCCTCCCCTGAACCGGTTCCTCCTCCTCACCTCCTCCCCAGACGAAGGGCGGAAAAGCCTTGACCACGCAGCCCACCACGGCCGGAGAGCCGTGGCGCGACCCCGCGGCCGACCCGGGCGAACGCGTCCGGGCCCTGATGGCCCGGATGACCCTGCGCGAGAAGCTCGCCCAGCTCTACGGGGTCTGGGTCGGCATCGACTCCGGCGGCGAAATGGCGCCGCACCAGCACGAGTTCGTCGACGCGGCGGTCGACTTCGACGCCCTGGTCCGCCACGGCATCGGGCAGCTGACCCGCGCGTTCGGCACCCGGCCGGTCGACCCGGTGATCGGGGCGCACAGCCTCGCGCGCACCCAGCGGCAGATCGTCGCGAGCGGCCGGTTCGGGATTCCCGCGGTGGTGCACGAAGAGTGCCTGACCGGGCTGGCCGCGTGGCAGGCGACGATCTACCCGGCGCCGCTGTCGTGGGGCGCCACCTTCGACCCCGAGCTGGTGCAGCGGATGGCGGCGCGCATCGGGCGGACCATGCGCGGGCTGGGCGTGCACCAGGGTCTCGCGCCCGTCCTCGACGTGGCCCGCGACCTGCGCTGGGGGCGGGTCGAGGAGACCATCGGCGAGGACCCCTACCTGGTCGGGACGATCGGCAGCGCCTACGTCGCCGGCCTCGAGTCGGCCGGCGTGGTGGCCACGCTCAAGCACTTCGTCGGCTACTCCGCCTCCCGCGCCGGGCGCAACCTGGCGCCGGTTTCGGCCGGCCCGCGCGAAATCGCCGACGTCCTGCTGCCGCCGTTCGAGCAGGCGCTGCGGGCCGGCGCCCGGTCGGTGATGAACACCTACACCGACGTCGACGGCGTCCCGGGCGCCGCCGACCCGTCCCTGCTCACGGAGCTGCTGCGGGACACCTACGGCTTCACCGGCACGGTCGTGTCCGACTACTTCTCCGTGGCGTTCCTGCACCGGCTGCACGGCGTCGCGGCCGATCGCGCCGACGCCGCCGGACAGGCGCTCACCGCGGGCATCGACGTGGAACTGCCGACCATGGACTGCTACGGCGAGCCGCTGCTCGCCGCGGTGGAAGGGGGCGCGGTCGAGGTCGCCGCCGTCGACCGCGCCCTCGAACGCGTCCTGCGCCAGAAGTGCGACCTCGGCCTGCTCGACGCCGGCTGGGCCCCCGAGGTCCCCGAAGAGATCGACCTCGACGACGCCGAATCGCGGGCGCTGGCGCGCGAGGTGGCCGAGCGCTCGATCGTGCTGCTGCACAACGACGGCACGCTCCCGCTCTCCCCCGGCACCGGTGTCGCCCTGGTCGGGCCGCGGGCGGACACCCCCGGCGCGATGCTCGGCTGCTACTCCTTCCCGCTGCACGTCGGCGTCCACCACCCCGACGTCCCGTTCGGCGTCTCGGTGCCGACCCTGCGCGAGGCGCTGGGCTCGAGCTACGACGTGAGCTACGCCCTGGGCTGCCCGGTCACGGGCGGGGACGACGACGGGATCGCGCAGGCCGTGGCGGCGTGCGCGGAGGCGTCGGTGTGCGTGGCCGTGCTGGGCGACCGGGCCGGGCTGTTCGGCGGCGGGACGTCCGGTGAAGGCTGCGACGCGGCCGACCTGCGGCTGCCGGGGCGCCAGGAGGAACTCCTCGACGCGCTGCTGGACACGGGCAAGCCGGTGGTGCTCGTCCTGCTCTCGGGACGGCCGTACGAGCTGTCCCGGCAGCTCCCGCGGCTGGCCGCGGTCGTCTGCGGGTTCTACCCCGGCGAAGAGGGGGCCGCGGCGCTGGCCGGGGTCCTCAGTGGACGGATCAACCCGGCCGGCCGGCTGCCGGTGAGCTTCCCGGCGGCCGGGGCGAGCCAGCCCTCGACGTACCTGGCCGCGCCGCTCGGCCGGCGCAGCGAGGTGTCCACAGTGGATCCTTCGCCGCTGTTCCCGTTCGGGCACGGGCTGTCCTACGCGCCGGCGACCTGGCTGGACGTCAGCGCGACGGGCTCGCTCTGGCCGACCGACGGCGTCTGCCGGGTGCGGGTGACCCTGCGCAACGACCACGATCGCGAGGCTTCCGAAGTCGTGCAGGTCTACCTGCACGACCCGGTGGCCGAGGTGGCCCGGCCGGAGCGCCAGCTCATCGCGGCCCGCCGGGTTTGCCTGCCCCCTGGCGAAACCTGCGTCCTGGAGATCGGCCTGCACGCGGACCTGACCTCCTACACCGGCCGCGCGCGGCAGCGCCAGGTCGACCCCGGCGACGTCGAGCTGCGAGTGGGCACTTCGAGTGAACAGATCGTCACGACCCTGCACTGCACGCTGACCGGGCCACGCCGCGTCGTCGGCGCCGACCGGGTCCTGACCCCGGAGTTCTCGTTATGAGACGTCCTCTGGTGATCTTCTTCCTGGCCGTGCTGACCGTGCTCTTCGTGGGCGCGTCCGGCCGTCCCGCGCCATCGCACTGGGTGGCGACGTGGACGTCGATGCCCCAGCTGACCGAGCCGGGCAACATGCCGCCGGCGCCGTTCACCGGCACCGACCGGGTGCTCGACAACGCGTCCCTGCGCGAGACGGCGCAGGTGACCGTCGGCGGCCCGCGGATCCGGCTGCGGTTCTCCAACGCCTTCGGCGGGGCACCGCTGCCGCTGACCGCGGTGTCGGTGGCGCGCCCGGTCTCCGGCGCGGCCGGTGTCTCGTCCGTGGTCCCGGGCAGCGCCCTCTCGGTGACGTTCCACGGCAAGCCCTCGACGGTCGTTCCCCAGGGCGCTCAGGTCGTGTCGGACCCGGTGCCCTTCCCGGTGCGGTCGCTGGAGAACATCGCGGTGACGGCGTACCTGGCGCACGGCCAGGCATCGACGTCGATCACCTCGCACCCCGGCTCGCGCACGACGTCGTACCTGCTGGCGGGCAACCACGTCGCCGACACCGAACTGCCGGGCGCGACCCCGGTCGACCACTGGTACTTCCTCAGCGGCATCGAGGTGCTGTCCCCGGCGGCCGCGGTGGCGGTGATCGGCGACTCCATCTCCGACGGCCGCGGCTCGACGACGAACGGCAACGACCGCTGGCCGAACGTGCTGGCTTCGCGCCTGCACGGCGTCGCGGTGGTGAACGAGGCCGCGGGCGGCAACCGCGTCCTGCAGGACGGCCTCGGCCCGAACGTGCTGGCCCGCCTGGACCGCGATCTGCTGGCCACGAGCGGGGTTTCGTGGGCGATCGTGTTCGAGGGCGTCAACGACATCGGCACGGCCACCCCGGCGGCGGCGCCGGACGTGGCGGAGCAGCTGATCGACGCCTACGACCAGATCCTGGTCCGCGCGCACGCACAGGACATCCGCGTGTACGGCGCGACGATCACGCCCTTCGGCGGCAACACCGCCTACGACGACCCGGCCCGCGAAGCGGCCCGGCAGCAGGTGAACGCGTGGATCCGGCAGCCGGGCCACTTCGACGCGCTGCTGGACTTCGACAAGGTGACCCGCGACCCGGCGGCCCCCGCCCGGCTGCTGCCGGCCTACGACGTCGGCGACCACCTGCACCTGAACCCGGCGGGGTACCGGGCGCTCGGTTCGAGCGTGCCGCCCGGCCTTTTCCGGAACGACGGCTAGAAATGGCCGAACGCAGAAAAGACCACAATTCCCGGGCGTGATTTCTCCCGGGTAGTCACTGACCGCCGAACCCGGGCTGACGGACGGTGATCAGCCCGGCCAGCGCCGGATATCTGTTGGGACACAAGCGAGTCTCGAAGGCAGGGGGCCCGTGACGCGCGTCACGGGCCGTCCCCTAGCATGTCGCCGTCTGCTGTCCCCACAGGTGTTCGTCGCTCCCGGAAAGGGAACCCATGTCCGACGTCATGAACAGCATCTTCGGCCGCCCCAAGAACGAAACCGCCGGCTCGGGTGGGTACCCCTACGGCACCGTCGAGCCCGTAGCGGTGGTCACCGAGGCGCCGGCCGAAAGCGCTCCCGAGACCGACGAGGCGGATGTCGTCGAGGCGGATTCCGCTCCTGAGGTCGAAGGCGCCGCGGAAACCGCCGAGGACGAAGCCGTCGACGCCGACCAGGCCGAGACCGAGGACGAAGACGTCACCGCCACCGACGAAGAGGCGGCCGCCGAGGACACCGAAGACGACGACACGGACCTCAACGCTGAAGAGGAAGCTCTCGAGCCGGTCGCGGAAAGCGAGGCGGCCGAGGAGAGCGAGCCGGTCGCCGAAGCCGTTGCGGCCGAGCCGGTTGCGGACACCGAGCCGGTCGCCGATGAAGCCGCGCCGGTCGTGGAGGACGTGCCCGTCGTCGAGAGCGTGGACCCCGTGGAGGCCGAGCCGGTCGCCGACGCCGAGCCGGTCGCCGACGCCGAGCCCGCCGTGACCCGGGCCGCCGCGGGCAGCCGCGGCAGCACCACGGTGGCCGACGGGGTGGTCGGCAAGATCGTCACGCGGATCGCGGGCCGGACCGAGGGCGTGCACAGCGTCGCCGAGGACGGCATCAAGGTCGAACTCGCCGACGAGGTCGCCTGGGTCACCATCCCCGTGGTGGTCGAGTTCGGCCACGCGGTCAAGGCGGTGGGCGAGCAGATCCGCGTCGCGGTGATCGACGCCGTCGAGCAGTACCTGGGCCTGGACGTCGAGGTCGTCGACGTCCACGTCACCGACGTCCACTTCCCGGAAGCCGGCTGATCCGCGCCGGTGCCCGGTTCCGGTTCCCCGGACCGGGCACCGGCCGGCCCCGGAACGGCCGGTGAGAAAAGGCGACAGTTGACCCCGCTGACCCACCCCGGCGCACCCGCGCCGGAAACCCCGGACTGGCACGTCACCGCGTTCCTCGGACCGCGGCCCGGCGACGACGGCCGCCCGATGCTCGACGCCGTCCGCGCCCTGCGCGCCGGCATCCGGGCCGACCACGGCACCCACACCGACGACCAGGACCTCGACTTCGGTGCCTGGCACTTCATCGCGCGGCGCAGCCCCGGCGGCCCGCCGCTGGGGTACATCCGGCTGTCCACACCGGACACGGACGCGCGGTTCCGCTCCCGCGGCTTCCTCGGCGACGAACGCTACGAGGAACTCCTGGCGGCCGAAGGCTTCGGCACCGCGGACGTGTTCGAGCACGGCAGGCTGGTCGTCGAGCACCACGCCCGCCGGCTCGGGCTGGGGCTCCACCTCAACGCGCTGGCGATCGGCGCGGCCCACCACCTCGGCGCGCGGGCGGTGATCGGCCCGTCCGGCACGAGGGACGGCCAGGACCGGTTCCACGAGCGGTTCGGCTTCCGGCCGGTCCGCGGCACCCGCCGGTACGTTCCGCAGAACACCGAAGACGTCGTGATCATGCTGCACCGCGTCGCCGACGGCGGCGGGCGGCACCGCGAGCTGATCACGCGGCTACGCGACGAATTCCCCTTCATCGCGGCGGCGGGTACGACGGCGCCGCTGCTGCCCGTGCCGCCGGTGCGCCGCACCGCCCGGGTGTCGCCGGCCGGCCTCGTTGCACCGGACCGGGAAACCTGGCGGCCGGTGCTGCACACCGCGGCCGACCTCGAAGCGCTGCTCGCGTCCGGGAAAGTCCGCGAAGTGCACGACACGATCGACGACCAGCTCACCGAACTGGTCCGCTGCCGCGAACCGGCGTGCCACGACCGGGCCGCGATCGAGCGCGGGAAGCAGGCGCAGCCGGCCGGCGCGCAGCCGTGGGAGTACGGCACGTGGGCGTGGTACCCGTGGTCGGGACGGCTGGTGCACGTCCTGCCGCGCGAGGAGTTCCGGCTGGTCCGCACCACCCGGAGCCTCATCTCGTGGCCCGACCGGCGGCGGTTGTTCGGCAAGCGGATCGGGGTCATCGGCCTGTCGGCCGGGAACAGCGCGGCGTTGACGTTCGCGCTCGAAGGCATCGGCGGCAGCTACCGGCTGGCCGACTCCGGCAGCTTCGGGCCGGCCGACCTGAACCGGCTGCGCGGCGGGGTGCACGACCTCGGCGTCGGCAAGGCGGTGCTGACGGCGCGGCAGCTGGCCGAGATCGATCCCTACCTGGACATCGAGATCGAGCGGGCCGGCCTGACGCCGGAGACCATCGAGCGGTTCTTCGCGGGTGGTCTCGACCTCCTCGTCGAGGAGTGCGACACGCCGTGGGCGAAGATCGCGGCCCGCGAGTACGCCCGGGACCTCGGCATCCCGGTCGTGATGGGCGGCGACCCGCTGGACGTCGAACGTTTCGACCGCGAGCCCGACCGCCCGTTGCTGCACGGGCTGCTCGGCGACGTGAAGTCGGTCGACGTCCTGGATCCCGGGCTCATCCCGGCCATGCTGGACGCGGGCCGGATCAGCCCGGAGCTGGCGGCATGGTTCGGCGAACAGGGGAGCTCGCCGAGCAGCGGTCCCCGGCCGGCGCTCGGCGGCGCGCTGCGCGAGGAAGCCGCCCGCCGGATCCTGCTGGGGCGGCCGTGCGAGTCCGGCCGCTTCTCGGCTGGTCTCGAGCAACCGCCGAACTGACGGTGGTTCCGGTGCAGCGCTCGGCTCGCGCCTGCGCGACGACCTAACGTTCGGCCGCGGCCCGGCAGGCCGCCAGATCCACCTCGCGCAGTGCCGCGCCCACGCCCGCCAGGGCCGCCGCGTTCATCGACAACGACGTCACGCCCAAGCCCACCAGTACCGGCGCCAGCGTGGGGTCCGCCGCGGCCTCGCCGCACACGCCGACCGGCTTTCCCGCCGCCGCACCGGCTTGCGCGACCATCCCCACCAGCCTCAGCAACGCCGGCTGGTGAGGGTTGTTCAAGGCCGCCACCGCGCCCAGCTGGCGATCCGCCGCGAACACGTACTGGGCCAGATCGTTCGTTCCCAGCGAAACGAAGTCCACCTCCGCGAGAATCGCCTCGGCGCACAACGCCGCCGCCGGGATTTCGATCATCACGCCCACTCGCTCGATGCCCGCCGCGCGGGCGCGCTCGGCGAACCAAGCCGCTTCCGCCGCTGTGGCCACCATCGGGGCCATCACCGACAGCTCGGCGCCCATGTCCGCGGCCGCCGCCGCGATCGCCGCCAGCTGGCGGTCCAGCAGCTCCGGGCGGTCGAACGCCACGCGGAGGCCGCGAACACCCAAGGCGGGGTTGGGTTCCTCGCCCATCGGGAGGAATTCGAGGGGCTTGTCGGAACCGGCGTCCAGCGTCCGGACGACGACCGGCTGGCCCGCGAACGGGGACAGCACCGCCGCGTACGCCGCGCGCTGCTCGGCCTCCGTCGGCTCCGAAGCCGCGGACAGGTAACAGAATTCGGTGCGGAACAGCCCGACCCCTTCCGCACCGGCCGTCGCGGCAGCGGAAGCGTCCGCCGCGGAACCCACGTTGCCCAGCAGCTTCACGCGGTGGCCGTCGGCGAGGCGGCCGACGCCGTCCCACGTCGGGCGGGACGTCCGGGCCGGCGCCCGGACCGTGCCGTCGGAGGGCGTCACCGTGCCCGCCGAACCGTCGACCGCAAGGCCCGGGCTGTCCAGGTCCAGCACCCCGGCGCAGGCGACCACAGCGGGAATGCCCAGCGCCCGCGCCAGGATCGCGGTGTGGCTCGTCGGGCCGCCTTCCGCCGTCACCAGCGCCAGGACCAGGTCCGGGTCGAGCCCGGCGGTGTCGGCCGGGGCGAGGTCGCGGGCCACCAGCACGCTCGGCGACGTCAGGTCCGGCACGCCGGGAGGGGCCACGCCCAGCAAGGCCGCGACGATCCGGTCGCGGACGTCGGCGACGTCCCGGGCGCGCTCGGCCATATAGCCACCGGCGGCCCGCAAAGCGGTCATGAACTCCCCCGCCGCTTCCCACACCGCCCGCGGTGCCGGGAGCGACCGGGCGCGGACGAGCTTCTCCGCCGACTCGGTCAACGCCGGATCGGACGCCATCGCGGCCGTCGTCTCGAGCACCGACCGGGCATCTCCGGACACGGAACGGGCACGATCGGACAACGCGGCCGCCACCACTGCCGCCGCCTGCCCGATCTTGCCCGCTTCGGCCTCGAGATCGGCGGGAGCTGGCGAAGAAGCGGGTTCCGGCAGGTCAGCGGTCACGAGCACGCGGGGACCGGCGGCCCGCCCGGGGCTGACTCCGACTCCGGACAACGGCATTTCGGGACCTCCAAGGGCAACGGATCTCGTAACTGGGGATTGACAGTACGGTAACAACGGGCACAATCAAACGGCAACGGGCAAACATCGGAGAGGAACGGGCATGTACGCCGCCGAACGGCACCAGCTCCTGGCGCAACGCGCACGACGCGACGGCCGCGTCGACGTCGGTGACGTCGCCGCCGAACTCGGTGTCGCCCCCGAGACCATCCGCCGCGACCTCGGCGTCCTCGAACGCCAAGGCGTGGTCCGCCGCGTCTACGGCGGCGCGGTCGCCGTCGAGCGGCTCGACTTCGAACCCGAGGTCGCGCAGCGGGATCAGACCAACGCCGCCGAAAAGGACGCGATCGCCCGGGCCGCGCTGGACCTGGTGCCCGACCGCGGCTCGATCCTGCTCGACGCGGGCACCACGACCAGCAGGCTCGCCACGCTGCTGCCCGCCGACCGCGAGCTGACGGTGATCACCAACTCGATCCCGGTCGCCTCGATCCTCGCCACCCGGCCGGGCATCACGCTGCACATCCTGGGCGGCCGCGTCCGCGGCACGACGCTCGCCGCGGTCGAAGCCTGGACGCTGCGCGCGCTCGAAGGCCTGCTCGTCGACGTCGCTTTCCTCGGGGCCAACGGCTTTTCGGCCGAGCACGGCTGCACGACGCCGGACATGGCCGAGTCCGCCGTGAAGGCCGCCGTGGTCGCCGCCGCCCGCAAGCGGGTGCTGCTGGCCGACCACAGCAAGTACGGCACCGACCAGCTCAGCCGCTTCGCGCGGCTGGCGGAGATCGACGTCCTGATCACCGACAGCGGCATCGACGCGGGCGCGGTGGCCGAACTCGAAGAAGCGGGCCCGGAGGTGGTGCTGGCGTGATCGTCACCGTGACCCCGAACCCGAGCCTCGACCGGACCGCGCGGCTGGCCGACCTACGCCGCGGCGAGGTCAACCGGGCCGAAGCCGTGCAGCTCGACCCCGGTGGCAAGGGCGTGAACGTCGCCCGCGCGCTGGCCGCCGCCGGCACCCCGACCGTCGCGCTGCTGCCCGCCGGCGGGGCGGTCGGCGAGCGGCTGGCCGACCTGCTCGCGCCCGAAGGCGTGCCGGTCGTCGCCGTGCCGATCGCCGGGTCGACCCGCAGCAACATCACGCTCGTCGAAGCCGACGGGACCACGACGAAGATCAACGAGCCGGGCCCCGAGATCTCCCCCGCCGAACTCGCCACGCTCGAACGCCGCGCCGTCGAACTGGCCGCGCGCGGCGAATGGCTGGTGTGCTGCGGCAGCCTGCCCGCCGGCGTGCCCGACGACTTCTACGCGCGGCTGACGGAACTCGCCCACGAAGCCGGCGCGAAGGTCGCCGTCGACTCCTCCGGCGCGCCGCTCGCCGACGCCTGCACGGCCGGCCCCGACCTGCTGAAGCCCAACCTCGACGAGCTGACCGAGCTCGCCGGCCGCCCGCTCCCGCTGCTCGGCGACGTCGTCGCGTTCTGCCGGGAACTGATCTCCGGTGGCGTCGGCCGCGTGCTGGTCAGTTTGGGCGCGCGCGGCGCGGTGCTCGTCGAGGAGACCGCAACCTGCCACGCACTCGGCCCGCTCGTGGCCGTGCGCAGCACCGTCGGCGCCGGAGACGCCGCACTCGCCGGGTTCCTCCACGCGGGAGGAACCGGCCCCCAAGCCCTGCGGACCGCGGTCGCCTACGGCACCGCCGCGGTCACGCAGGAGGGCAGCCGCATGCCCACCCCGCAGGACGTGCACCCCGACCAGGTGCGCCTGCTCGACGCCGACCCCACCTTCACCCTCAGCGGAGCCGCCGCATGACCACCCCAGACCTGATCACCGCCGACCTGGTCGACCTCGGCCTCGACGCCGCCGACAAGCAGACCGCCATCCGCGGCCTCGCGCAGCGGCTCGTCGACGCCGGGCGGGTGACCGACCTCGACCTCTTCCTCAAGGACGTCGCCGCCCGCGAGGAGCAGATGGCCACCGGGCTCGAAGGCGGCATCGGCATCCCGCACTGCCGCTCGGCCGCGGTGACCGCGCCGACGCTGGCCTTCGGCCGCAGCGACGCGGGCATCGACTTCGGCGCGCCGGACGGTCCGGCGAAGCTGATCTTCCTCATCGCCGCGCCGGAAGGCGGCGGCAGCGAGCACCTCAAGGTCCTGGCCGCCCTCGCCCGGCGGCTCGTCCGGGCGGAGTTCAAGCAGCACCTGCTGGACGCCACCGACGCCGACGCCCTCGCCGAGTACATCCGCCAGGAGGTGGCCTGATCATGAAGTTCGTCGCCATCACCGCCTGCCCCACCGGGATCGCCCACACCTACATGGCGGCCGAGTCGCTGGAGCAGACCGCCAAGGCCAACGGCGACGAGATCGTCGTCGAGACCCAGGGTTCGGCCGGGTCCGAACCGCTGTCCGCCGAGGACATCGCGAGCGCCGACGCCGTCATCTTCGCCGCCGACCTCGCGGTGCAGGGCCGGGACCGCTTCGCCGGCAAGCCGATCGTCGATGCGCCGGTCAAGGCCGCGATCAACGACGCGGCCGGGCTGTTCGAGCGCGCCAAGGCCGCCGCCCGTGAACCGGCACCCGCGACGCCGGCCGCCCCGGAGCTCACGTCGAAGGTCGGCGCGAGCGACGGGGCCGGGACCAAGCTCCGCCAGTGGCTGATGACCGGCGTCAGCTACCTCATCCCGTTCGTCGCCGCGGGCGGCCTGCTGATCGCGTTGAGTTTCGCACTCGGTGGCTACAAGATCGTCGACGCGCCGAAGGTCACCGAGCACTTCGACGCGGGTTCGGTCGCCGGCTGGGCCGCGCTGATGTTCCAGATCGGCAGCGCGGCGTTCGACTTCCTGGTGCCGGTGCTGGCCGGGTTCATCGCCTTCGCGATGGCCGACCGCCCGGCCATCGCACCCGGGTTCGTCGGCGGCGCGATCGCCGTCACCGTCCACGCCGGGTTCCTCGGCGGTCTCGTCGCCGGCCTGCTGGCCGGTGGCGTCGTGCTGGCGCTGAAGAAGATCCAGGTGCCGAAGGCGATGCGGGGTATCATGCCGGTGGTGGTGTACCCGCTGCTCGGGTCCATTGTGGTCGGTGTGCTGATGTACGTCGTGGTCGGCAAGCCGATGGCGACAGTAACAATGGGCCTCACCAGCTGGCTCAACAGCCTCAGCGGCGTCAGCGCGCTGCTGCTGGGCGCGCTGCTCGGCCTGATGATGGCCTTCGACATGGGTGGCCCGGTCAACAAGGCCGCGTACGCCTTCGCCGTCGGCGGCCTGACCACCGGGGCGACGGCGTCGCTGCAGATCATGGCCGCGGTGATGGCCGCCGGGATGGTGCCGCCGCTGGCACTGGCGCTCGCGTCCACGGTCCGCAAGAAGCTGTTCACCGAGGCCGAACGCGAGAACGGCCGCGCGGCCTGGCTGCTCGGCGCGTCGTTCATCACCGAGGGCGCGATCCCGTTCGCCGCGGCGGACCCGTTCCGGGTGATCCCCTCGATCATGCTCGGCTCGGCGGTCACGGGCTCGCTGTCGATGGCCTTCGGCACAACGCTGCGCGCCCCGCACGGCGGGATCTTCGTCCTCCCGCTGATCGGCAACCCGCTGTTGTTCCTGGTGGCCTTGATCGCCGGGACGGTGGTCGCCGCCGGGTCGGTGATCGCGCTCAAGCAGGGGCGCTTCCGGGCCGCCGAGCGCTCGTCCGCCGTTTCCAGCCGGCCGGTCAACGCGTGAAGGAGTCCACTGTGTACCAACGCCGCACGCTCGTCGCCAGCAGCGTCGGGCTCCACGCCCGGCCCGCGGGCCTGGTCGCTCGCACGGCGGCCGGCCAGGCCGCGAAGGTGAAGATCGCCAAGATCACGGCCGGCGTCGCCGGAGACCCGGTCGACGCGGCCAGCGTCCTCGGGTTGATGACCCTGGGCGCGGCCCACGGGGACGAGGTGGAGCTGACCGCCGAAGGCGACGCGGCCCGGGAGTCCGTCGACGCTTTGGCCGAGCTGATCGCGCAGGATCTGGACGCGTAGAAACCAGGCCCGGGCCCTCCGGAAGGGGGCCCGGGCCTGGCCGCGTTGACAACACGCGTACGGATGGTCACCCTGTGGGCTTGAGCTGTGGGGAGGAGCTCAGCGACGGTGACGGAGAACAAACGGCTCCGGGCAGCCCGGGAAAGCACCGGATCGAAGTACCACCCCGGCGAGTGCCTGTCGCGGCGGGAGCTGGCGGAGCTGGTCAACGCCTACCTCTGGGACCACCACCGGCAGCGGACGACGTTGGACGACAACTACGTCGCGAAGCTCGAGCGCGGCACCATCCGGTGGCCGAATGCCCGGTACCGGGCCGCGTTCCGCGCCGTACTGGACGTCCGAACCGACGCGGACCTGGGGTTCGTCAACTCGCGCCGCCCGGCCGCTCCGGTCACCGAGCGCCGGGCGGTGTCGCCGGTGCCGCACCAGCTCCCTGCGCCGCCGCTGCGGTTCACCGCCCGCGTGGACGAGCTGAAGGAGCTTTCGGCCGCCTGTGACGGCACCCGGGTGGCGGACGGTGCCGTCCTGGTCATCTCGGCGGTCGCCGGCGCCGGCGGGGTCGGGAAGACGGCGTTGGCGCTGCACTGGGCCCACCGCGAGCTGGACCGGTTTCCGGACGGCCAGCTCTACGTCGATCTCCGCGGGTTCGACCCCGCCGGTCCGCCGATGCCGCCCGAGACCGCGATCCGCGGCTTCCTCGACGCGTTCGGCGTCGCTCCCTCGGCGATCCCGGCCGACCTGACCGCACAGGCCGCGTTGTACCGGACGCTGGTCAGCGGGAAGCGCATGCTGATCATCCTCGACAACGCCCGGGACAGCGCCGCGGTCGAACCGCTGCTTCCGGGCAGCGGCGGCTGCACGGTGATCGTCACCAGCCGCCACCACCTGACCGGGCTCGTCGCCCGTGGTGCGCACGCGATGCGGCTGCCGATGTTCACCCCGGGCGAAGCGGGTGAGCTGCTCGTCAAGCACCTCGGCGCCGCCAAGGTCGACGCCGAGGCCGACGCGAGCGCCGCACTGGTCCGCTTCTGCGCCGGGCTGCCGCTGGCCATCAGCATCGTCGCGGCCCGGGCCGGCTCGAACCCGGCCTTTCCCCTGGCGCTGCTGGCCGCCGAACTCGCCGACGAAACCGGCCGGCTGGACGGGCTCGACGCCGGCGAGGCGTCGGTGCGGCTCTCCTCGGTGTTCTCCGCCTCCTACCGGGCGCTGGACGACGAAGCCGCGGACCTGTTGCGGCACCTCGGTTTGGTGCCGGGCGCCGACGTCCCGGCCGCCGCCATCGCCGGGCTCACCGGCCGGCCCCTCCCCCGGATCGGCCGGCCGCTGCGCACCCTCGAGCACGCCCACCTGCTCCAGCAGCACCGCCCCGGCCGGTACCGGATGCACGACCTCGTCCGCCTCTACGCCCGCGACCGCGCGCGCACCGACCTGTCCGAGACCGCACAGGACCAGGCGATCCGCCGGCTCGTCGGCTTCTACCTGCACACCGCGTTCGCCGCCGAGCGGCTGCTCGACGACCACCGACCGTCGATCGACCTCCCGCCCCCGCCGCCCGGATGCCCGCCGCCGGCCCTCGGCGACCACGCCGCGGCCGTGCGGTGGTTCACCGAGGAACACGCCAACCTGCTCGCCGCCCAGCAGTGCGCGATCCGGCGCGGCTGGGTCGAGGAGGTCTGGCGGATCGCGTGGACGCTGAACACCCACCACCTGCGCCATGATCGCCGGGACGACAACCTCCGCGTCTGGCAGCCCGCGATCGACGCCGTCACCGAGATCCGCGGGCGCTCCGACCAGGCGGACGTCCACCGCCTCTACGGCTGGGCCCGGATCATGGTCGGCGATCACGGAGCCGGGATGACCCACCTCGGCCGGGCGCTGGAGCTGTTCCGGCAGGCCGGCGACGTCGCGGGGCAGGCCCGCGCCCACGAGGCCCTCGCCGCGGCCTGGGAGCAGCACGGGGATCACCGGCGTGCCCTGGCGCCGGCGCTGCAGGCGTTGACCTTGTACGAAGGTCTCGGCCGGCCCGCCCGGATCGCGAACGCCCTCAACACGGTGGGGTGGCAGTACGCGCGCCTCGGCGAGCTCGACCAGGCCACCAGGTACTGCACCGCGGCGCTGCGCCTCTTCCGCCGGCTCCGGTACCTCGACGCCGAGGCCTACGCCCTGCACAGCCTCGGCTACATCGACCACCAGGCCGCCCGGCACCCCGACGCGGTCCGCCACTACCGGCGCGCCGTGAACCTCCTGCGGGGAGCATTCGACCCCAAGCAGGAAGCGGTTGTGCTCGCCGACCTCGCCGACGTGTACGCCTCGGCCCACCGGTACCCCCGAGCCCGGCGTCTCTGGCTCGAGGCCCTCGCCCTCTTCCGGCAGCAGCACCGGGCGTCCGACATCGAGCGGATCGAACGCCGCCTCGCCGCGCTCGCCTGACCTCCGGCCGGCCGGGATCCCGCGATTCCTCCCTCCCGGAAGCCGTCGCCACCGGCCAGAGTGGTCTTGGGCAGTGCGACGCCGACGCTGCCTTCAGGGGGAGATGGTGGCGGCACCCGGTGGCGGGTGCCGCCACCCAGCCGTGGGGGTTACGCCGGGCCGAGCAGCGCGATCGACGCCCGGACCGCGACCTCGGTGACGTCACCGGCGCGGCCGCCGTCTTCCACGGTCGTTGCGATCAGCTCCCGCAGGCCGCCCAGCAGCATGATCGACAGCTGCCGCGACGGCGGGCTGATACCCGCCGCGCGCATCTCCGGGGTGTCCGTCAGGCGCTGGGTCATCGCAATGAAGCCCTCCATCGCGTCGCGCTGCAGCTCGCGGGCCGGGGCGCCGAGCGCGGGGATGTCCCGGATCCAGCTCAGCGTGATCGCCGGCTCGGACTCCGCGCACGCGATCCACGTCTCGATCGCCTGGCGGGCCTGGTCCTTCCACGGGGCGCGCGGGTCCACCGCCTCCGAAATCCGCTGGATCATCGACCGGTTCGCCTCCGCCAGGAGCGCGATCAAGCACTCTTCACGGCTGGAGAAGTGCTCGTAGAACGTCCGGCGGGACGTCCGCGCGCGGCGGACGACGTCGGCCACCGTCGTATCGCGGAAGCCGGCCTCGATGATCGACTCCGCCAGCCCGTCCAGGAGGCGCCGGCGGAATGGGCGGGTGTCGACGTCCACGGAAGTCACGCTATACCCCTCCTCTTGTAAGGAGATGGTACACCGGCGTACCGTACCCCCGGTACGCTCGCGTACCACCTTCCGGGAGGGTCGATGACGACCATGACACGCCCCGCAGCACTGCCACCGGGGCCCACCGCGCCCCGCGCCGTGCAGGGCGCCTATGCCCTGACGCAGCCCCTGCGCGGCTTGCGGCGGCTCAAAGAGCGCTACGGGGACGCCTTCACGGTGAACGTGCCGATCTTCGGCAACGCCGTGGTGATCAGCGGCGCCACCGAGATCAAGCAGCTGTTCACCTCCGGCCCCGAACTCGTGGACAACCTCGAGGTCAACCTCGGGCGCGTGCTCGGCCCGCGGTCGATGTTCGCGCTGTCCGGCGAGGAGCACAAACGGCAGCGCAAGCTCCTGATCCCGCCCTTCCACGGCCGCCGCCTCGCCGCGTACGAAAAGATCGTCGAGGAAGAAACCGCGCGCGAACTCGCGAGCTGGCCGGAAGGCAAGGCGTTCGCCACGCTGCCGTCGATGATGCGGATCACCCTCAACGCCATCCTCCGCGCCGTCTTCGGCGCTGAAGGGGCCGAGTTCGCCGAGCTGCGCGAGCTGCTCCCGCCGTTCGTGACCCTCGGCTCCCGGCTGGCCGTGCTGCCGATCACCAAGAAAGGCCGCTACAACCCGTGGCGCCGCTTCGAACGGATGCGCCGCGAGTACGACGCCATCGTCGACCGGCTGATCACCAAGGCCCGTCCGGACGGCGACGACGTCCTTTCGATGATGCTGCAGACCCGCTACGACGACGGGACGGGACTGAGCCGCGAAGAGATCGCCGACCAGCTCCTCACCCTGCTCACCGCCGGGCACGAGACCACGGCGACCACCCTGGCCTGGGCCGTCGAGCGCCTCCGCCGCCACTCGGCGCTGCTGGCGGAACTGCAAGCCGGCGACGGAAAACTGCTCGACGCCACGATCCTCGAAGTCCAGCGCACCCGGCCGGTCATCGACCTCACCGCCCGGCAGGTCAAGCAGGACGGCTTCCGGCTCGGCCGGTGGACGCTGCCGAAGGGGTACGCGGTGCTCGTCAGCATCGCGCTGATCCACGACGACGACACCGTCTTCCCCCACGCGGCCACCTTCGACCCGCACCGCTTCGCCGGCGCGCGCCCGGATCTCTACCAGTGGATCCCGTTCGGCGGCGGCACCCGCCGCTGCCTCGGCGCCGCCTTCGCGACCATGGAAATGACCGTCGTGCTGCGGACCCTGCTCCGGGACTTCACCCTGGTCCCGACGGAGGAGCCCGGCGAACGCTGGCACTCGCGGGGCGTGGCCTACGCCCCGGCCAAGGGCGGCCGCGCGATCGTGCGCCGCCGGAGCACCGGAGGAGATTCGTGACCGACCAGATCGCCGATGCCGGCCGGGGCATTTCCCTGGCCTACGAGCGGATCGGGGACACCGGCGCCGAGCCGCTGGTCCTCGTCGCCGGCCTGGGCCAGCAGCTGCACAGCTGGCCGGACGCCTTCTGCGCGAAGCTCGCCGAACGCGGGTACCAGGTCATCCGGTTCGACAACCGCGACGCCGGCCGCTCCACGCACCCGCGCTTCCGGCCGCCGAGCCTGGCCGGCATGCTCGTGGGCCGGTTCCCCGCGCAGCAGTACGACCTCACGGACATGGCCGCCGACACCATCGGCCTGTTCGACGCCCTGGACCTCGAGACCGCCCACGTCGCGGGCGTCTCGATGGGCGGCATGATCTCCCAGACCGTGGCGGCACGGTACCCGGAGCGGATCCGCACGCTGACGTCGATCATGTCGACGACCGGGTCGCGCGTGTTCGGCCGGCCGGCGCTTTCGACGCTGCGGATGATGGGCGCGAAGCCGCCGAAGTCCCGCGAGGAGGCGATCGAAAGCGCCGTCCGGATGTTCCGCCACATCGGCTCGCGCGGCTTCCCGTTCGACGAGGCCCGGGTCCGTGAGCGGGCCGGGACGAGCTGGGACCGCGACCCGACGGCCGGCGGTGTGGGCCGCCAGCTCGCGGCCATCATGAAGTCCGGCAACCGGACGCCGCTGCTGCGGAAGATCACCGCGCCGACGCTGGTGATCCACGGCGACCGCGACCGGATGGTCCACCCCACCGGCGGTGCGGCCACCGCACGCGCCATCCCGGGCGCCCGGCTCGAAACCGTCCGCGGGATGGGCCACGACCTGCCCGAAGGCGCGTGGTCCACGGTGCTCGACCTCATCGACCAGCACGCGAGGAGCAGCGATGTCCCGGCCCCGTAGTGCCAATCCGACCGAAAGCAGGCGGGGACGGTCCGCAGCCGATCCGCGCGAGGCGACGGTTTCCGCCGTGACTGCCGTCGGATCGGCACGCAAACGGCACAGCATCAGCGGCCGCCCGGTGGTCATCACCGGCGCGGCCTCCGGCATCGGCCGCGCGCTGGCCACCCGGCTCTCCCGGCTCGGCTCGCCGGTCGCCCTCGCCGACGTCGACGAAGACGGCTTGAAGGCCACCGCGGCCGCACTGTCCGGCAAGGTGCTGACCCGCGTCCTCGACGTCCGCGACGCCGAAGACCAGCTGAGGTTCGCCGCCGAGGTCCGCGAATGGCTCCCGGCTCCGCTGGCCGCGGTGTTCAACAACGCCGGCGTCGCGGTGACCTCGACCGTGCTCGACGCGGTGCCCGAGGACGACGACTGGCTGCACGACATCAACTTCCGCGGCGTCGTCCACGGGACGCGGGCGTTCTTGCCCATCCTCGTCGAACAGGGCGAAGGCGCGATCGTGAACACCTCCAGCGTATTCGGCCTGCTCGGCATGCCGTACCAGAGCGCCTACTGCGCGGCGAAGTTCGCCGTCCGCGGCTTCACCGAGTCGCTGCGGCAGGAACTGCGCGGCACCGACGTCCGCGCCATCACCGTCCACCCGGGCGGCATCACGACGAACATCGCGCGCAACGCCCGGGTGCGCCGCGACCCCGAGGGCCGGGGCCGCACCCAGGAGCAGATGGCCGCGCAGTTCGAAGCCATGACGATGACGTCGCCGGACAAGGCGGCGGCGATCATCCACGCCGGTGTCGACCGCGGGAAGGCCCGCATCCTGGTCGGCCCGGACGCCTACCTGTTCGACGCGCTCGCCCGCATCACCCCCACCCACTACAACGCCGTGCTGACGCGCGTCATGCGGCGCGCCCGGCGGACGGAGACGGTGTAAATGACCGAACACCTCGACGTGCTGATCGTCGGTGCCGGGCTGTCCGGCGTCGGCGCGGCCCACCACCTGCGCACGGCGTTCCCGCGCAAGAGCTACGCGATCCTCGAAGCCCGCGACGCGATCGGCGGTACCTGGGACCTGTTCCGCTACCCCGGCGTCCGGTCCGATTCGGACATGCAGACCCTCGGCTACCGGTTCCGGCCGTGGACCGACGCGAAGGCCATCGCGGACGGGCCCTCGATCCTGCGGTACGTCCGCGACACCGCGGCCGACGCGGGGATCGACCGGCACATCCGGTTCGGGCACCGGGTGGTCCGCGCCGAATGGTCCACAGAGGACGCACGGTGGACGGTCGAGGCCGAGCACGACGGGCAACCGGTCGTGTTCACCGCCAAGTTCCTGTACCTGTGCAGCGGCTACTACGACTACGCGGCCGGGCACACGCCGGAGTTCCCCGGTCTCGAGAACTTCGGCGGCACCGTCGTCCACCCGCAGCACTGGCCCGAGGACCTCGACTACACCGGCAAGAAGGTCGTCGTCATCGGTAGCGGCGCCACCGCGGTCACCCTCGTCCCGGCGATGACCGACCGCGCCGCCCACGTGACGATGCTGCAGCGCTCCCCCACCTACATCCTGTCGCTGCCGTCGGAGGACGCGCTGGCCAACCGGCTGCGCGGGCTGCTCGGCGCCCGGCTGGCGTACCCGATCGCGCGCTGGAAGAACGTCGCGGTGAGCACGCTGATCTACCAGCTCAGCCGGCGGCGCCCGGCCGTGGTGAAGGCGATGATCCGCAAGGCGACGGCGAAGCAGCTGCCACCCGGGTTCGCCGTCGACACCCACTTCAAGCCGCGGTACCAGCCCTGGGACCAGCGGCTGTGCCTGGTCCCGGACGGCGACCTGTTCCGGTCGCTCCGCCGCGGCGACGCCTCGATCGTCACCGACCGGATCGCGGAATTCACCCAGCGGGGCGTCCGGCTCGAATCGGGCGACGAGCTCGAGGCCGACGTCGTCGTCACCGCGACCGGGCTGCGGCTGCTGGCCTTCGGCGGCATCGCGCTGTCGGTGGACGGCGTCCCGGTGAAGCTGCCGGAAACGCTGGCCTACAAGGGCATGATGCTCAGCGGCGTGCCGAACTTCGCGTTCACGATCGGTTACACGAATGCGTCGTGGACGCTGAAGGCCGACCTGGTCGGCGAGTACGTCGTCCGGCTGCTGCGCCACCTCGACCGGCACGGCTACGACCAGTGCGTGCCGGTCAACGACGACCCGGCGGTCACCGAGCGGCCGCTGCTGGACTTCGACGCCGGGTACGTGCAGCGGTCGATCGACGAGTTCCCGAAGGCCGGTTCGCGGGCGCCGTGGCAGCTGGGCATGAGCTACGCGCACGACGTCGTCAAACTCCGGCACGGCCGGATCGACGACGGCGCGCTGCGTTTCTCGCGGCGGCGGGCGGGAGCGGGCAGACTGAGCGCATGACGCTCGGTACCTCGCCCGCCCAGGGCCGCTGACATGCACTCCGCGGGACTCGTGCTCCATCCCCGCCGCGACTCCGCGGCCGCCGTCGAAGCCGTTCTCGGCTGGGCGAGCAACCGGAACATCGAAATCCTCGGCATCGCCGACGAGATCGTCCGGCTCAACTGCGCCGCGATCGGGGTGACGCCCGAGGAGCTCGGCCGCCGCTCCGACCTGGTGGTCAGCCTGGGCGGCGACGGCACGATGCTGCGGGCCATGCGGCTGGCCGACGGGCAGCGGGCGCCGGTGCTCGGGGTGAACCTCGGCAAGCTCGGCTTCCTGGCCGAGGTCGACGTCCCCGACCTGCCCGGCGCGCTCTCGGCCATCGACGGCCACCAGTTCACGGTGGAACCGCGGCTGGCCGTGGACGCGGTGCTGCAGGGGCGGAAGATCACCGCGTTCAACGACATCGCGGTGGTGCGCGTGCCCGGCGACGGCAGCGCAGTGGTCGCCGTCCGCGTCGGGGGCCAGCCGTTCGTGAGCTACTCGGCCGACGCGGTGGTCGTCGCGACCCCGACCGGCTCGACGGCCTACAGCTTCTCGGCGGGCGGCCCGATCACCAGCCCGGCGGTGGAGGCCCTGCTGGTGACGCCCGCGGCGCCGCATTCGGCGTACAGCCGGGGCGTGGTGCTCTCGGTGCACGACGAGGTGACCCTGGAGCTGCTGCCGACCAGCGGCCGGCTGGCGGTGGAGGTCGACGGCCAGGTCGAGGGGTACGTCTCCCCCGGCGAACGGCTCGACCTGCGCGGCCGGCCGAGCGCGGCGCGGGTGGTCCGGCTCGGGATGACGACGTTCTACCAGCGGGCGCGGCGCAAGCTGCGGCTCACGGATTCGGCCGAAATCCCGCAGGACGGCGACCACTGACGGTGTCCTGCGTCACAGCGCGGACGCGTCGGCAATGGTCACGGAAAGGTCACGGGTAGCGTCCCCGGCTGCGCCTGAACCAGCCGAACCGTCCCGGAGTGTTTCCCCACATGCTGTGTCCCGCACCCGTCCGTCCCCGCCTGCGCGCCCGCCTGCTCGTGCCGGGAGCCCTCGCCGCCTTCGCCGGCGCCGTCGTGCTGCTCGCCGTGCTGCACGTCGATCGCCGGCTCGCGCCCCTCGACCCGGTCAGCACGATGCTCAGCGACTACGCGCTGAGCGCGGGCCGCTGGATGTGGGACGGCGCGCTCCTGCTCACCAGCACGGGATCGGCGCTGCTGCTGGTCGCGCTCTACCGCCGTGGCCTGCTCGCCAACCCCGCACTGGTGGCGGCGAAGGTGCTGTGGTGCGTGAGTCTCCTGGCGGTCGCGGTGTTCGCGAAGGATCCGCAGGGCGGCGCGGTCACCGCGACCGGCAAGATCCACCTGTACGCCTCGGCGGTGACCTGCCTGAGCCTGCCGGTGGTCGGCTGGGCGCTGGGACGGCGGCACCGCGACGACCCGCGCTGGCGGCGCTTCGCGACGTGGTCGCGGCGGCTGGCCCTGGCGGCGATCCCGTTCTACCTGCCGTTCATCGTCCCGTTCGCGGTGAACGTCGTCCTCGGCGGTCACCTGCCCACCGTGGCGACCGGCCTGGTCGAGCGGCTGATGATGGTCCTGGAGATCGCCCTGCTGGGCGTCCTGGGCCACTGGGCGCACCGGGCGATGCCGACCGGGGTCCGGTTCCGGCCGCGTGCTCAGGTGTCGCCCGGCTGATCGCGGGTGCGGTGCAGGAGCCAGTCGCGGGCGGTGCGGATCAGGGCGTACCGCACCGAGCCCACCCGGCCGTGCAGGGTGAACAGGATGCGCTTGGCCGTCCGGTCGTGCTCCTCCCACCAGCCCGTGTCGGCGATCTTCTTCGTCTCGTCCTCGTAGTCGAGGTGGTCGAGAGCGTGGTCGGGCACGGCGACGGCGAGGCGGTCGGCGCCGGGATCCGGCGGGAGGCCGCGCGGGACCGCCCATGAGCGCAGCACGCCGTCCTCCTCCAGCCGCAGGTCGAAGTGGTGCCGTGGCCGAAAGTGCTCGTGCAGCACGAACGCCGGTCGCCGATCGTTCACGGCGTTCACCATGCCAGATCACCCGTCCGGGTAAGTCCGGCTAGGTTGGGACCCACAGGGGATTCCAGGGAGGCCGGGTGAACGTCACCGGTGCGGTGCTGCCCGGCGCCGCCGGAGTGGCCTTCGTCGTGTTCGCCGTCCGGCTGGCCCGCGAACCGCGGCGGCTGGGCAACGCCGTGTGGCTCGGCGTGGCGCTGCTGCTGATCGCGTTGTGGCTGCTGCGCGCGGCACTGCACCTGGAGTGGCTGACGCCGGTGCTGGTCGGGCTGCTGGCCGTCGTGGCCGTGCTCGTCGCCCTGGTGCTGCCGGCGGCGCTGATCGTCAACGGCGTGCGGATGTGGCGTCGCGAAGGCCGCAGCGCCGGGAACCTGCTGTCGCTCGGCCTCGGCGCCGGGCTGGTCACGCTGGAGGCGCTGGCCTTCGCGCCGCTCGGCCGGTGGGGTTCGGCGCTGGTGGCCATCGCCGTCGTGCTGGGCGGCTACTTCGGGTTCCTCTTCCTGTCGCTGCTGGTCTATTCCGTGGTGTACAGCCGGATCGGTCGCCGCGGCGGGTTCGACGCGATCATCGTGCTCGGCTGCGGCCTCGACGGCGAGCGCGTGCCGCCGCTGCTCGCCGGGCGGCTCGAGCGCGCGATCCGGCTCCACGACCGGGAGCCGGAGCCGCCGTTGCTGGTCGTTTCGGGCGGGCGCGGCCCCGGCGAGACGGTCTCCGAAGCCGAAGCGATGCACGCCTACCTGCGGGACCGCGGTATTCCGGACGACCACATCCGGCGCGAGGACCGCGCCCGCACGACCGAGGAGAACCTCCGCTTCTCGGCGGACCTGCTCCCGGCCGGCGCGCGGCGCGTGGTCGCGGTGACCAGCAGCTACCACGTGTTCCGGGCGGCGGTGGAGTGCCGACGGCTCGGCCTGCCGTTCCACGCGACGGGCGCACCGACGGCCCGGTACTTCCTGCCGAGCGCGCTGCTGCGCGAGTTCGCGGCGCTGATCCTGCACTACCGCCGGACGACGATCGCGGCGTGCGTGGTGATCGTCGGCGCAGGCGTCCTGCTGGCCATCTTCGCCTGAACCGCGGGCCACCTAGCCTGCACGCAGGACCGAGCAGGCGCGGGCCACCCCGTCCTCGGCCCGCAGGCGCGCGCCGACGTACTGCGCGCCCCGGCGGAACAGCGGGTTCTCCGTCAGCTCCCGCAACCGGGCGGTCAGCGATCCGACGTCGAGGTCCTCCAGCGGCAACGGTCTCGGACCGGCGCTCAGCCGCGACACCCGATCGCCCCAGTAGGGCTGGTCGGAGAAGACCGGGCAGACCAGCGCCGGCACTCCGGCCCGCAGCCCGGCGGCGGTGGTCCCGGCGCCACCGTGGTGGACGACGGCGGCGGTGCGCGGGAACAGCCAGTCGTGCGGGACGTCCCCGGCGATCAGCAGGTCATCGGCACCGGCCCCGGTGCCGATGACGCCACGCAGCCCGGCCCGGCGCAACGCCGTGGTGACGATGTCGTAGGTCCGCTCGGCGTCGGCGGGCTGCATGCTGCCGAAGCCGGCGTAGACCGGCGGCGGTCCCGCGGCGAGGAAGTCGCGCAGCCGCGGGTCCGGGCGCGGGTGCGCGGTGTCGAGGAACCAGTAGCCGGTGACGTGCACGCGGGCGGGCCAGTCGGGCGGCCGCGGCACGACGGCGTCGGAAAATCCGCACAGCACGGGCGAACGCCGCCGCGGCCCCCGTCGTCCGGCCTTCGGCAGGCCGAGCGTCTCGACGCGCCAGCGGTCGACTTCGGGCCGCAGGACCTGCCAGGCGAAGGCGTCGACGGCGGTGAAGCTCAGGTGCCGTCCCCAGGGACCGAGCCGGGCGGCCTGCGGCAGGAGCGGGTGCGCGAAGGCCCGCGTCGGCACGCTGGGCTGGTAGTGCAGCTCGACGTCGGGGACGCCGAGGTGGGCGCCCAGGTGCGTGCCGAGGAAGCCGAGCGAGGGGGCGAGCACGAGGTCGGCCCCGGCGGCGCCGGCGTGGACGTCGGCGAGAAGCCCGTCGAGGACCGGCCGCAGGACGGCCCGCAGCCCGGAGAGGAAAGTCCGGCGGCTTCCGGTGGTCCACGCTCGCCCGGCGGCCGAGCCGAGGAGGGCGGCGGGATCGGCCGAGAGGGACGCGAAGCCGAGACTGTGAGCTTCGGCCAGCGCCCGGAAGCCCGGCGCGGCGAGCAAGCGGACGCGATCACCATCGGCGGCCAGGCCGCGGCCGAGGGCCACACACGGCTGAACATCACCACGCGACCCCGGCGCGACGATCACGACCAGGCGGCTCATCGCTTCGCTCCGGCATGGGAGCGGCGCGGCGGCCGCGGCCGGTCGTTCACCGCACCACCGCTGCATTGCTCCGGCGACCGCCTCACCGCTTCGCTCCGACACCGGGACGGCGGAGCAGACTCGCCCGGCCGTTCGCCACACCACCGCCGCATAACCCCAGCCACTCCCGCTTCGCTCCGACACCGGAGCGGCGGAAGGACCCGGCCGGCCGCCCCGTGCCGACGCAGCACCGCCCCGGCCGGCCCCCGCCACCCACGCCGGCGCCTCATCGCTTCGCCGCCGTCAGGTGGTAGCGCCACCGGAACGGCAAGTTCGCCAGCGCCGCCGCCAGCCGGGCGTCTCTGCCCACCAGATAACGCGGAGCCGGGCGGCGGGCCGTCAGCGCCCGGACGACCGTCTCCGCCGCCCGGCGCGGTGGCACGCCCGTCCGGGCCGAGCGGGCCGCGCTGCGTTCCGCCGCCGCCAGCTGGTCGCCGTACCTCTCCAAGGCCGCCGGCGGCAGCCGCTCGCGGACCTCCTCCGCCGCCGCTCGGGCTCGGGGCCAGATCGGCGTGGCCACCGCTCCCGGCTCGACCAGCACCACCCGGATCCCCTCCGGGGCGAGCTCCGCGCGCAGGCTGTCGGTCAAGCCGACCAGGGCGAACTTCGACGTGTGGTACGGCCCGACCATCGGCCCCGCGATCCGCCCACCGATCGAGCCGATCGTCACCACGCGCGCCGATTCCGCGCGCCGCAACGCCGGCAGCATCGCGCGCGTCACCACCAGCTGACCGGTGACGTTCACCTCCAGCTGTTCCCGGAACGCCGCCAGCGGCACGTGCTCCAGCGGCCCCGGCCGCGCGACACCGGCGTTGTTCACCAAGCCCCGCAACGGTCCCGCCGTCGCCACGCGCTCTCCGCACCGGGCGACCGAATCCGCGTCGCGCAGGTCCATCCGCAGCACGGTGACCGCGTCGCCGTACGCCCGCTCGAGTTCCGCTTCGTCCGCGTCGGTGCGTACGCTCGCCCACACGTGCGCGCCCCGCCGGATCAGCTCCGCCACGCAGGCGCGGCCGATCCCGCCCGCCGCCCCGGTCACCACGTAGGAGGGTTTCACGACGCCAGCACCTGCAGCATCCGCGGCCACGTCTTGTGCAGCTGCAGCTGCCAGTACGCCCACTGGTGCGTGCCGGGGCCGTAGAGATCCGCCGTCACCGGGACGCCGAGCTCGCGCAGCCGGCCGGCCATCGCCGTCGTCTGGGCACCGCAGAGGAACTCCAGGAGCATCGCGCCGGGCAGGACGTCGATCGGGAGCTTGGCGTCGAGCGGGCCCGGCAGCCCGTTGCCCGCCGAGAGGTACAGCTCGGTGCCGCGCAGGCGATCCGCGTTCACCAGCGGGTCGTGTGCTTCCCAGCGCGCGGCCTCGCGGCGCCGGTCGCCCCACAGGGCCTCGGGGTCGAGGTGGGCCGACGCGACGATCGCGCTCGTCAGCAGTTCGCCGCCGGCGCCGGCCGGGTTGAGGTTGCCGCTGAAGGAGGCCGCGTACCGGAACACCCCCGGCCGTCGGGCGGCGAGCTCGAACGCGCCGTACCCACCGAGGGAGAGGCCGGCGGCCGCGCGCCTGCCGTTCCCGCGGTAGCCGCGGTCGATCAGCTGCGGCAGTTCGACGGCGGTGAAGGTCTCCCACTGGTTGAGCGCGAGGTTCTTGCCGTAGTTCCACCAGTCGCTGAAGAAGCCCGCGGATCCCGCGCCGGGCATGACGACCAGGACGCCGGCGTCGTCGGCGAGCTGCCGGACGTCGGTGTTCGCGCTCCAGCCGCGGTAGTCCTGCAGCCGGGTCTCGCCGGCCAGCAGGTAGACCGCCGCCCAGCGCCGGTCCGGCTCGGCCGCCCAGTTCCGGGGCAAGATCAGCCGGACCATCGTGTACGCCCCGGCACCGGCCGAGCGCACGGTCAGGTCGAGCACCCGCGCGTCACCGTCCACAATGGTCTCGGCGACGACGTGCGAGCCGTCGTCGGCCCGGACGTCCGGGGCGCCGGCCGCGGCCGAGGCCGGGATACCGGGCAGCACGCACACCGCCGTCACCAGTGCCGTGAACCACCTCACAAAAGGGCGCATGCGTTTCCTTTCCCGGTCGCTCGAAGGTTCGGCCAAGCTAAAGGAACGACGCCGGTAAAAGCAATTGTCCTGTCCACGATGTGAGCGGACAATGTGAATACCGGGAAAACAAACTCCCCCGCGCGGGTGAGGCAGCGGTCGCGCAGGGTGACCAATCTCGGACGCCCGTGCCACAACCCAGCCCAGAACTCGCCAGTAACCTGCAATCCAGCAGCTCACGCGCTGTACCCGAGGATGTTTACGCCGTCTTGAGGTGGTTCCGGTAACCGATTTCCCCGCGTAGCCTTCGCCGTGCCGCCGGATCGGACGTCGCTCGAGACGTCCCCGGCGAAGGGTTCCAGCGCAGGGGCCACACCTCCCCGAGAATGCTCCCGGAAGGGTTCTTCATGGCTGCCCGAATTCGCTTTCCCCCCGCCCGCCTCGCCGTCCTGCTGATCGCCGCGGCCGCCGTGGCCACCATTTCCCCCGCAAAACCGGCCACGGCGGTCCCGGTTTCCGGGCCGCCCGCCGTGCCCCCGGCCGCGCTGCTGCCCGCCGAGACGATCCCCGGGCCGCCCGCGGCGCGCGACGTCTTCGACGTCGCCACCGCACTGTCCACTTCGGACCGGAGTGCCGGCGGGGAGTGCGCCGACGTCGTCCACGGCCGGCTGCTGCGCCCCGGCGCGGTCACCGGCCAGGGCTTCCAGACCGCGGTACCCGGCGGGCAGCTGTCCGAACTCGTCGCCCGCACCCCGCAGCCACCCGATCTCACCGCCTGGGCCGCGCAGGCGCGCCGCTGCGCCCGCGTCACCGCCGACGATCAGGACCTGCCCACGGTCTCGGCCACGACCGTCACGACCGCACCCACCGTTCCCGGCGCGCAAACCCTGTCCTACCAGCAGGTGCTGACCCTGCCCGGGCAGCCGGCCGGGCTGCCCGGCCTCCGCCTGCGCACCGTCGCCATCGCCGCCGACGGCGTGCTCGTCCTGCTCCGCGACGCCGGAGCGACCGACCTCGACCTCGACACCCTGGCCGTCGCCGCGTGGCAGCACGCGGCCCCGCGGCTGGGCCGCTAGCACCCGCAAGGAGAACCCATGTTCCAGGAGAACTTCCCGGCGGTGGGCGGCGACACCCTGACCGCGTGCCTGCGCCACTGGGCGGCGACCACGCCCGACGCCCCCGCCCTCACCTTCGCCGACTTCGCCGAGGACCCCGCGGGGCGGCGGCGCACGCTGTCCTGGCGGCAGCTGGCCGAGCGCGTCGGCGCCGCCGCGGGCGCGCTGCCGGTGTCGCCGGGCGACCGGGTCGCCGTGCTCTGCCCGCAGGGCCCGGACTACGTCATCGGGTTCCTCGCCGCGATCACCGCGGGCGCGATCGCGGTGCCCCTGTTCGATCCGGGGCTGCCCGGCCACGCGGGACGGCTCGCCGCGGTCCTCGCCGACTGCGCGCCGTCGGCCGTCGTCACCACGGCCGGCGCCCGGCCGGGCGTGGTGGAGTTCCTCGGCAAGGACACCACCGTCGTCACGGTGGACCGGCCGGAACCGGTGCGAACGTGGCCGGCACCCACCGCGGCCACGGACGACGTCGCGTACCTGCAATACACCTCCGGCTCGACCCGCAGCCCGGCCGGCGTCGTGCTGACCCACGCGAACGTGCTCGCCAACGTCACCCAGGCCGTACGCGGCCTCGGCCTCGACCCAGCCGCGGCCACGACGGTCTCGTGGCTGCCGCTGTTCCACGACATGGGTCTTGTCCTCGGCCTGCTCACCCCCCTGGCGCTGGGCCTGCGCTCGGTGCTGATGGATCCCTTGGCCTTCATCGAGCGTCCGGTCCGCTGGCTCGAGCTGCTCGGCGACCACGCGGGCAGCTGGAGCGCGGCCCCGAACTTCGCCTTCCACTACTGCGCGAGCCGGATCCGCGAGGCCGACCGCGCGCGGCTGCGGCTCGGCCGGGTCGCCGCGATCGTCAACGGCGCCGAGCCGATCAACCCGGACGTCCTCGACCGGTTCCACACCGCCTTCGCCGCCGCCGGGTACCGGCCGGAGCTGACCCGCCCGGCGTACGGGCTGGCCGAAGCAACCGTCTTCGTCACCACCGGCCCCGCCGCGACCCCGCGCGTCACCACGTTCGACCGCGGCGCCCTCGCCACGGGCACCGCGCGGCCGGCCGAGGAGGGCGTCCGGCTCGTCGCGTGCGGTGCCCCGGCCGGGCAGCTCGTCGCCCTCGTCGACCCGGACACCGGGGTCGTGCGGCCCGACGGCTCGGTCGGCGAAATCTGGGTGCACGGGCCCAACGTCGGCGCGGGGTACTGGCGGAAACCCGTCGAGAGCACGGAAACGTTCGGCGCCCGGCTGGCCGGCGACGACCGGCCCTGGCTGCGGACCGGCGACCTCGGCGTCCGCCACGACGGCGAGCTGTACATCGCGGGCCGGATCAAGGACCTGATCATCGTCGACGGGCGCAACCACTACCCGCAGGACGTCGAAGCGACCGCCGCGTCGGCCGACCCGGCGATCCGCCCCGGCAGCGTCGCCTCCTTCGCCATCCCGGGCGCCGACACCGAAGCCGTCGTCGTGGTCGCCGAACACCGCGGCCACCCGGACCTGGCCGGACCCGCCGAGCGCGCGCTGGCCGCCGCGATCCGGCGGCTGATCTCCGACGCGCACGGGCTCGCGCTGCGGGACGTGCTGCTCGTGCCGCCCGGGCGGGTCCCGCGCACGTCCAGCGGCAAGATCGCGCGCGGCGCCTGCCGCGACCGCTACCTCGCCGGCGACTACGGAAAAGCCGGCGACTACGGAAAGGCACTGGCGCGATGAGCGAGCCGACCACCGACACCCTGCGCCGCTGGCTCCTGGACACCGTCGCCGAGCACACTGGCGTCACGGCCGAGCCCGACCGGCCGCTCGGCGACTACGGCCTGTCCTCCCGCCAGGCCGTCGGCATCACCGCCGACCTCGAGGAACGGCTCGGCAGGCGGCTGCCGGCGACGCTGCTGTGGGAAAGCCCGACCATCGACCACCTCGTCCGCAGCCTGACCGGTGCCGAAGAGCCGGACGTCCCGCGCGGCACGGACCGGCGCCGAACCGATCCCATCGCCGTCGTCGGCCTGGGCTGCCGGTTCCCCGGCGCGGACGGGCCCGCCGAGTTCTGGGACCTGCTGCGCGAGGGCCGCGACGTCGTCCGGACCGCGCCGCCGGGCCGCTGGAGCGCCGAGGCCGCCCCGGTGCTCGGCGGATTCCTCGACGACGTCGCCGGGTTCGACGCCGAGCACTTCGGCATCACGCCGCGCGAAGCGGCGACGATGGACCCGCAGCAGCGGATGCTCCTGGAGGTCACCTGGGCGGCGCTGGAGCACGCCGGCCTCGCACCCGCGTCGCTGCGCGGCAGCAGGACCGGCGTGTTCACCGGCATCGCGACCCACGACTACGGGCACCTCACGATGACCGGCGGCGAGCCGGACCTGTGGACGGCCACCGGTGCGGCGGGCAGCATCGCGGCCAACCGGCTGTCGTACGTCTACGACCTGCGCGG
Organism: Amycolatopsis mediterranei; assembly: GCF_026017845.1. Taxonomy (NCBI): domain Bacteria; kingdom Bacillati; phylum Actinomycetota; class Actinomycetes; order Pseudonocardiales; family Pseudonocardiaceae; genus Amycolatopsis; species Amycolatopsis mediterranei. The sequence continues at coordinate 3,427,237 of NZ_CP100416.1, forward strand.
GCCGAGCATGGCGGTGGACACCGCGTGCTCGTCGTCGCTGGTCGCCGTGCACCACGCGGTGCGCGCGCTGCGCGACGGCGACGCGGACCTGGCGCTGGCGGCGGGGGTCAACCTCATGCTGCTCCCGGGCCCGACCGCGGCGTTCGCGGCCGCGGGCCTGCTGGCGGGCGACGGCCGCTGCAAGACGTTCTCGGCCGCCGCGGACGGGATCGCGCGCGCCGAGGGCTGCGGCGTCGTGGTGCTCAAGCGCCTCGCCGACGCCGAATACGACGGCGATCGGGTGCTCGCGGTGATCCGGGCCTCGGCGGTCAATTCCGACGGCCGCTCGAACGGCCTGGCCGCGCCGAACCCGCTGGCGCAGCAGGCGATGCTGCGGGAGGCGTACCGGGGAACCAATCCGTCCACTGTGGATTATGTGGAGGCGCACGGAACCGGGACGCTGCTGGGCGACCCGATCGAGGCGCGCGCGCTGGGGGCGGTGCTGGGCGCGGGACGTGCGGCCGGAGCGCCGTTGCTGATCGGCTCGGTGAAGACGAACATCGCCCACGCGGAAGCGGCCGCGGGGATCGCCGGGCTGATCAAGGTGGTGCTCGCGATGCAGCACGGCACCCTGCCCCCGCAGCTGCATTTCGCGGCGCCGAACCCGCACATCGCGTTCGGCTCGCTGGGGTTGCGGGTGGTCACCGAGCCGACGCCGTGGCCCCGGCACACCGGCCGCGCGACGGCCGGGGTGTCGGCGTTCGGGTTCGGCGGGACGAACGCGCACGTGGTGCTGGAAGAGGCCGCGCCACCGGGCCTGGGTCGGGAGAGCGGCCGGCTCGGCAGTGGCGCTTCGGGGCGGGACGGTGCCCAGCCGGCCGGGACCGGCGGCGGCGTCCGGATCGGCCTGCTCTCCGCCCGGACCCGCGACCGTCTCACCGAGCGGGCCGCGCAGCTCGCTGCCTGGCTGGACTCCCCCGCCGGGCGCCGGAGCTCGCTCGCCGACGTCACCCACACCCTCTTCCGGCGCGACAACGCCGGCCCGCACCGTGCTGCCTTCGTCGCCACGGACCACCGGGAACTCGCCGCGCTGCTGCGGGGCGTCGGTGACCGCGCCGACCCCCTGCCCGCCGGTGCCGTGACCGGTGTCGCCGTCGCCGGGGAAGGGCCCGTCTTCGTCTTCTCCGGGCACGGGTCCCAGTGGGCCGGGATGGGCCGTCACCTCCTGGCCGTCGAACCCGCCTTCGCCGCCCAGGTCGACAAGCTCGGCGATGCCTTCACCGAGCACACCGGACGGTCGTTGCGCTCGCTCCTCACCGGCACCGCTCCCCGGACGCTGGCGGAGACGCAGCCGGCGATCTTCGGGACGCAGGTCGCGCTGGCCGCGCGGTGGGAGGCGCTCGGGGTCCGGCCCGCCGCCGTCCTCGGGCACTCGCTCGGGTCCGCGGCCGCGGCCGTCGTGGCCGGGGTGCTGACCGCCGAGGAGGCCGTCCACCTGGTCGTCACCCGCGCCCGGCTGCTGGAAACGGCCGGTCCGGGCGGCGCGATGGCCGCGGTCGAGCTGACACCCGACGAGCTCGCCGAGCACCCCGGTGTCGAGCTCGCGGTCGACTCGGCGCCGGGGCAGGTGACCGTCGCCGGGGACGCCTTGGTGCTCGACCGGCTCGTCGCCGAACTCGAGGCCACCGGGCGGAGCGCGCGGCGGCTGCCCGTCGGGGTCGCCGGGCATTCGGTCGGGGTCGAGCCCGTCCTCGGCGCCTTGCGAGACGCCCTCGCCGAGCTGGGCGGCCGGCGGCCGCTGGTGCCCTGGTACGACACGGTGCTGACCGACCCGCGCGAGCTCCCGGACTTCGACGCCGGTTACTGGGCCGCGCACCTGCGCCGCCCGGTCCGGTTCCGCCAGGCGGTCACCGCGGCGGCCGCGGACGGCCACCGCGTGTTCGTCGAGGTGTCCCCCCACCCGATCCTGCGCGGTTCGCTGACCCGCACCCTCGAAGCGGCCGGGATCACGGACGCGGTGGTGACCGGCACCCTCCGCCGCGGCCAGGACGAGGCCCGCGCCTTCGCGGCGGCCGCGGGCACGCTGTACTGCGCGGGCACCCGCATCACGACGACCACCCCGGACGACGGCGCCCGGCTCACGGACGTGCCGCCGATGCCATGGCGCCACGAGCGGCACTGGTACACCGACACCGGCGGCGTCGGGATCCGCCCGGCCGAAGCGGCGGCGCTCCCGGCCGAACCCGAAACAGCGGCGCCGGATCGCACGGCCGCGCCCGCCGCCGGTGAGCGGCTTGCCCGCATCGTCGCCGCGATCATGGGCTTGTCCCCCGATCGGCTGGATCCCGATGTCCCGCTCGTCGAACTCGGGCTCGACTCGCTCATGGCGAACCGGATCCGCGAAACCGTCCGGCGGGAACTCGGCGCCGCGCCCGATGCCGCCGCCGTCCTCCGGGGTGCCACCCTCGCCGACCTCAACCGCGATCTCGCTCCCCGCGGCGACGAACCCGCGGCCCGGGGCCGGGCCTGGGACGCCGCCGACCGCCTCGTCCTCCGGCTCTGGCGGCAGCACACCGGCACCGAGGCCGCCGGCCTGCACGTCCGCCTCACCGGCACCTCGCAACCGCGGCAGCTGGCCCAGCTGCTCGCCGACGACCTCACCACCGAACTCGACACCCCCGTCGACCCGGCCGACCTCCTGCGCCACGACTCCCTCGCCGCAGTCGCCGACGTCGCACGGGCTCTCCTCGACACACGCGAGGCACGCGGGCCCGTGCACCTGCTCGAACCCGGCGACGCCGGCACCTCACCCCTGCTGCTGTTCCACCCCGGCGGCAGCACCTGCACCGTCTACCGCCCGCTGCTCGACCGCCTGCCCGCCGGCGTGCCCTGCGTCGGCTTCGAACGGGTGCCCGGCGCCGCCATCGAGGACCGCGTCGAACGACTCCTGCCGCTCGTCCGGGCCCGCGTGCCGCACGGGCCCTACCGCCTCGCCGGCTGGTCGTTCGGCGGCGCCCTCGCCTACGGCGTCGCCACCCGGCTCGCCGACGAGGGCGAGCCGGTCGAGCTCGTCGCCCTCATCGACACCATGCTGCCGCTGCCGGAACCGGACCTCGACCCGCGCGCGTCGTCGGCCCGGCGGTTCCTGCGCTTCACCGGCTACGTCGAAGGCACCTACGGCCGGACCGTCCGCCTCGGCCACGACGAACTCGCGCCGCTGCCCGAAGAAGAACAAATCGAGCTCACCATGCGGCGGGTCGCCGAAGCCGGGTTGCTCAGCCCCGGCGTCCTGCGGCACCAGCACCAGTCCTTTTCGGACACGCTGGCCGCCGAACGCGGGACGCCGCGGCCCTACGACGGCCGCGTGGTGCTGTACCGGGCCACCGAACCGTATGCCGCCGGGCTCGCGATGGAACCGCGCTACTCCCGCACGGACCTCGCCGCCGGCTGGGCCGCGCTGTGCCCGCGGCTCGAAATCGTCCCGGTGGCCGCGCACCACCTCTCGGTCGTCGATCCGCCCCACGTCGACGTCATCGCGCGGCACCTCGCGGACCAGCTGTGGCCGTGACCCGCACCGGGCCGCTGCTGGCCGTGCTCGGCGCCGGCCTCTTCCTGGTCGCGGTGGACGCGACCGTGCTGCACGTCGCCCTGCCCGACCTCGTCCGGCAGCTGCGGCCCGGTGCGGCCGCGCAGGTGTGGATCGTGGCGAGCTACCCGCTCGCCGCGGCGCCGCTGCTCCTGCCCTTCGGCACGCTCGGCGACCGCTTCGGACGGCGACGCGTGCTCGTCACCGGGTACGCGGTGTTCGGGGTGGCCTCGCTCGGCTGCGCGCTCGCCCCCGGCGTCCCCGCGCTGCTCGCCGCCCGCGCGGCGCTGGGCGTGGGTGGCGCGCTGATCATGCCGGTGACGATGGCTCTGCTGCGGGAGCTGTTCCCGGACCGGCGACGGCGACGGACGGCCATCGCGGTGTGCAGCGGCATCGCCGGGACCGGCTCGGTGTTCGGGCCGGTCCTCGGCGGGCTGCTCGTCCAGACTTGGGGCTGGCGGGCGACGTTCCTGGTCAACCCGCCGGTCATCCTCGCCGCGGTCGCGACGACGCTGCGGTGGCTGCCGAGGAGCCCGCCCGGACGTGAGCCGTGGGACGCGCTCAGCGCCGTGCTCGCGGCCGGCGGGGTGCTCGGGATCGCGGCCGCCGTCGGGCCGTCCGGTGGCGGCTTCGCGGCGGGGGCCGCCGGGTGCGTCCTGCTCGCGCTCTTCGTGCGCCGCCAGCGGCGGGCCGAAACACCCCTGCTGGACCTGGCCCTGTTCCGGCGGCCGGGGGTGCCGTCCGCGGCCGCCGGGGTCCTGCTGGTGATGAGCACCCTCGTCGGGCTCGGCCTGCTGCTCGCCCAGTACCTCCAGGTGGTGCTCGGCCTTTCGCCGACCGCCGCGGCCGCCCGGCTGCTGCTCGTGCTCGGCGCGTCCGCGGCCGGCAGCGTGGTGGCTCCGGCGCTGCTGGAGCGGTTCGGCCACACCCACGTCCGCACGGCGGGGTTCGCACTGGCGGCGGCGTCACTCGGCATCCCGGCGGCGGGCGGCCTGGCGTCGCCGTGGTGGCTGGGCGGCGCACTGGCCGGTTCGGGCTTCGGCATGGCGCTCGCGCTGACGTCGAGCACGGACACGCTGCTGTCGGCCGCCCCAGCCGACCGAGCGGGCGGCGCGGCCGCGGTCGAGAAGACGGGCTACGAGCTGGGGGCCGGCCTGGGCACGACGGCGTTCGGCTCGCTGGCGGCGACCGTCTACGCGGCCCACCTGGTGGTACCGCCCGGCGTGCCCGAGGCGGCGGCACGGCTGGCATCGGCCGGACCGGCACAGGCCGAAGCCGCGGCCCACGGCTTCGCGGCGGCCACCGAGCTGCTCACGGCCGCCCGGTCGGCTTGCACGGCGAGCGTCCAGGTGGCGGCGGCCGTCGTTTGCGGGCTTTTCGCCGTCGTGGCTTTGTTTTCGATACTACGAAGAGCCGCCGTATAGGTCGTTATACGAGCAGGAGTGCCGGCTAACCCGCGTCCGGCGGCTCCGCAGCGTACGCACGGAGGATCTCCGTGGTGTCGCCGAGGAACCGCGCCACCACCTCCGCCTGCCCCGGTGCCAAGCCGTCGGTCAACCGGGTGATGGCGTCGACGAGCGGAGCGAGCGCGGCCCGGACCTCGACGCGGGCCGCCTCGCTGACGACCAGCGTCACCCGCCGCCCGTCGCGCGGGTGCGGGTCGCGGCGGACGTGCCCGGCGGCCTCCAGGCGGTCGACGAGCACCGTGGCCGAGGCGGACCGGATCTTGAGCGCGTGCGCGAGGTCGACCGTGCCCATCGGCGTGCCGGCCGCTAGGTGCTGCAGCGCCTGCACGTCGGTCGCGCCGAGGCCGAGGCGCCGGGCCAGCGCGATCTGGACGTCGTGAGCGAGGGCGAGGAGCTCCCGCAGAGCGAGGTTCACCCGGAGCGCGACCGGACTGTCTTCCACGCGCCCATTCTAGGTTAGCTAGACAATCTAGCTAGTTTTGCTACCGTGGAGCGCGTGGACGTCCGAGCGATGAACGCCGAAATGACCGCGAAGCTGATCGATGCCCCCGCCGAGCCGCCACCGGAGGGCGGGTACGCCCTGCGCGTCGTGGAGACGCGCGGACGCCGCACCGGCGAGCCGCGTCGGGTGCCGCTGGCCGTGGTCGCGCGCGACGGCGGCCAGTACCTCGTCTCCCCGGTCCGCGACCGCGACTGGGTGGAAAACCTCCTGGCCACGCCGGAGTGCGCGCTGCTCTCCGATGGCCGTCGCGAGGAGTGCCGGGCCGACCCGGCCGGCGGCGGAGAGGCGGCCGGGGTGGTCGCCGCCTACCTGGCCGCGATGTCGGTGCCGTGGGCGATCCGGGCGTTCCCGGTCCCCCAGGACGCCACCCCCGCGCAGATCCTCGAGCACCTGCCGGGCATGGCGGTGTTCCGCCTGTCCACAGTGGACACGCGGTGAGCGTCGCGATCGCGGGCGGCGGCCCGGGCGGGCTGCTGCTCGGCTACCTGCTCGCCCGCGCTCGCATCGAGGTCACCGTGCTCGAGTCGCGGTCCGATTTCGACCGCGACTTCCGCGGCGACTCGCTGCACCCGTACACCCTCGAACTGCTCGACCGGCTGGGCCTGGCCGAGGACCTGCTCGAACTCGACCACTTCAAGGCCCGCTCGTTCCGCTTCCACACCCCGGCCGGCGTCTACCGCGCCGCCGACTACGACCGCCTCCGCAGCCCGTACGGCTACGTCGCCCTGATGCCGCAGGTGCGGTTCCTCGATTTCCTCGCCGAGCGGGCAAGCGCCCTGCCGTCGTTCACGCTGCGGACCAACGCCAAGGTCACCGGCCTGCTCGAAGCGGGCGACGGCACGGTGACCGGCGTGCGCCACCGCGGCGGCGAACTCGCCGCGTCCGTCGTCGTCGGCGCCGACGGCCGGTTCTCCACCGTGCGTCGGCCGGCCGGGCCGGCAGCCCGGTCGCTCGGCGCGACCACCGACCTGCTGTGGTTCCGGCTGCCCCGCTCCCCCGGCGACCCGCCGGACGCCGACCTCGACCTCTACTTCGGGCGCGACGCCTACGTCGGCGTCCTCGGCGGCGTCCGCGACTGGCAGGTCGGCTACAGCATCGAGAAGGGCGCGTATCCGGCGTTGCGCGAGCGCGGGGTGGAACCGATCCGCGCGTTCGTGCGCGAGCGCGTGCCGTGGCTGGCCGACCGGGCCCACCTGCTCGCGGACTTCTCGCAGACCACCCTCCTGTCGGTCGACATCTCGCGCGTGGACCGGTGGCACCGGCCGGGTCTGCTGCTGCTCGGCGACGCGGCGCACGTCATCTCCCCGGTCGGCGGCAACGGCATCCTGATGGCGATCCAGGACGCCGTCGCCGCGGCGAACCGGCTGGTCCCCGCCTTCCGCCGCGGCGGGGTCACCGCCGCGGACCTGGCGGGGGTGCAGGCCGACCGGATCCGCGCGATCGAGCGGGTGCAGGCCGACCAGGTGCGGGTCGAACGGCGGGCGGCCGCCGCCCGGGCCCGCGGCCGTGGCACCGCACCCCCGAAGCTGCTGAAGTACCTGTTCGCCGTGCCGGCGGTGCGCACCTGGGGCGCCCGCGGCAACGCCTACGGGCCGTTCCCGCCTCAGCTCGACGAATCCCTCTTGTCGTCGTAGGAGGTCCAGCCGCCCTGGCCTTCGGCCGCCTCGACGTCGGCGTCGGCGGTCGCCGCGTGCGTCATCGCGGCCACCGTGCGTTCGAGGCCCTGCTGGACCTCGTCCCCGTCGGCTTCCCGGACGCTGTGCAGCGTGACGATGATTTCCGAAGACGCCGGGCCGTCGTCGCGGATGCGCAGCTCACCGTGGTAGTCGTCCGGACCCTCCGCGCCCCACTTCAGCGACCGGGTCGCCGGATCGGTGTGCAGCCACGCCTCGCTCGCGACGCGGTTGCCGTGCACCTCGGCCTCGACGTGGACGCTGTCCCCGCCCGTCGGCTCGGCGACCTTCATCTCCGGGAAGTACCGCGGCAGGTTCTCGGGGTGGCTCAGGAACGCGAACAGCTCGTCCGCGGGGATGTCGGCGGTCGCGCTGTGGCGGTACTCGGTCATCGTCTCACTCCTCGTCGGCGGCCCGAATCGTGCCCGGATACCCGTGAAGTGGTGCTTTAAAAGGGTTCGGGCGGGGAACCCCGAAGGCATGACGGCCACTGAACCCGAGGCCCGGGCGCCCCGGCGGGGTCCCGCCCCCGTGCAGGGCATGGGCATGCTGATCGGCCTGCTGTTCCTCGTCCTCGCCGCGCTGGAGCTGATGGCCGGGGTGCCGGCCGGCGGCGGCCCGCGCGTGCTGTTCGGGGTGCTCGCCGTCTCCGGGGTGTGGACGCTGGTGCACCTGCTGACCGGCGCGACCGCGGTGTTCTGCACCCGCTCCTCGCGCTGGGCCGCCCGGTTCCTCCTGGTCGCCGGCGCCTGCTACGCGGTGGTGGGGCTCGCCGGGCTGCTCCCGCTGCCGCACGCGATCACCGACGCGCTGCCGATGAACACCGCGAGCGTCTGCTTCGACCTGGCGCTCGGCACGGCGATGCTCATCCTGGGAGCGGGCTGGCTCCGGCGCGGGCCGGCACGGCGGCGCTGACCGGGCCGGTTCGCTCCGGGAACCGCACCAGCACCGCCGTCAGCAGCACCGTGAGTCCGAAAAGGACATAGCCGTTGCCGGTGAGCTGCTGGAGGAAGTTCCACTGCCGCTCCACCTCTCCGCCGTGCGGCCACCACCACTGTGGTCCCGCGACGAAGAGCACCGCGCCCGCCCCGGCCAGGACCGCGAACCCCCGTCGCCGCGTGCGGCGGGCGAGTTCCGCCCAGCCGAGCAGGACGACCGCGGCCCAGACCCAGTGGTGGGTCCAGGAGATGGGCGAGACCAGCAGCCCGCCGATCGCGTTGAGGCCGAGCGCGACGGTCGTCTCCCGCGCGGCCAGCGCGCGCCGCACGCCCAGCGCCGTCAGCACGAGCACCACCGCCACCAGCGGCAGCCACCACGCCGTCCGCGCCTGCGGCGGCACCCCGGCCCTGGCCAGCAGCCCGAGCAGCGACTGGTCACCGGCGTAGGTCGGCTCGCCGACGCGGCCGGTGTCCCACAGCGCGCCCGTCCAGTACCGCACCGAGTCCGCGCCGGCGAGCAGGAAGCCCAGCGCCGTCGCGGCCACGAACGTCACGATGGCGGTCACCGCGGCCCGGCGGTCGCGGCGGAGCAGGAAGTACAGCAGGAACACCGCCGGGGTCAGCTTCACCGCGGCGGCGATGCCGATCAGCAGGCCACGCGGCCACCGCGGGGTGTCCACCAGGACGTCCAGCACGACCAGGGCGAGCAGCAGCAGGTCGATCTGCCCGGCGTAAAGCGTGCGCAGCACCGGCTCCAGCACCTCGGCGGCCAGCAGCAGCGCCGCCACCCGCGGCCAGTCACACCTGGCGCCGAGCGCGCGCAGCACCGTCACCAAGACCACCGCCAGCACGCCGAGCGTGAGCAGGGTGAGCGCGAGGCAGGCGGCCCAGTACGGCAGGAGCGCCAGCGGGGCCAGCACGATCGCCGCGAACGGCGGGTAGGTGAAGAGCAGGAACTGGCCGTCGCCGGTCGGCGGGAGCGTGCCGTACAGCGCCTGGCCGTGCAGCAGCGCCGCCGAGCCGAGCCGGTAGACGTCGAGGTCGACCCGGTAGGCCGGGAACCGCCACCGGCCGCCGTTGTACGACACGAGTACCGCCGCCAGCACCAGCAGCTGCGCCCCGAGCAGCACGTACTTGTTCCCCAGCCTCGCCCGCACCCCTGCGCCCCCTCCGGTCACCCTGGCATTCTGTCGGGTCCCGGCCCGGGCACCATCCGGGAAACCCCCGAAACCGACCCCGGGAAAACCGGTTGCCGCCCGTGCCACCCTGAGCGGATGGGGACACCGGAGGGCTTCGCCTACCGCGACGAGGGCGGGACCGTGACGATCACCCACCACGGCCGCCCGGCGGGGACGCTGCGCGGGGCCGCCGCCGCCCGGTTCCTGGCCGCGGTGGCGCGCGGTGACGACCAGCAGCTGCTGATGGCCCGGGTGACCGGCAACTACAAGCACGGCAACGAGCGCCGGGCGCGGGAGCACCCCCGCAACCGGTGACGTCCGGGGCAAGCGCCACGGCCGGATGGGCGGCCGCGCGGGGTCGTCGCCGCTGCCGGGATCTTGAGGCCGGTGGCCGCGGTTCGGCATGCTGGCGGCGTGACCTACGACGTTCAGACGATCCGAGCGCACTTCCCCGCCCTCGACGGCGGCGCCGCCCACTTCGACGGACCGGGCGGCTCGCAGGTCCCCGATGTCGTCGGCGAAGCGGTGGCCGGCACGCTGTGCGCGGCGATCGCCAACCGCGGCGTCGTCACCGCGGCCGAGCGCCGGGCGAGCGCGGTCGTCGCCGAAGCCCGTCAGGCCGTCGCCGACCTGCTCGCCGCCGACCCGGCCGGCGTCGTCTTCGGCCGCAGCATGACGCAGCTGACCTACGACTTCTCCCGGACGCTGGCCCAGAAGTGGGGTCCCGGCGACGAAGTCGTCGTGACCCGCCTCGACCACGACGCCAACATCCGCCCGTGGGTCCAGGCCGCGGCGGCGGCCGGCGCCACCGTGCGCTGGGCGGATTTCGACCCGGCCACGGGCGAACTCGCCCCGATCGGCGGCCTGCTGTCGGAGCGGACGCGGCTGGTGGCGGTGACGGCCGCGTCCAACCTGCTGGGCACCCGCCCGGACCTGCCGGCCATCGCGGCGGAGGTGCACGACGCGGGCGCGCTGCTCTACGTCGACGGAGTCCACCTGACCCCGCACGCGGCGGTCGACGTCACCGCGCTCGGAGCCGATTTCTACGCGTGCTCGCCGTACAAGTTCCTCGGGCCGCACCTCGGCGTGGTCGCTGCGGCGCCGGCCCTGCTCGAGACGCTGCACCCGGACAAGCTGCTGCCGTCGGCCAACGCGGTCCCGGAACGGTTCGAGCTCGGCACGTTGCCGTACGAGCTGCTGGCGGGCACGACCGCGGCGATCGGCTTCCTCGCCGGGCTCGCGCCGGGGACGGGCTCGCGCCGGGCGCGGCTAAGGGCGTCGATGGCGTCGCTGGAGTCGCACGAGAACGCGCTGCTGGCCCGGCTCGACGACGGTCTTGCTGCGTTGCCGGGAGTCACGCGGTACGGCGCGCCGGGGCGGCACCGGACTCCGACGGTGCTGTTCTCGGTGGAGGGAGTCGCTTCGCAGGCGGTGTACGAACACCTCGGGGCGCAGGGGGTGAACGCTCCGGCGGGGAGCTTCTACGCGATCGAGTGTTCGCGGCGTTTGGGGCTGGGCGACACGGGAGCGGTCCGGGCGGGGATCGCCCCGTACACGACGGAGGACGACGTGGATCGGCTGCTGGCCGGGGTGGAGTCGCTGCCGCGCGGGTGAGGCGATCGCCGCGCCGGCCGCTCGCGGCCCCCGCGGCTGCCCCGGCGGCTCGGCGTCCCTGGCCGCTCGGCGGCCCCGGTGGCCCGGCGACTCGGCGGCTCGGCGGCCCCAGCGGCTCGGCGGCCCAGCGGCCCCAGCGGCTCGGCGCCCCCGCGGCCCGGCGACCCCAGCAGCCCGACGCCCCCGTAGCCCGGCGACCCAGCCGCCCGGCGGCCGCCCACGGTGAGGCGGCGGCCGCCGCCGTGGTGGGCGCCCGACCCGCGTGCTCGGCGGGTCGGCACGCCGGCCGTTCCCGGGGTGGTGAGCCGGAATCCGCTCCCGGCTCACCCGCGACCTCACGGCACCGGCGCGAACCCCGCCGGGCGGGCGGTGAACGTGCCGCGGCCCTGCGTGCGGCTCTGCAGCCGGTTCGCGTAGCCGAACAGCTCCGCCACCGGCACCGTGGCCGTCACCACCGCCGAACCCGGCCGGACCGCCGAGCCGGCCACCCGGCCCCGGCGGGCGGCCAGGTCGCCGAGCACGCCGCCGACCACGTCGGGCGGGACGGTCACCGCCACCTCGGCCACCGGCTCGAGCAGGCGCAGGACCGACGAGCGCAACGCCTCGCGCAGCCCGAGCCGGCCCGCCGTGCGGAACGCCAGGTCCGAGGAATCCTTCGGGTGCGTCGCCCCGTCGGTCAGCGTCACCCGCAGGCCGGTCACCGGGTGGCCGCCCAGCGGCCCCTCGGCCAGCGCGTCCCGGCAGCCGGCCTCGACCGCGCGGACGTACTCGCGCGGCACCCGGCCGCCGACGACGGCCGAGGCGAACTCGAAGCCTTCCGGCGCGGGCGAGACGTCCAGCACGACGTGGGCGAACTGGCCCGCCCCGCCGTCCTGCTTGACGTGGCGGTACACCAGCCCCGTCACGCCGCTGACCACCGTCTCGCGGTACGCCACCGAAGGACGGCTTACCGCGACCTCCAGGCCACGGTCGCGGCGCAGTTTCTCCACCGCCACCTCCAGGTGCAGCTCACCCAGCCCGGACAGCACCGTCTGCCCGGTCTCCGGATCGACCCGCACGACCAGCGACGGGTCCTCCTCGGCCAGCCGCGCCAAGGCCGCCGTCAGCCGCTCGCCGTCGCCCGCCCGCCGGGGTTCGACGGCCACCGAGACCACCGGGTCCGCCGTCACCGGCGGTTCCAGCAGTACCGGGTCGCCGGGCGCGCCGAGGGTGGCGCCGACGCGCGCCGCCTTCGGCCCGGCCACCGCGACGATGTCGCCGGCCGTCGCACTGTCCACTTCGGAATGCCGGTCGGCCTGCACGCGCAGGACGCGGGCGATGCGCTCGGTGCGTCCCGCGTCCGTCACCTGGTCTCCCTTCCGCAGCGTTCCCGAATACACCCGCAGGTACGTGAGCCGTCCCGTCGCCGTCGAGATGACCTTGAACACCAGCGCGGCCAGCGGCGCCGCCGGGTCGGCGGGCCGGTCGGGCCGCACCGGCGGGACGTCCGCCGGCGACGGCAGGTACGCGACGACGGCGTCGAGCAGCGGCTCGATCCCGCGGTCGCGGTAGGCCGCCCCGCACAGCACGACGAGCCCGTCGCCGCTGAGGGTCAGCTCCCGCAGCGCCTTCTCCAGCGTCTCCGCCGAGACCGTGCCGGTGGCGCAGAACTCGTCGAGGGCCACCGGGTGCAGCTCGGCGACCGCCTCCTCCAGCGCGCGGCGCCGGCGGCGGCCTTCGGCGACGAGCTCGTCCGGCACGTCTTCGTCGCGCAGGCGCAGCAGGTCGACGACACGGGTGAAGCCGTCCTCGCGCCCGATCGGCAGCTGCACGACCAGCGGCGCCGGGTGCAGCCGCGCCCGGATCGAAGCGACGGCGGCGTCGAGGTCGGCGCCCGCGCGGTCGAGCTTGTTGACGAACGCGATCCGCGGCACGCCGTGCCGGTCGGCCTGCCGCCACACGGCTTCGCTCTGCGGCTCGACCCCGGCGACGGCGTCGAACACGGCGACGGCGCCGTCGAGCACCCGCAGCGACCGCTCGACCTCGGCGGTGAAGTCGGCGTGGCCGGGAGTGTCGATGAGGGTGAGCCGGTGGCCGTTCCACGTGCAGCTGACGGCCGCGGCGAAGATGGTGATGCCGCGGTCGCGTTCCTGCGGGTCGAAGTCGGTGACGGTGGTGCCGTCGTGGACCTCGCCGGTCTTGTGGGTGGCGCCGGTGCGGTGCAGGATCCGTTCGGTGACGGTGGTTTTGCCCGCGTCGACGTGGGCGAGGATGCCCAGGTTGCGGACGGTGGTCAGGGGTCGGTTGCGCACGACACGGTCCTTTGTGGACGAAGTGATCGGGACGGCGCGATTCCCCGCGACGGGGTTCAGGAACGCGTCACGGGGTCCGGTGCGAGCCGCGCGGCAGGCACCGGGGACGCGAAGACACCAGGATCACCTCGGACCGCGGACGGGAAGCGACAGCAATGCGGCGACGCACGACCGGCTCCCTTCGTTCGACGCGGTGGACAGGTTCCGGGGAACAGTAGCGACGCCCGGCTCGGCCGCCAACGCAATTTCGCGGCATCAGCGTGACTGAGGAGTCAACTCGCGTGATTCAAAGGTCAACTCGCGTGTTTGGACGGTCGACACGCCGGACGCCCCGAGTGCCCGTCGTGTCGTCGCTTCAATCACGCGTGTCGACCCTTCAATCACGCGTGTCGGCTCCCCGGTCACGCGGTCAGGAAGGAGGTGGGGCGACCACGCGGAGCTGGAGCATGGCGGCGAACCTCGCTTCCGGGTCCGTCAGGTCGAAGCCGCCGACCTCGGCGAGGCGGCGCAGGCGGTAGCGGAAGGTGTTCGGGTGCACGTGGACCGCCGCGGACGCCGCGATGACGTCGCCGAACGCGTCCAGCCAGGCTCGCAGCGTCTCCACGAGGTGGGCCTGGTGCTGCGCGTCGTAGTCGAGCAGGCGGGCGACCGCGCCGGTCGGGCGGTCGCCGCGCGCGGCAACCAGGTCCTGCAGCTCCAGCAGCAGGGCCTCGACGTGCACGTCGGCCAGCAGGGCGACCCGGCGGCCGGCGCCGCTGCCCGACCGGAGCACCCGCAACGCCCGGTCCGCGCTGCCGCGGGCTTCCGGCAGCTCGGCCGCGCTGCGCGCCACCGGGCCGATGCCGACCACCGCGCGGACGCGGTCGCCGACCCGGTCCAGGAAGTCCTGGGCGATCCGCAGGGCGCGCTGCTCGGCGTCGGTGTCGCGGGTCACCGGCACCAGCCCGTAGGCCGTGTCGCCGACGAGCGCCGCGGCGCACCGCGGGTGCACCGCGCTCAGGTGCATCGCCAGCCCGTCGCTGAGGCGCTGGCGGCCGGCCGCGAGCTCGGCGTCGGCGGCCCCGGTTTCGAGCACCGCGAGGGCCAGCACGACGACCGGCTGGTCGGCCAGGCCGAGCCGGCTCAGCGCCTCGCGCGCGGCGGGGCCGCCTTCGAGGGCCGTGCTCAGCAGGTCCGCGCGCAGCCGCCGTTCGACATCGGCGCCGGCGCGGACGCGCAGCAGGTGCAGGGCCACCAGGCGGGCCGCGTCACGCAGCGCCTGCGCGCGGTCGGGGGTCAACGGCTCGCTCACCGCGGCCCAGATCGAGCCGAGGATCTCCTCGCCCGCCCGGACCGCGACGGCGACGCGCGGGAGCATGAACCCGGCCGGGCTGCCCGCCGGCCGGTCGACGTAGATCGGCTGATCGCTGCGGTAGAGCTCGCGGAACACGCCGCGCTCGGCCAGCATGCGGGCGAACCGCTCGGGTACCTGCCGGCCCAGGATGGTCTCGACGCGCGAGGGGTCGGCTTCGTCCTGCCGTCCGGAGAACGCCAGCACGCGCGACCGCCGGTCCTCGATCGTGACGGGCGCGTCGATCAGCGCGGCGATCGCGTTGGCCACGGCGAACAGGTCGCCCGACGGCAGCCCGGCCAGCGTCTCCCGCCGGGCGTCGCCGACGTCGCCCTCGGCCAGCAGCGACCGCAGCATCGCGGCGAGCTGGGTCCAGGACGCGCCCCGGGCCAGGCTCAGCAGAGCGACGCCGGTCTCCTCGACGGCGGCGGTGATCGCGGCGGTCACCGTGACCGGGGCGCGCAGCACGAGCCCGGCCGCGTCGCGGCGGGCCAGCGTCCGCAGCTGCCGCACGACCTCGTCCGGGTCGGCGAGGCCGACGCCCAGCACCAGGGCGTTCTGCGGCAGCGCGGGCTCGTCGAGCGGATCGTGGATGGCGACGCCGCCGATGCTGCCCGGGGGGTCGCCGTCGCCGAGCACCAGGTCCAGGAGCGTGCCGCCCAGGTCGTCGAGAACGCGGGCGAGGCCGGCGTGCGGGCGCAGGTTCACGGAAACGAGCACCTCCCGAAGCTAGGCGCGACGCCGTCAGCCTAGTTCGTCGGAGCGGACGGAATCAGCTGCTGATTTGGTTCTTCGCGACGAACTCCTCCCACTGGGGGATGAGCCGGAAGGAGGCGTCGCCGAGCCCGCGGAAGAACCCGCGCGGCGAGCCGTGCGCGAACTCCGGCTCGTGTTCGTGCCGGCTGTACCGCCGGGTCTCCCAGACGTAGAGCGGGACACCGGCGGGTACGTCCGGGGTCTCGTGGTACTGCTCGGTGACGAGCACGACCCGATCGTGCCCGGTGGCGGCGGGCGCGGCGGTGCGCAGGTCGGTGGAGTGCCAGCGGATCAGGGCGTGCAGCGGCGACTCCCCCGGCTCGAGCGGGAACCGCCCGCCGCCGAGGAGGCCGACGTCGGCGTCGTCGCACCGCTGCGCCAGGGCGAGCCCGAAGACGATCCGGGTGTCGCTGCCGGGTTCGACCACGACGAGGGTGCGCCCACGCAGCCGGGGGACGACGCCGAGGCTGTGCCGCGCGCCGGCGGCGAGGGCGGGTTCCCACCGCCGGCTGTCCACCCCGCCCCAGGCCGCGGCGAACCGCAGCGGCCCCGCCCCGGACGCGCGGACTTCCCCGCGATCCCCGATCCGCGCGGCGACGGCCATGGCGGTCTCGAACCCGATCCCGGCGGCGTCGAACCGGCGCAGGTGGGCGAGCAGAACGGGGAGGGGCAGGTGCGGGATGAGCGGCTCCAGCCGGGTGAGGCCGCCGGGCCGGGCCAGCAGGTCGGCCACGGGGAGGGCCGCGAGGAGGATCTCGGTCTGCGCCGGGGTGGTGGCCCGCCGCAGCTGGGCAAGCCACTGCCCGGGCGGCGGGTGGCCGTAGTCCGAACGGAGCCGGGCGAGCAGGTGCAGCGGGCCGGCCAGCGCCGGGTGAGCAGTGGTCGACTGTCCCGGCCGGACTGCCACATGGCCCCGCCGCGGCGGCTCTGTCTGCTCCTCGCCTCCGGCACCGACCACCCCGGCAGCCGGCGGGAGCCCGGAAGCATCCAGCCGATCGAAGTCCCCCGCCGAGGCCGCAACGACTCCGTCTTCCGGACCAGGGATCCCGGCCCAGCTTCGCACCAGCGGCAACGTTTCCGGAACCGTCCGTACCCTCCCGTGCCGCCGGGCCAGTGCGTGCCGGAACAGGTCGCCCTGGGCATTGTCGCGGGCCCGGGGATGGACGAGCCTGATCACCTCGCCGAAACGCAGGGGCCGGGGCGTGCCGATGCCGCCCAGCCACGGCAGGTCGGCGCGGACGAAGCCCAGCTCGAAGTGGTGGCCGCCGTCGTCGTACGCCAGCAGGGCCGGCTCGTCGTACAACCGCGTCACCGCGTCGGCCACGCCGCGCTTCACCGGCTTCGGCAGCGATGGCCCGTACGCGAAAGCCCAATAGGCCAGCACGTGCCCCGGGTCGTCGGCGCGGCACAACACCGACGCGATCACCTGCCGCGAGAGCCCGTGCTCACCCCGCTCCAGCCGCCCGGTCACGAACGCCGCCGCCCCGACCAGCGCCGCGTAACGCATCGGGGTCTCGACGCGCAGCCAGCGCAGGAAACCCGGCGCCCAGCCCGGATCCGCCGCCCGCAGCAGCGAAACGTACCGCTCCCTCTCCGAACGCGGCCACGCGAAGAACGCGTCCTGGTACGCCGCCCTGGCCAGCACCGTCCGGTACAGCTCTTCGATGATCGCCCCTCCCCCGTGCGGCCCGCGAACGAGGAGAACCGAGACCCGGATCGGCTCCGGGCTGGTCGTCGGCGGACGGTGAGGGGAACACGCGCCACCCCTCCACTCGCTCCGGATCGCGACCCACAGCCACGCACCGGAACTCCCCGCTCGCAGGCCCCGCCAGCGTAGCGACGGGGTCCGACAAGAACCGCGGCTAGCTCAGCTTCGCGGCCACGTTGTACGCCTCCACCAGCAGTTTCGCGTTCGGCACCCGCCGCTGCGGCTCGACGCGGATCGTGCGGCTCTCCCCCGGCAGCAGCCAGAAGTAGTTGTCGCCGTAGCGGGTCGGCAGCACGCGGTCGGTGCCGTTGCGTTCGCGCAGCGACAGCCGGATCATCGCCGCGACCGTCCGCCCGTCGTTGCGGACCGTCGCGGTGTACGCGTCGCCGTCCGGTCGCAGCGACGTGGTCAAGCGCGCGCCCGGGAGCTGGTTGAGCGCGCGCATCGCCGCGTCCGTGCGGTACCGCCAGTACGTGTTCTCGGACAGCACCGTGCCCCGGCCGTCGGTCAGGGTCAGCCGCAGCAGGTGCAGGTCCGGCAGGCCGTCGGCGAACGGGACGGTGAACGCGGCCGCGGCCGCAACCGGCGCCACGTCGAGCTGCTGCTCCTTGGCCTGGCCGAGCGCCGCGCCGTCGAGGCCGTACAGCCGCGCGGTGGCCGTCACGCCGGCCAGCGCCGCCGGGGTGTGGTTGACCACCCGCACCTGCCACGTCGTGAGGTCCGCTTGGACGTGCCGGGCCTCGCAGCCCTTGCGCGCGCCGTAGTAGCTGCCGTTGACGTCGAGGTCGTAGTCGTAGGTCTGCCACACCGTGCTGTGCCACGCCGGGTGCGACATCCACAGCAGCACGCCGGTGGCGTCGTTCCACAGTTTCGCGTTCCACGCCTCGAAGATCGCGCGCATGCTCTCGTAGTTGACGAACTGTGCCTTGCGGCAGAACTCGGCCAGGCTCGTCGACGGCGCCAGCCGGGCGTCGATCGCCGCCAGGTAGCTCTGCGGCGACTGGTTGCCGCCCGTCGACCAGTCGTGCAGGAACCACGACGCGCCGATCGGCCAGCCGGGGTCACCGGCGCCGACCAGGTTGCGCATGCTTTCGACGACCGACACCGTCGGCAGCCCGATCTCGCTCCAGAACCCGTACTTCCCGCCGGTCGCCTCGCCCGAGAAGTACCGCTTCGGGTCCTGCCAGTAGTAGGGCCCGTCGCCGGTGATCACGCCGCCCGCCGAATTGCCCTGGTAGAGCAGGTCGGTGTGCGTGTGGACGAGGTCCCGCAGCGCGTTGTCGATGGCCGGCGGCGGGGTGCCCTCGTTGCAGCCGAACCAGACGGTCGCGCACGCGTGGTGGCGGTAGCGAAGCACCGTGTCCTTCGCCTGCGCGAGGAAGATGTCGTGGTTGGCCGGGTCGGTCGACCAGCCGTCCCAGAACTCGTTCCACAGCAGGATGCCGTACTTGTCGCAGGCGTCGAACAGCTCCGGCCGGTACGACGAGCCGACCCAGTTGCGGATCAGCGTGAAGTTCATGTCGCGGTGCATCGCGACGACGGCGTCGGCCCGCTCGGCCGGCATCCGGCGCAGCAGCTCGTCCCAGCCCCAGCTGCCGCCGCGGGCGAAGATCTTGACGCCGTTGACGAGGAAGGTCAGCGGCTTCGGGCTGTTGTCGACCGAAGCGGCGGTGGTCCAGGTGTCGCCGTCCTGCGACACCTGGATCTCGAACGTCGCCGCGTAGGCGGTTTCCCAGGTCAGCACGACACGGTCGAACGCCGTCGTGGCGCCGAGGTCGACCTGCAGCCACTGGTCGTCGCTGTAGGCCGACGTCCAGCGCGTGTTCGGGTCGCCGTCGAAGGCGCGCTCGGGCGGGTTGCCGTCGGCCACCGACTGGGAGGCCGACGGTTTGCCCTGTGCCAGGTCGGTGCCGGGGTTCCCGCTGTCGATCACCGACATGGTCCAGAGCGAGAAGCCCCAGCCGGTGGCGCGCTTGCGCCCCTGCATGCGGACGAACCGGGTGTTCTGCGGCGCGAGCTCGACGGTCTGGGTGGCGCGGCCGTCGGCGATGACGATCGGCAGGTCGTAGGAGTAGCCGATTTCGCGCAGGCCGATCTTGACCGCCCGGCGGTCGCTCGTGGCGGCGCCGATCGCCGCGGTCAGCGTCAGGTCGTAGCGGTTCGGGTCGCCGTAGCCGTTGGGCCACCACAGCTTCGCGTTCTCGACCCGCTGCTTCGGGAACACGACGTCGGTGCTCTGCCCGGCCGGGATCGTCACCGTGCTCGCCAGGTTCACCGGACCGAAGGCGGCGGTGACCTTGACGCGCTGGGCGGTCGCGGCGGCGTTGCGCACCGGGACGGTGAGCGTGACCTCGGCGGTCTTGCCGTCGGGCACCTTCGTGTCGACCCGGACGTCCCCGAGCACGGCGGCGCCGGTGGAGCGCAGGCGGACGTGGTCCCAGAGGCCCGATGCGCGGTCGCGCACCGCGGGCATCCAGTCCCAGCCGGAGACGGCGAGGTAGGTGGGCGAGTTGTCGAACATCGTGCCGCCCGCGTCGACCCACGAGCTGCCGTCGGCCCCCTTGTCGCCGGGGCTGCCGGGCCGCGGCATCGGCGAGATCTTCACGGCCAGGACCTGCTCGCCGGTGCGGCGCAGTGCGGCGGTGACGTCGTGGACGCCGCGGCCGAACGGGTGAGTCTGCGTGGCGATTTCGGCGCCGTTGAGCCAGATCTGCGCTTCGTGGTTGACGCCGTCGAACTCCAGCCAGACGTGGCGACCCGGGGCGGTGTCCAGGTCACGGGGCAGGGCGAAGCGGCGGCGGTACCACCAGGCGTGGCGCGAAAGCGCTTCCGGGACGTGCAGGGTGTTCATCCCGGCCACCGGGTCGGGCAGTTGTCCCTGCTCGACGAGCGAGGCCAGCACCGTGCCGGGCACGGTCGCCGGGAGCCAGCCGCGGGTGTCCACAGTGGAAGCCGAGAGCACCTGGCCGTCGCCGCTGGGTGCCCAGTCGTCCATGGTGAGCACCCAGCCGGATTCGAGCGGCACGGTGCCGTCCGCCGCCACGGCCGGCGCGGGCGGGTCGTCGTTCGGGCGCACCGGGAAGCTCGTCCAGCCGCGGACCGCGGGCCGGGCCTCGCGGCTGGTGCCGAAGACCTGGAAGCCGTTGAGGCCCAGCGGGTTCGTCGTCGAGCGGCGGCTCGCGGTGAAGCGGACCCAGCGTGCGGTGACGGCCAGGGGGATCGTGACGACCCCGCCGGTGCCCGCGTCGGTGTGGTGCACGGTGCGCCAGGCCTTGCCGTCGCCGGAGACGTCGAGGTCGAAGGCCGTCGCGTAGCTGGACTGGATCTCGAACCCGCTGGTGCGAGAGCGGGAAGCGCCGGCGTCGAAAGCCGGGTCGCCGGGCCGGGCCTCGAAGGTGAGGACCACGGATTCGATGGCGCACGGGGCCTGCAGGTCGACGACGATCCACTGGTCGTCGCCGCCGGCGGCGCGCCAGCCGGAGCCGCGGACGCCGGTCTGGGCGAGGCCGTCGACGGCGAACTCGGCCGGGGTGGCGGCGTAGGCCGTCGAGGAGACCTGGACCGGCCGGAACAGGGCGAGGTCGCTCTTGCGGCTCTCGGGCGCGACCGGTGCGGCCGGTGCTGCCGACGCGACACCGGGCAGGACGGCCGCCAGCCCGAACCCGGCCAGCAGCCCGGTCCCCGCGGTCAGGACGTGCCGACGGGACAGGGCGGCCACCTCGTTCTCCTCCGCCATGCGGATTCCCTTCTCCAAGCGGTTCTTCCAGCGGCAACCGGGACCTGGCGGGGTGGGGCGCCGGGGACTGACAACGTTGCCAGGAAGCTTCCGTCGCGGTCGCCGACACCGTCAAGAAGACAAGGAGGACAAGAATCCGCAACGCTGACATCGATGTCGCCGACCAGCCCCACTGAGCGGGACGCGGTAGGGTTGCAACGAACTTGCAGCGATCTTGGGAGGCCCGAGTGGTCCAAGTCGAACGCACGGTCCGGGTGGCGACGCCGATCGGCGCGGTGGCGCAGTACCTGGCCGACTTCGCGCACACGGAGGACTGGGACCCGGGCACGATCTCGTGCACCCGCACCGACCCGGGGCCGATCGTGGTGGGTGCGCGGTGGCACAACGTTTCGGAGTTCCGCGGCCGGAAGACGGAGCTGGACTACCGCCTGACCCGCCGCGAACCGGGCAA
This sequence comes from Amycolatopsis mediterranei, assembly GCF_026017845.1. Classification (NCBI taxonomy): domain Bacteria; kingdom Bacillati; phylum Actinomycetota; class Actinomycetes; order Pseudonocardiales; family Pseudonocardiaceae; genus Amycolatopsis; species Amycolatopsis mediterranei. The sequence goes on from NZ_CP100416.1 coordinate 3,448,445, forward strand.
GGTGACCTTCGTCGGCGAGAACAAGACCGCCACCTCGACCGACGACTTCACGCTCACGTCCGGCCCGGACGGCACGACGGTCCGGTACCGCGCGACGATCGTGTTCCACGGCTGGGCGAAGCTCGCGAGCCCGCTGCTGAAGCGCGAGTTCGAGCGGCTGGGCGACGAGGTGGTGCCGAAACTGCGCCGGGTGCTGGACGAGCTGGGCTGACCGCCCCGCGGCAGCGTCGAATCTCGTCGGGCCCTCCGCAAGGAGGGGCCGGCCCTCAGGCCTCCGTGTGCTCCACCGCCAGTTCCACCGCCGAGGCCAGGTCGTTCACCCACCGGAAGCCGCGATCGCCCAGGTGCACCCAGCCCGGACCGGCCGTGCCCACTTCGCAGCCCGACGCGCGGAGCCGGGCCGCCAGGAGGTCGTCGGCCGTGGTCGGGGCGGTCGACCACAGCAGCACCAGCACCGGGTCCAGCCGGGCCGCCAGGTCCGCCACCGTTTCGGCCGGGACCAGCTGGCCCAGGTACGCCACCGGGACCGCCGCTTCGGCCAGGGTGGCCCGCAGCGCCTCGATCGGCAGCGAGTGCCGCTCCGCCGGGCAACAGGCCAGCAGCACCGGGCGGCCCGGCACCGCCGCCGGGAACCGGCGGCTGAAGCGCTCGAACGCCAGGGAGATCTCCGACGTCAGCGCCCACTCGGATGCGAAACACACGTCGCCGCGCTGCCAGCGGTCGCCCAAGCCGCGCAGGACCGGTGCCAGCACCTCGGTCCAGGCCGCGGCGGGGCCCAGCGTGCTCAGCGTTTCGTCGAGCAGCCCCGCCACCGAGGCGTACCGCAGCTCCTCCGCCGCGTCCGCGAGCTCCCGCACGCGGCGGGCCGCCGGCACCTCGAGCCCGGCGGGCGCGCGGCCGAACGCCGCTTCCGCCGCCTCCCGCACCGGCATCCCCCGTCCGACCAGCCGCTGCATGTGCTGCAGGCGGCGGACGTCGGCGTCGGAATAGCGGCGGTGGCGCCCGGCGCCGGCGGGCGGGCCGATCCCGTACCGCGCGCTCCAGCTGCGCAGCGTCACCGGCGACACCCCGAGCAGCTCGGCCACCTTGCCGGGCGCCCAGGCCCCGGCGACCGGTAGCGCGTCGTTGTCGGGTTCCACCGTGCCCCTTCGCCTAGCTGACCGCGAACGGCCGAAGTTTAGCGATGTTCCCGGCGGCCGAACGGCGAAGACACGCAGGCCGCGGCGGGGACGCGGCGGCGGGGCGATGGCCGGCCGCGTCCCCTCCGGCGCCGGCGATCCGGCCCGCGTCGGCCGGATCGCGCCGGCCGCGCGGTGTGGCAACCGCCGCGGCCGGTGACGTGCCGGGGAACCACGCTATACCGTCTCGCAACGCTTGTGCATCGTCTTCCCTCGGATGCCGCAACGGGCTCCGCGAGTGATCTCCCGCCGCGTCGGGTATCCGGGTCCGGGTGCCCGAAAAGGAGGGAACCGATGACCGAACACCCCCGCGCGTCCGGCCTCGCCGTCACGACCGACGCCGGCGTCGTGACCGTCCGCTGCGCGGGCGAACTGGACCTGCACAGCGCCAGCGAGCTGCGGGACGCCCTGCTGGGTTCCATCGTCGCCGGTGCCCGCGGGGTCGTCGTGGACCTCACCCAGACGACCTTCTGCGACTCGACCGTCTTCAGTGTGCTGGTCGAGGCCTACCGGGAAGCCGCCGCGCGGAACGTGCCCTACGCCATCGCCGCCGACGAGACCGCGGTCGCCCGGCCGTTGCAGCTCCTCGGCCTGGACCGGCTGCTGCCGCTGCACAGCGGGTCCGACGCGGCCCGGGCGGCTGTCGCGGGCCGCGCGCACGAGTCCTGATCACCCCCTCGGCCCTGGTCCGGCGCCTCCGCGTTCGCTAGCTTGACGGTGATCGCAGTTTTCTGCGCCATCGCCGGGCGGCGCCGCGGGGAGCCGCCGGCCCGGCCGTTCCAGGGGGATACACCTTGTCCAGAACACCCCAGCGCGGGGTGAGACGGCTCTTCGCCGTGCTCGCCGCCGTGCTCACCACCGGCGCCCTCACCGTGCCGGCCGCCCACGCCGACGGCGGGCCGTCGCTGATCATCACCGCCTCGGTCGACGCCGGGCCGCACCTGATCGCCAAGCCGTTCCCGATCACGCTGACGCTCACCAACACGACCGACCAGCTGCTGACGAAGGTCACGCTGTGGGACGAGCACCTCTCCGGCTCCTGGATGTCGATCCAGGACTGGGCGAACCTCGGCGGCAGCCCGCAAGCCGGCGTGACGCTCGACCCGGGCGCCACCCGGTCGTTCACGATCACCGCCACCGTCTGGACCTGGAACGGCCAGCCGCACGATCGGTTCCACGGGCCCGGCGTCGACGGCGCCGACCTGGCCGTCCCGATCGTCGACCCGACGACGACCCGGGGGCCGGCGTCCGGTGTCCTCTACGGCGACCGCAACGAAAACGGCGCCTTCGACGCGGGCGAGGGCCTGCCCGGTGCCGTCGCCCGCCTGTACGGCGCAGGCTCCGGCAACCCGATCGAGGTCACCACGGACGCCGACGGGCGGTTCACCATCACCGACCTGCCGGCCCGGCGCTACTCGATCTCCACCCGGACCCTGCCGGACGGCTGGATCTACGAGTCCGCCGCCGAGCAGTACGTCGACGTCGACGGCAGCGATCCCGGACCGGTGGTGCAGCTGGGCGCGGTCCGGCCGTTCTCCGAAAAGCTGCACGTGACCGGCTCGTTCGACCGCGGCTCCTACCAGGTGGGCGACACCGTCCAGGTCACCTTCACGCTGACCAACGTCAGCGGCGGTGACCTGCACGGGATCACCTCGGGGTGCGACCGCTTCGGCGGCCCCGACCACCTGCTCGGGTGGCCGGCCTGGGCCGTCGCCGCCCCGGGCGCGATCGACCTGGCCGCGGGCGAGACGCGGACGTTCACCGAGACCGGCACCGTGCCCTCGGCCGCCCCGAGCTACGGCGGCTTCTACGCGGCCTGCGACTTCGGGATCGACCCCGGCCCGCTGACCGGGCGGCCCGAGCTCGACGTCTTCGGCCACGTGCCGGGCCCGCCCGGCCCCACCGGCGGCGTGATCTACCACGACGACAACAGCAACTACACGGCCGACGCGGGCGAGGCGATCGCCGGCTCGCCGGTCGAGCTGGTCGACCTCGTCGACGGCTCGGTCACCGCGACCGCCGTGTCGGACGCGGAGGGGCACGTGGCGTTCGGGACCGTCCCGGCCGGCCCGTACAGCGTGCGCGTCGACGGCTGGCACCCGGCCGACGCGGACAGCGGGGCCCTCTTCGTCGGCAGCTGCGGGACCTGCGGGGAGGACTGGGCCCTGCGGTACCAGCGCTGAGGCAGGCCCGTGGCCCGGCCGCGCGCCGGGCCACGGGTCGTCCACAGTGGAGCGGACCGGCCGGCGAACCCACAGCTGAGCGGACCGGACGCACCGGCTGGTCCGCTCCGCGGCGGTGGACGGCGCCCGGGATCACCCGGGCAGTGACGGAAAACTCGCGGAATTCCCCGGTCCGCCAGACTGCGCCACGGGCCCGTCAGGCCCTAGGGTTCGCATCATGAAGGTCGGCCTGCTCACCCGCGAATACCCGCCGGAGGTCTACGGCGGGGCCGGGGTCCACGTGGAGTTCCTCGCCCGGGAGTTGCGACCGCTGGTCGACCTCGACGTGCACTGCTGGGGCGCGGACCGGCCCGACGCCACCGGGCACACCGATCCGCACGGCTACCGGCAGCCGGCCTTCACGACCATGGACATCGCCGTGTCGATGGCGAACGCGCTCGAAGGTCACGACCTCGCGCACAGCCACACGTGGTACGCGAACCTCGCCGGGCACCTGGCCAAGATGACGCACGGCATCCCGCACGTCGTCACCGCGCACTCGCTGGAGCCGCTGCGGCCCTGGAAGGCCGAACAGCTCGGCGGCGGCTACCGCGTCTCGTCGTGGATCGAACGCGAGGCCTACGAAGCCGCGGACGCGATCGTCGCCGTCAGCGGCGGCATGCGCCGGGACGTCCTCGCCGCCTACCCCGTGGTGCCGCCCGAGCGCGTGCACGTGATCCACAACGGCATCGACACCACGCTCTACCGCCCCGACCCGGGCACCGGCGCGCTGGCCAAGCACGGGATCGACCCGGACCGGCCGTACGTCCTGTTCGTCGGCCGGATCACCCGGCAGAAGGGTGTCCCGCATCTGGTCCGGGCCGGCGCTTCGCTGGACCCGGGCGTCCAGCTCGTGCTGTGCGCGGGCGGCGCCGACACCCCCGAACTCGACGCCGAGTTCCGCGGGCTGGTCGCCGAGCTGGAGAAGACCCGCACCGGCGTCCGGTGGATCCCGGAGATGCTGCCGCGCGACGAGGTCGTGCAGCTGCTCACCCACGCCGCGGTGTTCGCCTGCCCCTCGGTCTACGAGCCGCTCGGCATCGTGAACCTCGAGGCGATGGCGTGCGGCACCCCGGTGGTGGCCAGCGACGTCGGCGGCATTCCGGAGGTCGTCGACGACGGGCGTACCGGGCTGCTGGTGCACTACGACGAACAGGACGCGCGAGCGTTCGAGGCGGGCCTGGCCGCCGCGCTGAACGAAGTGGTCGGCTCCCCGGACCAGGCCGCCGCGATGGGTACCGCCGGCCGCGAGCGCGCGGTCGGCGAGTTCGGCTGGAAGGCGATCGCCGAGCGGACGGTCGCCCTCTACGAAGCGTGCGGGAGGTCGTTGTGACAACTGGAGCCGATGTGCTGGGCATCGTCCTCGCGGGCGGCGAGGGCAAACGCCTGATGCCGCTCACGGCCGACCGCGCGAAACCCGCCGTGCCGTTCGGCGGGGTGCACCGGCTGGTCGACTTCGTGCTGTCGAACCTGGTGCACGGCGGGTTCCGGCGGCTGTGCGTGTTGACGCAGTACAAGTCGCATTCGCTCGACCGGCACATCTCGACGACGTGGCGCCTGTCGGCGCTGACCGGCGAGTACGTCACGCCGGTGCCGGCGCAGCAGCGGCTGGGCCCGCGCTGGTACCAGGGCAGCGCCGACGCCATCCACCAGAGCCTCAACCTGGTCTACGACGAGGACCCCGACTACATCGCGGTGTTCGGCGCGGACAACATCTACCGGATGGACCCCCGGCAGATGCTGGACGCCCACATCGCGTCCGGGGCGGGCGTCACGGTGGCCGGGATCCGCGTCCCGCGGGCGGAGGCGAGTTCGTTCGGCGTCATCCGGACCACCGACGGGCTGATGATCGACGCGTTCATGGAGAAGCCGGCCGACCCGCCGGGCCTGCCGGACTCCCCCGAGGAGTCGTTCGTGTCGATGGGCAACTACATCTTCACGACGAAGGTGATGCTGGAGGCCCTGCACTCCGACGCCGAAAACGCCGCGTCGCACCACGACATGGGCCGCGACATCATCCCGGCGCTGGTCAAATCGGGGGAAGCCGCCGTCTACGACTTCAACACCAATGTCGTGCCCGGCGAAACCGAACGCGACCACGGTTACTGGCGTGACGTCGGCACCATCGACAGCTACTACGACGCGCACACCGATCTGATTTCGACGCACCCGATCTTCAACCTCTACAACCGGCGGTGGCCGATCCTCGCCCACCCCGCCCAGCGCGCGGCGGCGAAGTTCGTCGAGGGCGGTTCGGCGAACCAGTCGATCGTCAGCAACGGCTGCATCATCTCCGGCGCCCAGGTGGTCGACTCGGTGCTCTCCCCCGACGTCCTCGTCGAGCAGGGCGCGGTGGTGCAGGGCTCGGTGCTGCTCGACGGTGCCCGCGTCGGCCGCGGCGCGGTGGTGCGGCGGGCGATCCTGGACAAGAACGTCGTGGTCCCGCCCGGGGCGCACATCGGTGTCGACCTGGCCCGCGACCGCGGCCACTACCACGTCAGCGAGGGCGGCATCGTCGTGCTGGGCAAGGGAGAACGCGCGATCTGAGCCGCCTCAGCTGCGGGTGGCCGCCGAGATCCGCTCGACGACCTGCCGGGGGTCGATCCCCCAGCGCTCGGCCAGCTCGGAGATCGACGCTCCCGCCGCGTACTCGGCAGCGATCATGCTGTTGACGACGCCGGTCACGGTTCACTCCTCGGCCCCGGGTGTTCGGGCACCCGGGATGCTACATGTTCGTCGCGGACGTCGAACAACCTGCTGCACGTCGGCGGTCCGCTCGCCGCTGCCCGGCCCGGTCACCGCCCGGATTCGTCCGGTTCCCGCGGTGGATTCGGCGTTTTCGCCTGCGCGCGCGTCGCGCTGAACACGGCGTCGAAGATCGGCGTCGGCTCACCGTCGTCGCCCTTCGGCCGCTGGTCCCCCGGAGTGCTCTTTTCCTCTCCCACGCGCCCCAGTTTCTGCGACGGCCGCCGATTTCGCTGACGCGAGTACCAAAAATCGCCCGCCCGGGGGATCTCGTTTTCACGCTTTCCCGGCGTCGAAAAACGATTTCCCGTCGCCCATTTCCGCGGACCGGCGGGAATATCCCGGCCGGTCCGCGGATTGCACCCGGCATGAAGGCAGTCGTCTACCGCCGCCACGGCGGACCCGAAGTACTGGAGCTGTCGGAGCGGGCCGTCGCGGACCCGGGACCGGGCGAAGTCCGCGTCCGGATCGTGGTGTCCGCGGTCAATCCCACGGACTGGAAGGCGCGCGGCGGCCTGCGCGCCGAACCGGGGGCGGAGGTCCCGGACACGGTGCCCAATCAGGACGGCGCGGGCGTGGTCGACGCGGTCGGCCCGGACGTCACCGGCTTCGCACCCGGCGACCGGGTGTGGCTGCTCCTCGCCGCCGCCTACGGGCCCGCGTCCGGCACGGCGCAGGAGTACACGGTCCTGCCGGCTTCGAAGCTGGTCCGGCTGCCCGACGGCGCCGGGTTCGACGAGGGCGCCGGGCTCGCCATCCCGGCCCTGACCGCGCACCGGGCGCTCACGGTCGCCGAGGACGGCCCGTCCCGGCTCTCCTCCGGCGCGCTGGCCGGTCGCACGGTGCTCGTCAGCGGCGGGGCGGGCGCGGTCGGCAACGCGGCGATCCAGCTCGGCCGCTGGACCGGGGCGACGGTGATCGCGACGGTCAGCAGCGCGGAGAAGGCCGCACTCGCCCGGGCGGCCGGCGCTCAGCACGTGCTGCGCTACCCCGATCCGGAGCTCGGCGCGCGGATCCGCGAAGTCGCCCCCGACGGTGTCGACCTGGTGGTCGAGGTCGCGATGGGCGTCAACGCGAAGCTGCACACGGAGGTGCTGCGCCCCCGCGGCACGGTCGCCACCTACGGCGACGACCGCGGCACCGGGACGGTGAGCCTGGAATTCGGGCCGAACCTGATGCTCAACGCGCGCTACCAGTTCCTGGTGCTGTACACGGTGGGCGAGGACAAGCTCCGCGCGGCCGCCGAGGACATCACGGCGGCGCTGGCGGACGGCGCGTTGGGGCTCGGCGAGGAGCGCGGGGTGCCGATCCACCGGTTCCCGCTGGCGGAAACGGCGAAGGCGCACGCGGCCTCGGAGGACGGGATCACGGGGAAGGTGCTGATCGACGTCGGCCCGGCGGACTGAGCCGCCGGGCCGCGCGCGCTCAGCCGGCGGTGATGCGGAGGCCGCGCCGCAACGCGTCCAGCTCGTCGGCGAACATGCGGCGGGAGATCTCCGCCGTCTCGACCATGCCGGAGCCGTGGAACGTCCCCGGGTAGTGCCGCAGCTCGGCCTGCACACCGGCATGGGCGAGGCGCTGCGCGTAGGCGATTCCTTCGTCGCGCAGGGGGTCGAACTGGCACGTCGTGACGAACGCGGGCGGCAGCCCGGCCAGATCGGCGGCGCGGGCCGGGGCGGCGTAGGGCGAGACGTCCGGGCCGCCGGGTTCCGTGCCGAGGTAGCTCGTCCAGCTGTGCACCGCGTTCGGCCGGTTCCAGATCGGCGTGTCGGTGTAGGCCCGCATCGACGGGGTGTCCAGGCGGTCGTCGAGCTCCGGGATGCCGAGGTACTGGAAGCACAGCTGCGGGCCGCCGCGGTCGCGGGCCAGCAGCGCCACGGCGGCCGAGAGGCCACCGCCGGCGCTTTCGCCGGCGACGCCGAGGCGGGCCGGGTCGATGCCGAGCTCGTCCGCCTTGGCCGCCGCCCAGGTCAGGGCCGCGTAGCAGTCCTCGACCGGCGCCGGGAACGGGTGTTCGGGGGCGAGCCGGTAACCCACCGAGACGATCACGATCCCGAGTTCGTCGACCAGGCGCAGCACGTGCGTGTCGAAGGTGTCGAGATCGCCGAGGACGAACCCGCCGCCGTGGATGTAGAGCAGGCCGGGCACCGCGGTGGTGCGGTTCGCCGGGGCGTAGACGCGCACCGGGACATCCGGGGCATCGGACGGCCCGGGCACGTCGACGTCCCGGATGTCGACGGGGTTGGCGGGTTCGTAAGCCGGCAGGACTTCGCGGAGCTGCGCCATCGAGGAGCGCGCGGCCAGCAGGGACTCGTGGTCGGTGAGGGTCACGGCGGGGAGCATGTCCAGCCAGGGCAGCAGCTCGGGATCGATCGCGTAGGTCATGGTCCGATGATCGGCCGCAGGGGGTGACCGGGGCCACCGCCACGCGGCGGCGGTTGCGACCGGAATCCTCGCCACCCGGCGGCGGCCGGTTGCTGTGCGGCGGGGTTGCCGTGCGGTGAGGTTGCCGGGCTGGGGCATTCTGCGGAGGGCAGTGCTGGGCCGGGTCGCGCGGTCCGGCAGCGGTGTGCGCGGCCCGGGCCGGGCGGCTGCTGCGTTGCCGACCCACGCAATCCGGCGAGCGGACGTTGCCAGGCGCGCCCCGGCTGCGAGATTGCCGACTTGACCCGGACCACCCGGCTGCGGCGTTGCCGAGGCCGGCCCACGCGGGTCGGCTGCGGGGTTCCCGACCCGCGCCATCCGGCGGGCGGAGGTTGCCAGGCCGCCCCGGCCGGCGTTGGCGAGTCGACTCGCGCCATCCCGCCGCGGCGTTGCCGGGCCGACCCGCGCACCCGGCTGCGGCGTTGCCGGGCCGATGCTCGCCATCCGGTGGCGGGCGCGCCTATCGTGGCGGGATGAAAGGGCTGCTGCTGCGGCTGTCCGGGCTCGACGCCGACGCCGAGAACGCCGTACGGGTGATCGGGTTCTTCGACCGCCTGATCACCGGCCGCGCGGGTCTGGATGTCCTCGTGCGGAGTACGGCGGACCTGGCCGGCTGCCCGGTGGGCGTGCACGCTCCCGGCCAAGGCCTGTCGCTGCGGGCTTCGCCGGGTGCCGGCGTCGTCATCCCGGGCGCGGCGCCCGCGGGGGCGGCCACGCGGACGCTCGAAGGCGGCGTGGTCGTGTGGGTGGCCCGGGCGGGCGCGGCCGTCCCGCTCGACGACATGCTGCTCGAACGGTTCGCGATCGCCGCCGCGATCCTGCTGGAGCACTCCGGCGTGCCGCGGCCCGAGCTCGGGGATCCCGCTTTGGTCGAGCTGGTGCTGTCCGAGGACACCGGCACGGCCGAGCGGTCACGGGCCCTGCACCTGCTCGGCTTCGGCCCGGCGGCCCGGTTGCGGGTGCTCGCGGGGACGGGCGTCGACGCGCTCGCCGGCCGTTCGGCGCGGCTGGGCGGGGTGCGGGCGGTCCTGCTGCCGGGTGAGGTGGCCTCGCTGCCGGCCGGGGCCCGCGCGGGCATCGGCCCGGAGGGACCGGCGATCGAGGTGGCCCGTTCCTGGGCGGCGGCCCGGACGGCCCTGCGCTTCACCTCGGCGGCGGAGCCGGTGGTGTGGTGGGAGCGGCTGGGCGGCCTGGCCGCGCTCGCGGGCAAACTGGCGCCGGCGGAACTCACGGAGCTGGCCGACGTCCGGGCGCTCGACCGCCTGGCGTCCGAACCTCACGGCGCGGACACGTTGGCGGCCCTGGACGCGCTGTGCGCAACGGGCTCGGCCCGCAAAGCAGCCGCGGCCCTGCACCGCCACCACAGCACGATGCCGGCCCGGCTGGCCCGCGCGGAGTCGGTGCTGGGCTTCGAGATCGACTCGCCGGCCGGCCGTTTCCGCCTCCACCTGGCCCTGGTGCTGCGGCGGCTGCGCGACAACGCCGACCCCGGCTGACCGTCCGGAGTGGACCCGGGTGGTCTCCCCCGTGCAGTCATGACCCGGCCTTGTCAGACTGCTGCGGCCTGTTCGCCGCCCCGCAGAGCACGCCAGCCGACCGCCCAGGCACGCGAGCCGACCCTCCAGGCACGTGAACCGACCACCCGCGCGCGAACCAAAGCATGCCGGGCTCAGCCGACCGCCTTCACCGGCTCCCCTGACCGTGACCGCCGCACCAAGTCCTCGGCCGCGGCCGGCCATTCCGGGTACCCGAACTGGAACCCCGCCTCGCGCAACCTCCCCGGGATCACGCGGCGGCTCTTCAACAGCAGCTCCGTGTCGCTGCGCAGCACGAACGCCCCGATCTCCGCCATCCACCTCGTCGTCGGAAGACCCACCCGCACTCCCGCCGCCCTTCGCAGAACCCGCAGGAAGTCGGCGTACGGCAATGGCTCCGGCGCCGCCAGATTCACCGGCCCACTCAGCTCGTCCCGCTCGATGAGGAAACCGATCGCCCGGATCAGGTCCTCCTCGTGGATCCACGACATGTACTGGCCGCCGCCCGCCACCGGGCCGCCCAGGCCCAGGCGTGTCAGACGCAGGAGCATCGCCAGCGCTCCGCCGGGTTCCGGGCTCATCACCATGGCCGCGCGCAGCGCCACCTTGCGCGTGTCCGGGGTGGCCGCCAGGCGCTGCTCGCGCTCCCATGCCTTGGCGATGTCGACGCTGGAGGACCAGTAAGCCGGCACGTCCGGCTCGTCGCCGCCGAGGATTCCCGTGGTTTCGTCGTTCGGCGCGTCGAACCTGTGCGCGTAGATCGTCGCCGTGCTCATCTGCAGCCACACCTTCGGCGGGCGGGCCGCGCGGGCGATCGCGCCGCCGACCACCCTCGCCGAGTCGACGCGGGAGTTCAGCATCTCGCGCAGGTTCGCCGGGGTGTAGCGGCAGTTCACCGACCGGCCGGCCAGGTTGAGCACGACGTCGCTGCCGTCGATCTCCGCCGTCCACGGGCCCGGGCCGCGGCCGTCCCAGTGGACGTGGCGCACCCCCGGCTCCGGGCGTACCTCCCCCCTGGTCAGCACCACGACCTCGTGCCCCTGCCCGATCAGCGCGCGGCCCAGCACCCGCCCCAAGTGCCCGGTGCCGCCCGGAATCACAATCTTCATGCAACCCCCTTCACAGTTCGCCCCGCCATCACGGTACCGCAGGAGTTGAACACGTTCAAAAAATTACTCATCACGTGGAGAATTGTCACGAATAGTCATCACCTGAACGGGAGCACACCAAGCCGCCCGAAGGTCGCCGCGGAGGCCGTCCGAGATCGGCGAACGCCCGGCCGAAGATCACGGGACGGTCTCCGCCATTCGGCCGAACGGGTCGCAAAAGCCGCAGGTCACGGTTCGGGCGTCGGAAGTTTTTACCAGGTGAAACGACGGCGCCGCGGCTCGATCCCGCGCGCGTAACACGCCCGGCTGCCGATCACAAGGGACCTCGGACCTTCGCAGTCAGGCCGGTCGCCCGGGGTGAAGATCGCCGCGGAATTCGCACACTCTTCGTGACGGTCCGACCGGACCAGCCGGATCGCGACCGAGCCCGGCTTCCCGAATGAACCAGCTTCCAGGAGAACCCCATGCGCAAGATCAGCAAGCGGGCCGCGATCGTCCTCGGTGCCGCCGGAGTGGTGGTCGTCGCCGGTGTCGCCTACGCGGCCTGGACGAGCAGCGGCGCCGGCTCGGGCTCGGTCTCGTCGACCACCTCGGTCAACTCGGCGATCACGTCCGCGAGCTCGGGCAGCGCCCTCTACCCGGGTGGCGGCACCGACTTCACCGTCACGATCGACAACCCGAACGACTACCCCGTCGTGGTCACCGGGATCAGCGCCGGCTCCTCGAACGTGGTCGGCGGCTGCGCAGCCGGAACGGTCACCAGCCCCGCGTCCACGAGCACCTCGGGCACCATCGCCGCCAAGGGCACCCGCACCTACACCCTGCACGCGACGATGAACGCCGACGCCGCCGACGCCTGCAAGGGCCAGACCTTCGTGCTGCCGCTCACCGCCACCCTCGTCTCGAACGCCTCCTGATCCGCGGCGGGGCGGTGCGCCAACCACCGCCCCGCCCTTCCCCGGAAGGACCTCGATGTCCAGGTGGCGGATCGGTGTTCCGGCGGGCGCGCTCGCGGCCGTCGTGCTCACGTGGTTCGTGATCGGCCCCGCGCCGGTGGCGAACACCGCGAACGGCAACGGCATCAAGCAGTTCGGCATCGCCGACGTGCCCGGCCGGGCCACCGCGCTGGTTCCCGGCGCGACCGGGAACCGGTGGATCCGGCTGGCCAACGCCGAAAACTTCCCCATCCTCGTCCAGACCGTGACGGCCACAGTCGGCAAACCCGCCGACAGCAGCGGCCATCCGGTCCCGGCCTGCCCGGCGTCCTCGGTCCGGGTCGACGCGCTCACCAGGCCGGTGACGGTCCCCGGCAACGGCACCGCCGACGCCGTCCTCACCACCCACATGCTGCCCGGCACACCCGATGCGTGCCGGTCGGTCACCTTTCCCCTGACGTACACAGGAACGGCGGTCAAGCCATGAAGAACCCGACCCTGCGCCGCGTGCTCGTGGTCACCACGGTGGTCGGCGCGACGCTGGGCGGCGGGATCGCCGTCGCGGCGTGGACGAGCTCCGGCTCCGGTGCCGCGAACGCGAAGGCGGGCACGGCGGCCGCGCCGACGACCACGGCGCTGCTCGCGTCGGCGTTCACCAGCGGCCTGCTCTACCCCGGCGGGCCGGCGGGCGATGCGAAGATCCTGGTGAACAACCCGAACCCCTACCCGGTCAAGGTCAGCAGCGTCGTGGCGAACGGGACGCCGACCGGGTCCGGCGGCACCGGCACCTGCACGACGACCGGCGTGAGCTGGACCGCGCAGTCGCCGAACACGCCGGTGGCCGCCAACGGCAGCACCACCCTCACCCTGACGGGCGCGGTGTCGATGAGCACGGCCTCGGACGACGGCTGCCAGGGGGCGCTGTTCGCCATCCCGGTGACCGTCACGGTGGTGAGCGGATGAGCACGCCCCGGATCGCCTTCGCGGCCGTACTGGTCGTGGCGGCTTGGACCACGGTGATCAGCGGCCTGGTCGCGGTGGGCGCGGCGAAAGCCGAGGCGGCCTGGCTGAAACCCGGTCCCGGCACGGGATACGCGGCGGGGCTGAAGCTGCAGACGCCCGGCCAGCCGGTCGTCGAGTCGGCGAGGTGCAACAACGGCAGCGGCGGTCCCTCGGCCACGCTCCACTGGAGTTACCCGACACCGCTGCCACCCGGGTTCGAGCTCTTCACCGCGACCACTTCGGGCGGCCCCGTCACCACCGCGGGCACGGCCACGACCACTTCGGCCACCATCCCCTTGCCCAGCAACAACAAGGTGTACGTGAGCGTGCGTGCGACCGCCGGCACCTGGAAGGGAACGCGATCCCCGGAGGCGCAGGCCTGCTGACTCCGGAACACCCTGAAACCCTGCAACGCAAAGGAAAACACCATGCTGGAAAAACTGCGTGCCGCCCGCGCCAACCAGGACGGCTTCACCCTGATCGAACTGCTCATCGTCGTCGTGATCCTGGGTGTGCTCGCCGGGGTCGTCGTGTTCGCCGTGCAGGCGTTCAACGGCGATGGCAAGGCCGCCGCGTGCAACGCGGACTGGAAGGCCGTCGAGACCGCCAACGAGGCGCTCTACGCCAAGACCAGCGCCTACGCCGCCAACCCGTTGGAGCTCAAGACCAAGGGCTACCTGAAGGACGAACCGTCGACCACCAACGGCTACACGATCTCCATCGACGCAGCCGGTCTCGTCAAGGCCGCCGGCGCCTGCACCCACTGAACCACTTCCGTGGGGGTGGGTGATCCACCCCCACGGACGACCTCGCCCCGGAGGGAAACCATGCCCACCCAGATCGGCAGCCGCGTCGACGGCCTGCTCGAGGCGTTGTGGCAGGCGCGTGGCACCGACCTGCTGCTCACCGCCGGACTGCCGCCCCAGCTGCGCGTGCACGGCGACCTCTCCGCGGTCCCCGGCCACCCCGTCCTCACCGGCGAGGACACCCGCGCCCTGCTCGCCGAGCTCCTCACCGACGACCAAGCCTGCGCCTGGCGCACCGCCCGCGAATTCGACTTCTCCTTCGGCTGGCGCGAGGAAGCCCGCGTCCGCGGCAACGCCTTCACCCAGCGCGGCGAGACGGTCGTCGCGCTGCGGATGATCCCGCGCCGGATCCCCGGCATGGCCGACCTCGGGCTGCCGCCGGTGCTGGCCGACTTCGCGCGGCGGCACCAAGGACTCGTGCTCGTCACCGGGCCGACCGGCTCCGGCAAATCCACCACGCTCGCCGCCGTCATCGACCGGATCAACAGCGAACGCGCGTGCCACATCCTCACCGTCGAGGACCCCATCGAGTACGTCCACGAACACCGGCGCTCCGCGGTGAACCAGCGCGAAGTCGGCACCGACACCGACTCCTTCCCCGCGGCGCTGCGCAGCGCCCTGCGGGAGGACCCCGACGTCTTGCTGGTCGGGGAAATGCGCGACCTGGAGTCGATCCGCTTCGCCCTGACCATCGCCGAAACCGGGCACCTGGTCTTCGCCACCCTGCACACCAACGACACCGCGCAGTCCCTCGCGCGGATGATCGACGTCTTCCCGGCCGGACAGCAGGAGCAGGTGCGGGTGCAGCTCGCCGCCGCGTTGACCGGGATCGTCCACCAGCGGCTCCTCCCCCGCATCGGCGGCGGGCTCGTCGCCGCCTTCGAGGTCCTGGTGGCCAACACAGCCGTCCGCAACCTCATCAAGGAAGGCAAGCCGCACCAGCTGCGCAACGCACTGGTGACCGGGCGGCGCGAGGGCATGGTGACGCTCGAGCAGTCGCTGTCCGAGCTCGTCGCCGCCGGGCTGGTCTCGCCCGCCGACGCGGCCGCCCGCAGCCTCCACCCGCAGGACATCGACCCACGGCCGCGGCCCCGGAGCGTGCCGGCATGAGGCTTCGCACCCAGCCCCGGACCGTCGACCTCCGCACGGTGACCCCGGACCGCGCCGCCGCCGACCTGCTCGGCGAGGCGAAGGCCCGGGAACTCTGCGCGATCCCCCTCGCCGTCCGCGAGGACTCCGTGCTGGTCGCGGTGGCCGACCCGGCCACCGCCCCGGCGCTGCAGGCGGCGCTCGGCCGCCCGGTGACCGTCGCCGTCGCCGAACGCGCGGACATCCTGGCCACCATCGGCCGCACCTACCGCGCGCTCACCGGCGTCGACCGGCAGGTCAAGGCGTTCGAAGCCCGGGACGCCGTCCGGCGCGACGCGGCCCGCGCCGAGGCGCCGGCGACCGCGAACGACGATGCGCCGGTGGTGCACGTCGTCGCCCTGATGATCAAGCAGGCGCTGCGCGACCGGGCCTCCGACATCCACGTCGAGCCGCAGGCCGAGCGAATCCGCGTCCGCTACCGCATCGACGGCGTGCTCCACGACGTCCTCGACCTGCCCGGCTCGATGGGGCCCGCGGTGACCAGCCGGATCAAGATCCTGGCCGGGATGAACATCGTCGAGCGCCGGCGGCCGCAGGACGGCCAGATCAGCATGGACGTCGAGGACCGGCCGGTGGACATCCGGGTGGCGAGCACGCCGGTGGTCGGCGGCGAAAAGGTCGTGCTGCGGCTGCTGGACAAGAGCCGCCCGCTGTTCCGGCTGCCGCAGCTGGGCATGCCCGCCGAGATGGCGGGGCGCTATTCGGCGGTCCTGCAGTCGCCCTACGGGATGGTGATCTGCGCCGGGCCCACCGGCAGCGGCAAGACGACGACGCTCTACGGCTCGCTCGGCGAGCTCGACAGCAGCGAGCGCAACATCATGACCATCGAGGACCCGGTCGAGTACACCATGTCCTCGATCAACCAGATCCAGATCAACGAACAGACCGGCGTCACCTTCGCCGACGGCCTCAAGTCGATCCTGCGCCAGGACCCGGACGTCATCCTCGTCGGCGAAGTCCGCGACGTCGACACCGCGCGCATCGCCGTGCAGTCCGCGCTCACCGGCCACTTCGTGCTCTCGTCGCTGCACGCCACCGACGCCGCTTCGGCGCTGCACCGGCTGCTGGACATGGGGATCGAGAACTTCCTCGTGGCCTCCTCGGTCACCGCGGTGCTCGCCCAGCGGCTCGTCCGGCGGATCTGCCTGCGCTGCCGCGAGTACTACGCGCCCTCCGCCGAAGAACTGTCCTTTATGGACTCTCTTGGCGCCGAGGAGCCGGCGGGCGGGTTCGTCCGCGGGGCCGGCTGCAACTTCTGCGCGCAGACGGGATTCCTGGACCGCACCGGCGTCTACGAGCTGATGCCGGTCAGCGAAGGGATCCGCACGCTGGTGCTGGACAGCGCGCCGCACCGCGAGGTGCACGAACTGGCCCGCAAGGAAGGCATGCGGACGCTGCAGGACGAGGCGCTGCGGCTGGTCGCCGAGGGCGTCACCACCCCGGCCGAGGTGCTGCGGTCGATCTACCTCACCGGAGGGGCCCGATGAACCGGTACGCCTACGTCGCCACCGGCCCGGACGGGCTGCGCACCCACGGGGTGCAGAAGGCCGCCGACGCCGACTCCGCCGTGCTGGCGCTGTACGAGCGCGAACTGCGGGACATCGAGGTCACCGAGAAGAAGAGCGTGCTGAGCCTGGAGCTGACCGCGCCCCGGGTCAAGCGCGAGGTCGTCATGCACCTCTCGCGCCAGCTCGGCGCGTTCGTCCGGGCCGGGCTGCCGCTGATCGACGCGGTCCGGATCCTCGGCGAAGAGGCCGCGAACTCCTCGGTGGCGCGGATGCTGCGCTCGGTCGAGCAGGGCCTGCGCGGGGGCGACCGGCTCTCGGACTGCGTCGACCGGCACCCGAAGATCTTCCCCGAGTTCTACCGCGAGATCCTGCGTTCGGCGGAGCTCACCGGGCAGCTCGACGTCGTCCTCGACCAGCTGGCCGACTACCTGGAACGCGATCTCGAAGCCCGGCGCAAGATCAAGGCCGCGTTGATCTACCCCGCGATGATCGCGGTGATGTCGGTCGTCACCGTCGTCGTGCTCGCGACGTTCGTCCTGCCCCGCTTCAAGAGCTTCTTCGCCAGCCTGAACGCGAAACTGCCGCTGCCGACGCGGATGCTGCTGGCCATCACGGACTTCCTGGGCGCGTGGTGGTGGGCACTGCTGGCCGGGCTGGTCGCACTCATCGCGCTGTACTCCTTCGCCGTCCGCACGCCCGGCGGCCGGTACGCCCGCGACCGCGCGCTGCTCGGCCTGCCGGCGATCGGCCCGACCGTGCGGCACGCGCTGGTCGAGCGCTTCTGCCGGATCCTCTCGTCCATGGTGAGCGCCGGGGTCCCGCTGCCGGAGGCCCTGCGGGTCGCGACGGACTCGCTGCGCAACCGTGTCTTCATGCGCGCGCTGGCCCGGGTGGGGCAGGCGGTGCTCAACGGCGAGGGCCTGGCCCGGCCGCTCACCGGCTCCGGGCTGTTCCCGGTGACCGCCGCGCAGATGATCCGCGTCGGCGAGGACACCGGCACCCTCGACACGCAGCTCGAAATCACCGCCCAGTACTACGAAGGCGAGCTGGACTACCGGTTGAAGAAGCTCACCGCACTGTTCGAGCCGGCCGTCATCGTGGTGATGGGCCTGGTCGTCGGGTTCGTCGCGGTCGCGCTCGTCTCGGCGATGTACGGGATCTTCGGCCAGGTGCACGTCTGATGGGCACGGGTCCGGTGGGCACGGGCCTGGTGAGCACCGACGACCGGGGCGAGAGCCTCCTCGAACTGCTGGTCGCGGTGGCGATCCTGGGTGTCGCGGTCATCGCGATCGTCGGCGGGATCGGCGTGAGCGTGTTCATGTCCGACGTCCACCGCAAGCAGGCCACGGCCGGTGCCGGCGTGCGCGACTTCGGCGAGGCGGTCGAGAACCAGGTGATGGCGGGCGGCTACTTCGCGTGCGCCGCGCCCGCGAAGTACGCCGCTCCCGCCGGGTTCACCGTGCCACCCGGGTTCACCAGCTCGGTGTCGTCGGTGAAGTACTGGACCGGCTCGGCGTGGTCGGCGTCCTGCGGCACCGACAGCGGACTGCAGCAGCTGACCCTCCAGGTCGCCAGCGGTGACGGGCGGGCGAGCGAGCGCCTGGAGGTCGTGGTGCGCAAGCGCTGCGGGCTCGGGGAGGCGCTGTGCTGAGCCGCCGGTCCGACGCCGGGTTCACGCTCATCGAGCTGCTGATCGTCGTCGTCATCCTCGGGGTGGTCGCCGCGCCGATCGCCAACGCGGTGATCGTCTCGATCAAGAACACCGACGCCACGTCGGCCCGGCTGGCGGTGTCGCACGACGCCCAGCAGAGCGCGGCGTTCTTCGCCCAGGACGTCGCCGCCGTCGGCCTGCGCGACTACTCGGGCGCGGTGGCGAACGGCAAGGTGCCGTACTCGCCGTCGATCCAGCTCGGCGCCGCGTACGACGGCGGCGGGCAGGTCTGCGGCACCGCCGCGACGCCGGTTTCGGTGCTGCGGCTGCTGTCCGACGACTGGGACACCAGCACCCCGGCCGCGACCCGGCGCACCGCGATCGTCGCCTACTACCTGGCCGGCACCGAACTGCACCGCCTGCGCTGCCTGGGTTCGACGACGCCGGTGTCCGACTCGGTCGTCGCGCACAACGTCGCCCCGGGCACTCCCGCGGTCACCTGCTCCAGCGCGTGCACCGACGCCGCCGTGCCGCTGTGGGTGAAGTTCACCTTCACCGCCGTCGCGCGCAACGCCGACCCCTACCCCATCACGCTGTTCGGGCAACGGAGGCAGACATGAACCGCCGGTGGAAGGGCGACGACACCGGGGCCGCGCTGCCGATGGTGCTCCTGCTGGTCACGGTGGTCGCGGTGGTGCTCGGCGCGCTGCTGTCCTTCGCCGACACCAGCGTCCGCACCACGGTGAACCTGCGCGACCAGGCCGCGTCCGCCTACACGGCCGACGGCGCGCTACAGGCGGGGATCAACGCGATCCGCACGAGCACGTTCACCGGCGCGCCCGGCGAGCACTGCTTCGGCGGCTCCGACACGCTGAGCCTGCCGAACTTCGGCGGCGCCGGCTCGGCCGCGGTGACGTGCACCGCCGATCCGGCGAAGGTCCAGATCCAGTGCCCGTCCCTGAGCCTGTGCAACCGGCCGGGCAGCGCGATCCTCACCCTCGGCACCGGCGGCGAAGACGGGCTCAACATCCAGCAGCCGACCGGGTCGTCGTTCAAGGTCCACGGCGTCGTGTATTCCAATTCGAACATCCGCGTGGTCAACGGCTCGCTCGACACGAACACCGCGGTGTACGCGCGCGGTGCCTGCGCGGGCACGATCCGGAGCGCGCCCGCGGCCGCGTGCGGCTACGGCGGATCGGCTCTCGGCGCCGACCCCGGCTACGCCCCGGCGCTGACGTCCGTTCCGCCGCACCAGAACCTGCCCACCTGCACGAAGTCCGGCTCGCTGATCACCTTCCAGCCCGGCTTCTACGACGATGCTGCCGGGCTGTCGGCGATGATGTCGAGCAGCAGCAAGTGCAAGGACAGCACTTGGTGGTTCACCCCCGGCACGTACTACTTCGACTTCCACAACAGTGCCGCGGTCCGGCCGTCGTCGCTGCCGGGCGGCGACGACGTGTGGACGGTCGACAACGGCTTCCTGGTCGCGGGCACGCCTGTGGACGACAGCGGGCGGATCATCGCCAAGCCGCCGGTCCCGGCGAAGATCCCCGGGGCCTGCGACAACCCGATCGACGACGCGAAGGCGGTCGGCGTCCAGTTCGTTTTCGGCGGCGACAGCCGGCTGGCGGTGAAGGCGGGGCAGGCGGAGATCTGCGGGACGTACAGCGCGGAACGGCCGCCGGTCGCCGTCTACGGGCTGACCTCGGGGGCGGAGTCACCGGTGACGGCGACGCTCGTGCCCGGTTCCGTGACGGGCGGTTTCACCGGCACGGCCGCCTCGCTGTCCAAAGTGGATGGTGGCGGGGTGACGTGGGCCGCTCCCGACAAGAGCGGCGGCCATGCCACCCTGACTGCCGCCGGCTTCTCCCCCGCCGCGGCACCGCCCGCCGGGACGATCCTGACTTCGGCGAAGGTGCGGGTCGTCCACGGCAACGACCACGGCGCGAGCAAGGATTCGCGCTCGGCCCAGTTCACGCCGACGGGGGGCTCGCCGATCCCGCTGAGCCTGTCCACCCCCAACGACGGCTCGGCCACCACCGATGTCACCGACGTGACCAGCCAGCTGGCGCAGGCGGTGTACGACGGCACCTTCGCCGGTGGGCAGCTGGGTTACACCGTGGACGTCAAGCACGACGGCACGGAACTGGTGGATGCGCTTCAGCTGGAGCTCACCTACACCCCGCCCGCGCTGCGGGCCGAGAGCGGGTGCACCCAGCTGATGTACACGAGTCCTGCGGCGTGTGCGCTGGTCACGGCGGTCAACAACTCCGGCAACCGGTTCTACGTGCAGGGGACGACGTACGCGCCGAAAGCCGTCCTGGACGTCACACTGAACAACGCGACCGAACCGATCTTCCGCTTCGGCGTCGTCGCGCGGTCGTTGTGGGTGAAGGAGACCGGGAGCGTGACGTTCACCGGGGCGGTCATCGAGGTCCCGGACGACTCCCCGGGCTTCGTCTTCGGCGTCTACCTGTCCGCCTACGTGTGTCCCGGCGCGGGGCCGTGTCCACTGTCCGGGACGCCGGTGGCACGGGCGCGGGTGGCCTATGTGGACGGTGACCCGACGAATCCGGTGGCGGGGGCGCGTCAGGTGTCGGTGCTGAGCTGGTCGGGGAACCGGTGACCGCTCAGGCGAGGCCGGTCAGCCGCTGGTAGGCCTGACCGAGCGGGCCGGCCGCGAAGATCGCCACCAGCGCGGCGGCGATCATGAACGGCCCGAACGGCAGCGCCGTCTTGCGGCCGCCCTTGCCGGTCGCCAGCACGACGACCCCGGCGACCGCGCCGAGCAGGAACCCGCCGAACGCCCCGACGAGCAGGGCCGGCCAGGACAGGTAGGCGAGGATCCCGCCGAGGATGCCCGCGAGCCGGACGTCACCGAAGCCCATGCCCGCCGGGTACGCCAGCGCCAGGAGGAGGTAGAAGCCGAACAGCGCGGCGCCGCCGATCCCGGCGCGGGCCGGCGACCACCAGTCGCCGCGCCACCAGGCCGACGCCGTCAGCAGGACGAGCAGGACGGGGTACGACGGCAGGACGATGGCGTTCGGCAGGCGGCGGCAGTCGAGGTCGATCAGGGCCAGTGCGATCCCGATCGCGCCGAAGTAGAGGAACGCGGGCAGGTCCGGTGGGTCGAGCCGCAGGGCCAGCAGCGCGAACAGCACGGCGGTGCCGAGCTCGACCAGCGGGTACCGGACGCTGATCCGGGCACCGCAGCCGGCGCACCGGCCGCGCAGGACGAGCCAGCCGAAGACGGGGACGTTGTGCCGGTTCTTGATCGTCTGCCCGCAATCCGGGCAGCGCGACGGCGGGCGGACCACCGACTCGCCGCGCGGCACCCGGTGGATCACGACGTTGAGGAACGATCCGACGAGCAGGCCGAGCACCGCCGCGGCCACGACCAGCACCGCCATCGGGCTCCTTCGGACTCGGGGGCGACTACCGCAGATCTTGCCCGACCCCGCCCGCCCCCGCGACCGGACGCCCCACGCACCCAGCCGGACGACACGCGTACCGCAATGGACGACACGCGTACCCAGGCGGACGACACGCCGGCCGGCCGCAGGCCTGCTCGTGTCGTCCGTCCAGGTACGCGAGTCGTCCCGCCAGGTACGCGAGTCGTCCGTCCGGGTACGTGAGGCGACCCTCTGGGGGCGGTGGGCGAGTGGGTGGGTCGTGGTCGTTCGTGGAAATCGGGGTCCGGGGCGGGCGGGCGCGCCTACAGTCTTGGAGATGACCGCCGCCGGATTGCCGATCGTTGCCGGGGTGGACGGGTCGGCCGAGTCGCTCGATGCCGTCCGCTGGGCCGCGCGGACCGCCCGGCTGCGGGCGGCGCCGCTGGAAATCGTGCACGCCCTCGACGTTCCGGCCCTGCTCGCCGGCGGGGTCGTGCCGCCGCCCGAAGAGATGGTCGACGCGCTGCGCGCCCGGGGGCGGCGTGCGCTGCGGACCGCGCAGGAGCTCGCCGCCGCGCAGGGGGTTCCCAGTGCGGCCACCCGGCTCGATCCCGACCGCGCCGCGCAAGCCCTGATCGAGGCGTCGCGGTCAGCCGCGCTGCTGGTCGTCGGGTCGACCGGGCACGGCAGGCTCACCAGCCTGCTCGCGGGGTCGGTCGCCGCGGCCGTCGGCACCCACGCCCGCTGCGACACCGTCGTCGTCCGCGGCGACAGCTGGGACGAACCCGGCGCGGCCGAGCGGCCGGTCGTCACCGGCGTCGACGGCAGCGAAGCCGGCGCCCGGGTCCTGGCGGCCGCCCTCGCCGAAGCCCGCGCCCGCCACGCGCCGCTCGTCGTGCTGCATGCGTGGGCGGACAGCCCGCCGCCGCACCGGGACCCGCGGTGCGTCACCGAGGCGGGACGCCGGCTGCTCGGCGAGCGGGTGCTGGCCCACGACACCGGCGACGTCGCGGTCGAGCAGGTCGTCGTGCACGCGCACCCGCGCAAGGAACTGGTCGAGCGCAGCGCCACCGCCCAGCTGGTCGTGCTCGGCGACCGCGGCCGCGGCGGCTTCCCCGGCCTGCTGCTCGGCTCCACCGGGCAGGCGCTCCTGCACCACGCCGCCTGCCCGGTCCACCTCGTGCGCACCACCGCGTGAAGGGAAGCGGAACGGAAGCGGCACCGGGCAGGATGACGGGAAGCCAGAGGGAGGAAAAAGGATGAAGACTGCGATACAGGCCGGGCTCGTGGCGCTGGGGGCGCTGCTGGCCGGCACGACGGTAGCGGCCGCCCCGGCCGGGGCGGCGACGACGTTCCAGCGGACGGCCGTCTGCCACTCGGGAGACTTCAGCGGCAGGTTCACCCTGCAGTACGAGTCCGTCGGCTTCGATTTCCGCATCACCGGCGGCTACACCGCGTCGGGACCGTACATCGGCGACGTCGCGGGCACCGTCTCCCTGCGGATCGCCTACCGCAGCGGATCGACGACGCACACGGTGTACTCCCAGACGTCGGCGACGACCGGGCACACCACCTTCACCGTGCCGACGACCACCACCGTGCCGCTGACGGGCATGGGCACCGCGGCGGCGACGTTCGACAACGGCGCGGCGTCCTGCACCGCGACGGTGCCGATCAGCTAGCCGCCGGCTCGAGGGCCGCGCGCAGGATGGCGCGGGCCGAACCGGCCAGGACCTCGGCCGCGCGGGGACGGCTGGGGCTCCCAGCGCAAGCGTGAACTCGACGAACGCCCGCATCACCAAGCCGAGGCGGGCGGCCGGGTCGGCGGGTGCGTCCGGGGGCAGCAGGCCCGCGTCGTCCTGGATCTCCGGGTACGCCGCCAGCAGGAGCGCGCGCTGGTTCGGGAAGTACCGGGACGTCCCCGGCGACCGGACCGGCACCCCGACACGGTGATGGTCACGCTGAGCGCGTTCAGCCGCCGGGGACCGTGCGGTGGGCGTGGAGCTGCCCGCCGTCGCGGGCACCGCCCCGGGTCCCGGCGCACCGTGACCCAGGGCGGTTTTCTCTCCCCCGCTCAGCAGCTCGAGTGCTGGATGGTCTTGAAGATGTTGACAGCACTGAAGAGCGACGCGTCGTAAGTGAAGTGCTTGCCCCACGGGTAGCGCGGCGGCGGGTTGCCGTCGTTCATCCGCGGGCTGTCGAACGTGCCCGCCGAGAACAGCTGCGTTCCGGCCGTGGTCTTGAAGTCGAAGCTGGAGTGCCAGACGTCGCCGGAGTGCGTCTGGAACGTCAGCGTCGTCGCGCTCCAGTCCCCCGTGCCGTTCGACCGGATGATGATCGTGCCGTTGTCCTGCTCGCAGTCACCGACGTGCAACTGGCCCCAGGTCGCGCTTTTCACCTCGAGGACCGCCGCGCTGTGCGCCGGCGCGGCGGTGGCCGCCGGCGCACCGGCCAGCACCGCCGCCCCCGTCGCCGCGAGGGCGAAAACCGGTGCGAGACCCCGAATCATGCGTTTCATGGACTTCCTCCCGAAGAACCGCTGGCCGCGGACCCTCCCGGTCCGCGCCGAGCGAGCCTCGCAGCGCCCGTCGACGATCGGTCGACAACTCGTCGACGGAGGTTTACTTCGGCGTCGGACGTATCCGGAGCCACCCCAGCCCGCTCCTGTACGCCGGAGCGGGCGGGATACCCGCGCGCGGAGGGGCAGGCATGGGCGGGGTGGACCTCGGGGTGCTGGGACCGTTCGAAGTGCGGCTCGACGGCGAGCCGCGGGACGTCGGGGGCCCGCGCCTGCGGACCCTGCTGGCGGTGCTGGCGGCGGAGGCGGGCCGCGTGGTCAGCGTCGCCGCGCTGGGCCGGGCGCTGTGGGGTGCGGAGGCGCCCGCGCCCGCCGGCCGGACCGTGCGGACGTACCTCTCGCGGCTGCGCGGCACAGTGGGGCCGGGGGTGATCGTGACCCGGCCGCCGGGGTACGTGCTGCACTTGGCGGACGACGCCCTCGACGCCGCGCGGTTCGAACGGCTCGCCGCCGACGGACGGCGGGTGCTGGCCGCCGGGGAACCCGCCGCCGCCCGGGAGCTCCTGGCCGCCGCGCTGGCGCTGTGGCGCGGCCACGCCGCCTACGAGGA
Organism: Amycolatopsis mediterranei; assembly: GCF_026017845.1. NCBI lineage: Bacteria > Bacillati > Actinomycetota > Actinomycetes > Pseudonocardiales > Pseudonocardiaceae > Amycolatopsis > Amycolatopsis mediterranei. The sequence continues at coordinate 3,473,229 of NZ_CP100416.1, forward strand.
GTTCGGCGAGGTGGAGACCCTGGCCGCGGAAGGGATGCGGCTCGACCGGCTGCGCCACAACGCCGTGCAGGACCGGATCGACGCCGATCTCGCGACCGGCGAGGACACCGGGCTGATCGCCGAGCTGGAGGCGCTGACCGACGCGTACCCCGGCCACGAACGGCTGTGGGCGCAGCTGATGACGGCGCTCTACCGGGCCGGACGGCAGAGCGACGCGCTGGAGGCGTTCCGCCGCGCCCGGCACGGCCTGATCACCGCGTCCGGGGTGGAGCCGTCGCCGGTGCTGGCGCAGGTGCACCGCCGGGTGCTCGCGCACCACCCGGCGCTGCTCGCCACCCGGGCCACCGCGGTGGTGACCACCCCCGACGACGACCTCACCGCGGGCGAACACGCGCTGCTCGAGGACGGCGACCTCCGGACCAGCCGGGAACACTTCGAAACCGCCTACGTCCGGGCCGAGGAGGCCGGGGACGTCACCGCGCTCGCCCGTGCGGCCCTCGGCCTCGGCGGCGTGTGGGTGCACGAGCACCGGACGGCCGTCGCGGCGGCGTCGCTGCTGACCCGGCTGCGGCACGCGCTGGCGCAGGTGGATCCCGAATCGACGCTCGGCCATCGGCTCCAAGCCCGGCTCGCGGCCGAACTGGACTACGAAGCGGGCACGCACGATCGCGTCCTCGCGGCGGCCGAGCGGACGCGGGCGGCGGGCGACCCGGTCGCGCACGCCGAGGCGCTGAGCGTGGCCCACCACTGCCTGCTCGGCCCGGACCACACGCGGCTGCGGCACGCCCTCGCGACGGAGCTGGTCGGGGTGAGCGGCCGCTCGGGGCGCCGCACCGACCTGGTGATGGGCGTGCTGTGGGACACCGTCGACCTGTTCCTGGCCGGCGACCCGCACGCCGAGCGCCGGCTCGGCGAGCTCGACGACCTGCTCGCCGAGCGCAAGCACCTGGCGGCGGGCTTCGTGGCCGACGCGCTCAAGGTCATGCTGGCCATCCGCGCCGGCCGGTTCCGCGACGCCGAAGCCGGGGCGCAAGCCTGCGCCGAGGTCGGCCAGGCGGCGGGCGACTTCGACGCACTCGGCTGGTACGGCGCGCAACTGGTGGCGATCCGGTGGTTCCAGGGCCGGCTCGGCGAGCTGGTGCCGGTGCTGGACGGCCTGATGCACTCGCCGACGCTCAGCCCGATCGACAACTCGTACTACGCGGCGCTCGCCGTGGCGGCGGCATCGGCCGGGGACCGCCGCACGGCCGCGGGCGCGTTGGCCCGGCTGTGCGGCGAAGACCTGGGTGCGTTGCCGCGGTCGAGCACCTGGCTGACTTCGCTGTGCGGCGCCGCGGAAACGGCCTACCTGCTGGACGATCGCGCGACGGCGGCGCGGATCCACGAGCTGCTGGCACCGTTCGCGCAGCTGCCGGCGATGGCGAGCTTGGGCATCGCGTGTTTCGGCTCGGTCCACCACCCGCTCGGGACCACGGCCCTGACGGCCGGGGACCCGGACCGGGCGGTGACGCACCTGCGAGCCGCGGTCCGGCACAACCTCGCGCTGGCCCACTGGCCCGCGGTGGTGTTTTCGCGCCGCCGGCACGCCGAGGCGCTGCTTCGCCGCGGAGGTCCGGGTGACCCGGCGGCGGCGGACCGGGAGCTGGCCGCGGCGGACGAAGAGGCGCGGACGTTCACCGGGCCGGCCGTCACCGGGCGATGAGCTGCGGCTCCGGCCGGCCCTCCAGCCGGAACAGCGGGGCGACCGCGGCGAGGTCCAAGGCGCGCCGCACCACGCCGGACGGCTTCAAGGCCAGGTCGATCCCGGCATCGGCACAGCGAGCCCGCAGCCGGCCCAGCGACGCCACGCCCGTCACGCCGCAGAAACCCACGCCCAGCAGATCCACCACCAGCCGCTGCGGGGCCGCCGCGAGCGCGCGACCGAGTTCCTCGTCGAGGCGCGGGCACGTCACCATGTCGATTTCGCCGGTGACCGTGACCCGCAGCGTTCCCGGACGGGGCTGCGCGGTCGTCGCGGTCAGCAGCAGCGCGGACAGGTCGGGGGCGCTCATTCAGGTGCTCCTTCCACGGAAATCAGCGGTGAGTGATCAACTCCTACCCCACTGCCGCGGACACCAAACACTTCGGTCGGCCGGTTCTGCCAGGCTGGGTCGAAGCCCGCTGCCCCCGGGCCGGCCGCGCTACGGCGAGCAGCGGCCGGCCAAGTCCCCTCTCACCGCCGCCACCCCGGTGAGAACACCGGCCGGACCGGGACCCCGCCGCGGGCCGTGCCCAGGTCCGTCAGGGCGACCTTCTCCAGGCCGTTGCCCGGGCCGCCGTCGCTGGTCACCGCCAGGGCCAGGGTGTTGCGGCCGTGCGGGTCGAGGATCCCGGCCGGCAGCACGAACGTGTGCTGCGGCCCGACGTCCCCGATGTACTGGCCGACGTTCCAGCCGTTGAGGAACACCAGCACCCGGTAGCGGCCGCCGGAGCGGGGCTTTGCGGGATCGCCGATCGTCAGGCCCACCGAAGTGTCCTGGTCGCGCGGGATCCGCAGGGAGAACGTCGTGCGGTACCACGTCGTCCCGGGGTCGGCCGTCGCTGCGGGCACCGCCGCCGGCGCCCAGGCCCGGTCCGGGAAGCCCGGCAGGTGCCAGCCCGCGCGTTCGCCCGCGAGACCGCCGTTGTTCAGCGGGCCGCGCACCGGGTCCGCCGAGCCGCCCTGGAGCTTCCACACCACGCCGGTCAGGGACGACGAGATCAGCCCCCGGCCTTCCTTGTGGGCGTCGTTGACGCCGCCGTCCTCGTTGTGGCCGTTGTTCCGCACCATCACCGAAAGCACGTGCGGACCGTCGCCACGCAGGCCTTCGGGCACCGTGAAGGCCGCGGTGCCGGTCGTCGGCGGGGCGGCCAGCGCCGACGGCAGGACGTGCTCGCCGAGGTACTGCCCGTCCAGCCACGCCTGGAGCATCCCGGCGCCCCCGCCGCCGTAGCGGAGGCTGACCTGCTCCCCCGGCGTCCCGGTGAACCGGCCGCGGTACCAGACGTCGCCGACGCCGAAGCCGTAGTCGTCCGCGGTCAGCACCGGCTGCCCGGCCGGCGGCGGAGTGGTGCTGTTCGTCGTGGTCCGGTCCGCGGACGGCCACGCCGAGTCGTCGTACCCCGGTTCGGCTTCCGGGGACCCGGGCGCCGAGCGCCAGCCGGTGAGCTCGGGCAGCCGCGGGTCCCCGGGGCCGGGCAACGGCCGCAGCGCGAGCAGGCTGCCGGACGCCGTGGGCCGCGCCGGCACCGGCGCGCCGTTCCACCACAGCAGCGGGCTGCGGGCACCCCAGACCTCGAGGTCCCTCGGCGCCTTCGTGTCGCCGGTCAGCACGAACCCGGCCTGGGCCGTCCGCACCAGGTCCGGCCCGCGCACGAGCAGGCCGCCGACCGGCCAGAACGTGTCCGCGGTCGCGTCGTCGGCCAGCAGCAGCGTGACGGCCGGGCGGCCGCCGCCGCTGATCCGGACCCGCGCGAGCCCGGCGTGCCGGTAGTTCAGGCGTAGGTCGCCGCCCGACCAGGTGGCCGTGACGTCCCCGGCGAGGACGTCCACACGCGGCCGCGTCGCGTACCGCAGCACCGTCTCGCCGTCCTCGCCCGGCCGGCCGTGCAGCAGCACGGTGCCGGCGGCCTGGGCCATCAGCTCCGAGGTCGAGTAGACGAGGTGCTGGCCCGCGACGTCGAAGTTCGCCACCAGGTACTTGGCGTCCTGCCCGTGCAGCCGGACCGGCACGGTGTATTCACCGTCCGATGTGGACAGCGGAAAGGTGAACGTGTCGTCCGTCGTGGCGTTCGACGGCGAGTGCACCGGCAGGTAGAAGTGCACGCCGGTGTCCGGGTTGACGTTGTGGTAGACCTTCACCGCGGCCGACGACGGCGTCACCGGTGCCCCGCGGTCCATTTTGGCCAGATCCGGGACGGTGGCGAGGAACCCGCCGATCTCCTTCATCGTCAACGCCTTCGGCCGCAGCTGACGTCCTTCGTCGATCGCCGCGCCGTAGTCGTAGGAGCTGTAGACCACCGGCGCCGGGAGCCCGCCCCACGACGTGCCGCCGAAGGTCATGTAGAAGTTCTGGATGGTCAGGCCGTTCGCCAGGTTGGTGCCGTAGAAGACGCGCTCGTAGCCCGGCCCCTGCCGCACCGCGGTGCACGGGTAGGTGCCGTTGCTGCCCCAGTAGTCGAACCAGCCGCCGCCGAACTCGGCGGCGAACCCCGGCGTGTTCGGCGACGCGCTCGCGCCGCCCTTCGCCCCGCCCGGCCCGTAGGTCCCCCAGTCCGGCGCCGTGTTCGGGTTGCCCGGCGTCGCGTCGGTCCGGCAGGCGCCGCCGGGGTAGCCGTCGAAGGCGTAGAGGTCGACCTTGCCTTCGACGGTGCCGGGCACGCCGGAGCCGGGCGGCACCCAGATGCCGTTGCGGCCCTTGTCGTTGTGGAAGACCGGGACGGTGATCCCGTCGGCCCGCACCTTGTCGTAGAGGTGCGCCATGTAGTTGCGCTGCGCCGTCCCGGTCGCGGAGAGCTCGTTCTCGATCTGGTAGAGGATCACCGGGCCGCGGCCGTCGGTGTACTGGTGACGGCCGATGATCCGGTCGATCCGCGACAGCCATTCGTCGGCCGCGGCGAGGTAGTCCGGCGCGTCGCTGCGGGCCCGGCCGGCCTGGGTGCTCAGCCACGCCGGGAAGCCGCCGCCGGTGACCTCGGCGTTGATGTACGGGCCGGGTCGCGCGATGACGTACAGCCCGGCTTCGGCGGCGAGGTCGAGCACGCGGTCCATGTCGCGGACGCCGGTGAAGTCGTACACCCCGGGCGCGGGCGAGTGGTAGTTCCAGTCGAAGTAGATCGAGACCGCCGTGTAGCCGGTGGCCTTCATCTTCTGCAGGACGTCGCGCCACAGGTCCGGGCTGGGCAGCCGGAACGGGTGGAACTCGCCGGACCAGACGACCTGGCGGCGGCCGTCCAGCATGAGCGAATACTTGTCGAAGGTGACCTGGTGCTTCGGCGTCGCGGCCGGAGCGGCCGACGCCGGCGCGGCACAAAGCGCCGTGGTGGCGAACAGGGCGAGCAGGGCGGACAGGAACCGGCGCATGGGTCATCTTTCCGATCGACGACGTATAGGTCGTTATACACGGATCAGTACACGTACGGCCAGCCCGCGCTGTCGTAGCCGATGAGGTTGATGCCGAGCTTGCCCGTCAGCGGCGTCGCGTCCGAGTAGTAGTAGTGGTAGATCAGCACGTCGGCGTCGGTGTCGTGCAGGACGGCCACGTGCCCGGGGCCGTGCATCGCGCCGTGGCTCGCCAGGATCTGCGTGCCGCCGCCGGCGGTCATCGGGACGCCGTTGCGGTCGGCGTACGGGCCGGTGATCGACGTCGAGCGGCCGACCATCACGCGGTAGGTGCTCTTGGTGCCCTGGCAGCAGAGGTCCCACGAGACGAAGAGGTAGTAGTAGCCGCCGTGCTGGATGATGTACGGCGCTTCCTCGGCCGACGTGCTGCCGGTGCGCTGGGCGATGCCGCGCAGGGCGGTGTCGCTGGTGCTGCGCTTGCCGGTGGCCGGGTCGAGCCGGATCATCTTGATCCCGGTCCACCAGGAGCCGAAGCTCAGCCACCAGCGGCCGGCGGAGTCGACGAACAGGTTCGGGTCGATCGCGTTGTAGTCGTTGCTCGTGCTCGTCTGCACGACGATCCCCTGGTTGGTCCAGCTGCCGGGCAGACCGGTGCTGCTGGTGGCGAGGAAGATCGCCGAGTTGCGGGAGCCGAGCGACGAAGCCGCGTAGTAGAGGTAGTACTTGCCGTTGTGGAACGAAATGTCCGGCGCCCACAGGTACTCCGGCTTGGCCGGGTCGGTGAACGGCGCGGTCCACGGGGCGCCGTTCGGCCAGACCGAGCCGATCTTCGTGAAGTGGATCCGGTCGGTCGAGCGGCGGATCTGCAGGTACTGGTCGGTCGAATACAGCAGGTAGCTGCCGTCCGCCGCGCGGATCATCGACGGGTCGTGCACCGCCTCGATGTCCCCGGTCACGTAACCGGGGTCCGGGTAGGTCGCGGCCTGCGCGGCGGGGGCGCTCAGCAGGGCGGCGGCGACGGCGATGATGGCCGGGAGGCGGCGCAGGCTCATGGGTGTCCTCGGGGTCGACGCTGATCCGAGACGCTGTTAACGCTAACAGCGTCTGACCGGGAAATGGTCGGTGGTCACGGGCCGGTGCGTCAAGGGCCGGACGGAGGGTCTCCCCGGCCGGCCTCGACGACGTCGTCAGTGCACGGGGTTCCACCCGTCGCCGCCCGCGAGGTACTTCTGGGCGGTGTAGTTTCCGGCCTGGGCGGCGGGCAGCTGCGGCCGGTCGGTGCCGGTCCCCGCACCCGGGCCGGTGTTGCGGTACTCGGCGAACCGGGCGTCCTTCCACGAAAAGCCGGACATGTCCGTCCACGGCGACTGCTTGATCGCCGCCGGCAGCGAGGTCTCGCGGATCAGCACCTGGGCGATCGCGTCGACGTCCCCGGACGGGTGCCACGGGCGGCCCAGGTAGAAGCTCGCGTTGGCGGCCGAGCTGAGCACCTTGCTGCCGACGATCAGGAAGCCGTACGGGTTCGACCGCCGGGTGCTGGCCGCGGTCAGGAACCCGTTGTTGCTGCTCGAACCGCGGTCGAGCGCGGTGATCGTCGCCCGGTCGAAGACCGCGGTGGCGCGGCCGAAGATGAAGTCGACGTCGCCGCTGATCGCGCAGCCGCGGTAGTACTGACGGCCGACCGTGCCGACGGCCGCGGTGTCGGCGTACAGGGTGTCCTGGTGGCCGAGGAAGGTGACGTTGTCGAAGACCATCCGGTCGCCGGTGGTCTTGACCGCGACCGCCTGCGTGTCGGTGATCTCCGGGTGCGCCTTGCGGTCGAAGGAGTTGCGGAAGGTCAGCGCGGTCGCGGTGAAGCCGTTCGCGGCGATCGTCGCGGTCGCGCTGCCGGAGGTGCCGTAGGTCGAGCCGTCGGGCTTCTTGGTTCCGCTGGCGTTGTTGTAGTCGACGACGACGTCGGCGGCGTTCCCGGTGGTCCCGCGCATGGTGATCCCGGTCTTGCCCGAGGGCACGGTGATCACTTCGCGGTAGGTCCCGGGTTTGACCGAGATCGTGCCGCCCGCCGAAACCGCGTTGATCCCGGCCTGCACGGTGGTGTAGTTGCCCGAGCCGTCCTTGGCCACGACGACGTTCGCCGCCGCGGCCGCTGACGTCGTCGCAGTGGCCGCCAGCGACGCCCCGGCGACGACCGACGCGACGAGCAGGGTCTTGAACATGACGCCTCCACGGAGTGGAACGCGCCGGGGGTACCGGACGGCGGCCGCCACCCCCGGCGCGGGTCGGTTACTTGTAGGTGATGTTCGCCGCGGTGTAGAGGCAGTTCGTCGAGTCCGGGCCGCTGCCGATCTTCGTCGGCTCGCCGCTGGTCACGCCCTGGTACTTCGTGCAGGGCTCGATCTTGCGGCTGGAATCGCCGACGATGGTGATCCTCGTCAGCTTGGCGGTGTCCCCGTAGTTGGTGTTGATGCCGACCAGCGCCTTGCCGGGCACGGTGGCGGTGACGTTGTCCACGACGACGTTGCGCTTGTACTGCGTCTTGCAGTTGCCGCAGGAGCGGTACAGCTTGCCGAAGTCGTTGACCTGGAAATTGCGGATGTACATCGTCCCGGGGCCGTTGTGCTGGAACACCTTGTCCGACGCCTTGCGCGCGCCGCCGCCGTCGATGGTCATCGTCTGGGAGGCGGAGGTGCCCTTGAAGGTCGCGGCGTCTTCGCCGACGTCCTCCCACCAGACGTTGAGCAGCGTGCAGGTGCCGAGGCAGTGCACGCCGTCGGCGGCCGGGCTGCCGAGGACGACGTTCTTGAGCGTGGTGCCGTTGGAGAGCTCGAAGATCGGGCTCTGGTCCTCGCTCTGGCCGCCGGTGCCGAGGTCGCCGGTGCCGTAGAACCGCTTGAGCCCGCCGTCGTAGGTGCCGCTGGTGACCTTGATCGTCTTCGGCACCGGCACGCTGGTGCTCGGGTTCGGCCACGAGGCGGCCGACGCGGTGGCGCCGGTGCCGATCGCCGCCGAAACGACGAGCGCGGCGACCGCCGCCACCCGGATCGTCCGGGACATCGCTGGGGGAAACATTTCATCACTCCCTGGTCCTGAGCTTCAATCGGCGCTGATGGAAAACGTCCGACCGGGTTGTGAAAGCGCTTTCTCGCCCCCGAGTTTCGGGTTGTGGCCACGCCGTGTCAATGTCGTTCACCGCAGCGCTGCGCATGTCGCCCGGATGGTCGCCGCCCGCGGCGCGTTTTCAGAAAACACGGCCAGAAAACACGGCCAGAAAACGCCGAAACTGTCGAAGGTTTCAGCGCCCGGGTCCGGCACCGGCGAGCACCAGCGCCGGGACCGCCCACGTGGGGTCGAGGCGCTCGACGAAGCTCGGCGTCCAGCCGACGTCCGGCCCGAGATCCGGATCGTTGGCCGCGTTGTACTCCGCCAGCAGGTCCACCGGCCGCGGCCACTGGTTTCCCGCCGCCACCAGCGTGCCGGTCGCGTGCAGCACGGTTCCCTTCCAGTAGTGCACGAGCTGGCCAAGGGGCAGTCCGGCGGGGATCCGGAAGAAGTTGTTCTCCGCGTAGATCCGGGACTCCACGCCCACGCCGATCGAATACGTGTAGGCGGCCGGATCCGGCACCAGGTACAGGTTGTCGTAGACGTGCACCTGGCCGTACCGCACCCGGGGCGCGCGCTGGCCGATCTCGGAGAACAGGTTGTGGTGCAGCGTGACCCGCAGCTTGCCGACGTCGTAAGCAGGCTTGTCGGTGTTGCCGATCAGCATGGTCTTGTCGTGGTCGTGCAGCCGGTTGTAGGACACCGTGACCAGGTCCGAGCCGTTCACGATGTCGAGCAGCCCGTCGTGGACCTCGTACTTGCGCCCGTAGTAGGACGGCTGCCGATCGTTCCCGCCGTCGCTGAACTCGTTGTGGTCCACCCAGACGTGCGTCGCGCCGACCAGGTCGAGGTTGTCGTACTCGGAGTTCCAGTTGCCGTCGGCGGTGTCGAGCGGATCCCACTGCGGGAAGCAGTCGTGGGCATCGGCGAAGTTCAGGTTCCGCAGGATGACGTTGTCCCCGGTGACGCGCAGGGTCAGCCCGTGCAGCACGGCGTGGCCGCCGAGCCCGACGATCGTGGTGTTCGGGCCGACGTCGAGCACGACCTGCTTCGCCTGGTTGGCCTGCGACCGCGCGCGAGCCTCCTCCAGCGGCCCCGACGGCGGCACTCTCCCCCACGTCGCCGGGTCGTACGCCGCCAGGTACGCCGGGAGGCTGTAGGCCGGGTCGGCGAAACTTTCACAGCTCGCCGGCCGGTCCGCGGCGTCCACATTGCCCTCGATGGTGCCGCGGACGTAGATGATTTTCGGGGCGCCCGGGTGCGCCGCCAGTGCGGCCGCGAGCTCGGAGCGCTTGGTCACCGTGTGGACGTCGGCGGGGGCGGCGGCTGCCCCGCCGGTGGTCCCGGTGGTCGCGGCGGCCCAGCCGTCGTGCGCACCGAGCACGACCCGGCCGGGATCGCGGCCGTGCGCCTGGGCGGGTGCGGCGGTGAGCGTCAAACCGAGCAGGGCGAGGCACCCCGCGAAAGCTTTCCAGCGCATGTCGGCTCCTCTAGTCGGTGTCCGGTCTCGTGAGCACCCGCTTCGCGAGCCGGGCGAGCCCGGCGGCGTCCGGGGCGCCGTCGATGACGACGACGTGGTGGGTCAGCGTCAGCTCCTCGCCCGGTTCGAGCAGCCACGGCCGGTGGTAGGTCGCGGCGAAGCTGACCACGGGGAACGGCTCGGCGCGGACGTACCAGGCCGTCGGGTGGGCCGCGTTCGCCGGGCTGTCGGCGAACAGCAGCGTCGAGGTCCGCAGGCTTTCGTCGTGCTGCCCGGTGAAGGCGAGCCAGGGCGCCCGGTGCCCCATCGCCTCGGCCGCGGGCTTCCCGTCCGACGTCCGGACCGTGCCGCCGACGAACGAGCGCGGCCCGCGCCAGAACAGCCCGCCGTAGCCGGCGGTGTCCCGCCCCTCGGTGACCGGGCTCCCCCACCGCAGCTCGTGGCCGCTGGTGTTGCGCAGCCGGCTGGACCAGGTGAGCGTCCAGTGCCCGCCGCGCAGCGAGACGTCGCCGAAGTGCAGCGTCCGGTGTTCGGTGAGCCAGCGCCGGCCGGCCGCGGTGCGCCAGGCCAGCTCGTGCCGCAGTGTGCAGTGCCCGCCGGTGTCGTCGATGCCTTCCCAGCGGACGTGGCCGACGGTGCCGTTGTTGTCGAGCGGGGTGTAGCCGCGGCCGCGCACGTAGGTGCGCCCGCCCCAGAAGTTCTCGCCCGAGAGGTGGGCCATGGTGAACTGCAGGCCGTTGTGCCAGGTGTGGTCGTGCGGCCGGACCGCCGTGACGATCTCCCCCGCGGTGGTGCGCAGCGGGTGCAGGTACGGCTTCGGCGAGTCCCCGGCCGGCGTCGGCGGCTCGACGACGTACTCGGCCAGCACGACGTCGCCGAGCCGCACGCACACCCGCCCGTCGCCCTCTTCGGTCGCCTCCGGCGTGCCGTCCCCCACCGCGGCCCGGCTCACGCCGGTTCCCCGATCTCCCCCAGCAGCTCGTCGACGGACACCGCCCGGCCGGTCACCAGCGACCGGTTCGCGGCCAGCCCGGTGAGCAGGGCCTGCAGGCCGGCGTCGTGGTCGGCCGCGCAGCCCAGCGCGTCCGGTTCGGCGTCGCCGAGCAGTTCGGCGAGCATCCGCTCGTCGCCGCCGCCGTGCCCCTCCCCGAGCTCCTGGTCCAGCACGACCTCGGACGGCGACCACAGCCGCTGCAGCGTCAGCCGGGCACGCCCCCGCTTCGGCACCGGCTCGGCGCCGGACGCGTACTCGTTCTCCCGGACGTCCAGTTCCAGCCGCCCTTCGCTGCCGGAGAACGCGACGCGGTAGCCCTCCCGCGGCGAATACGCGTGCAGGTGGTAGTTCAGCACCGCCCCGCCGCGGTGGCGCACGAGCACCGACAGGTCGTCTTCGATGGTGACGTCGGGCGCGAACACGTCCTGGTTCCGGACATAGCCGTCTTCCCGCTCGGCGTCGCGGTAGAGCGCGCGCAGCTTGGGTGAGGCGTCGAGGTCCAGCGCGAACCGGTCGCCGGCCGTGCGGTGCCGCCGGCCGTTTTCGTCGCCGTAGAAGAACAGCCGGCCCAGCGCGAACACCGTCTCGGGATCGCTGCCGAGCCACCAGTTGACGAGGTCGAAGTGGTGGCCGGACTTGTGCACGAGCAATCCGCCGGAGTTCGCCTTGTCCCGGTGCCAGCGGCGGAAGTAGTCGGCGCCGTGCGCGGTGTCGAGCAGCCAGCTGAATTCGACCGAGCCGATCGCGCCGATCGCGCCGCCGGCGAGCAGCTCGCGCACCCGGCGGTGCACCGGGTTGTACCGGTAGTTGAAGGCGACCCGCACCGACCGGCCCGTCTCGCGCCGGGCCGCCAGGATCCGCCGCGCGCCCTCGACGTCGGTGGTCATCGGCTTTTCCGTGACGACGTCGCAGCCGGCCTCCAGCGCGGCGACGACGTACTCGGCGTGCGTGTGGTCCGGCGTGCACACCACGACGACGTCGATGCGTTCCTTCGCCAGCATCACGGTGAAGTCCGCCGGCCGGTAGCCGGGGATTTCCGTGCCCAGCCACTCGTTGTGGACCCGCATGCGGGTCTCGTTGTGGTCGCAGAAGGCCGCGAGCTCGGCCCGCGGCGACGCGGCCAGTGCCCGGGCGAACAGCTGGGCCCGGGAGCCCAGGCCGACGATTGCGTGGCGACGCACCGCCATCACCTCTTTCGTTCCGGTGAAGCCGCGCCGGTCCAGGGCAGGGCGAGTTCGGAGAAGAGCGCGAGCCGCTCGGCCGCCGTGTCGACGTCGCGGTCGACACCCGCCACGACGAAGTGCCGCTCGGGCCCGGCCCCCACGGCCCGCACCCATTCGGCGGGCAGCGGCAGCGGTTCGGGCGCGTCGCGGACCGCCTCGACCAGCGCGGTGAACGCGCGGGTGGCGGCCAGCGGGGCCAGCAGCGGCTCGCCGTCGCGCACGTGCGCGACGAGGTTGGCCAGCAGGTCCCGCGGCGGCCCGACCGGTGTTTCCGCCTCGCCCACGACGACGAGGTCGGTCTTGTAGTGCCAGCGGATCCGGCCTTCGGTGCCGTGGACCAGCACGTACGGGTCGTGGTCGGCTTCGGCGTCGAGCGTGGCCGCGACGACGACGTCCGGCGCTCCGGCGAAGCTCAGCCGCGCGCAGGCGGTGTCGTCCGACTCGATGTCCCGGGCCCGGTACAGCTCGACGGCGGTCCGCTCCGGCAGGACCTCGGCGGTGCCGTTGACCAGCAGGGCGGTCGCGACGGCGTGGGCGAACGGGTTGGTCAGCGCCCCGTCCACGACCGGTTGCCCGCCGACCCGGCGACGGCCGGCCCACTCGGCGCGCGCGAAGTACCGGTCCCGCCGGATCCACGCCCCGGCGGCGGCGACCCCGGTGACCGTGCCGATCTCGCCGGCTTCGATCGCCGCCCGCACGACGGGCACCGCGGCGGAGCCGAAGCTCTGGAACCCGGTCTGGCAGGCGCGGCCGCGGGCCAGTTCGGTGAGTTCGCCGAAGGCCGCGAGGTCGAGCACCGGCGGTTTCTCGACGAGCAGGTGGCAGCCGGCGGCGAGCGCGAGTTTCGCCAGGGGCAGGTGCGTGTGCGGCGGGGTCGCCACCACGGCGATCGCCGGGGTGGTGCGGGCGAGCAGTTCCGCCGCGTCCCGGGTGATCACCGCCCCTTCGGGCAGGAGCGCGCGGGCCGCCTCGGGTGGCTCGCGGATGTCGCACGCCCCGGCGAGGACCAGCTCGCCGCGGTCGTGCAGGGCGCGGGCGCGGCGCAGGTGCTGCCCCGCGTAGCCGGCCATGCCGAAGACGACCACCTCCGGCGTCATCGGCGGCCGCCGGTCGCGACCGCGGCCAGGGCGAGCGGCCCGGCCACCACGAGCGCCAGGATCGGCAGCATCCAGACCAGCAGGACGGCGAGACCGGCGGCGACGGCGAGCAGCAGGCCCCTCGCCGGCGCGGCGGCGGTTTCCCGCGCCGCGGTCACCACGGCCCGGAGCCAGGCGCGCCCGCCCGGCAGCGGCGCCCCGGTCTCCCGGCGCCCGGCCGAACCACCGCCGGTGGCCACCAGCTCGCAGGTGCGCAGCGCCACCACCGTGCCCGCGACCGCCAGCACCCACAACGCCGGCTTCAGCACGCCGGCCCCCGGCATCGAAGCCACGACCTCCAGGTCCACCGCGACCAGCACCACCGCGGCCAGGCAGCCGAGCCCGAACGGCACGCCACCCCGCGCGGCCTCGCGGAAGTCCGCCCAGAACCTCGTCCACAGTGGACTTCCGACGTCACGCCGGGTCCGGTCGAGCACGCGGCAGCCCGCCACGAACGCCGGCGCCGCCGTCACCACCGGCACCGACGCGAGGGCGACGAGCAACCCCGCCAGCAGGCAGTCCGAGAAGTCACCGAGACCGGTTCGCCACTCTGTCGATCGCTTCAGCGTCCGCATCCGTTCACCCCTTCAGGCCGCTGGTGCTGACGCCTTCGACCAGCAGGCGCTGGAAGGCGAGGAAGAACAGCACGATCGGGACGAGCGCGAGCGCGGACATCGCGAACATCGCGCCGAAGTTCGACTCGCTGCTGGTGTCGACGAACAGCCGCAAGCCCAGCGGCACGGTGAACTTCTCCGTGTCGTTCAGGTACACCATCTGCGTGAAGAAGTCGTTCCACGTCCAGATGAACGTGAAGATCGACGTCGTGACCAGTGCCGGTTTCGACAGCGGCAGCACGACGTGCCAGAACGTGCGGTAGACCGAACAGCCGTCGATGATCGCCGCTTCGTCGAGCTCGCGCGGGATGCCCCGCATGAACTGGACGATGAGGAACACGAAGAACGCCTCCGTGGCCAGCAGCTTCGGCAGGATCAGCGGGACGAAGGTGTTGACCAGCCCGGCCTGCTGGAAGATCACGTACTGCGGGATCAGCGTGACGTGGTAGGGCAGCATCAGCGTCGTGATCATGAACGCGAACAGCGCGCCGCGGAACCGGAACTTCAGCCGGGCGAAGGCGAACGCGGCCAGCGAGCACGACAGCACGTTCGCCGCCACCGAGAGGCCGGCGACCAGGAACGAGTTGAGGAAGAAGCGGCCGAACCCGACGTCCGCCGCGCCCTCCCAGCCCTTCGTGTAACCGTCGAAGACGAACCGGGAAGGCAGCAGCGCCAGCCGCGAAAGGATCTCGTCCGGCGGCTTCACCGACGCGAACGCCAGCCACACCAGCGGGTACAGCACCACGGCGACGATGACCAGGCACAGCACGTGCCAGCCGAAGGAGCGCGCCGTGCGCGGCAGCACGGTCATTTGCGATCCTCCGCGTCGTCGTAGAACACCCACAGCTTCGCCGTCCGGAACACGATGGCCGTCACGATCGCGATGACCACCAGCAGCACCCACGCCATCGCCGACGCGTAGCCCATCCGGAAGTCCTGGAAGCCGACCTCGAACAGGTAGAGCGTGTAGAACAGGTCCGCGTCGGCCGGGCCGCCGCGGCCGCCGCCGATGACGAACGCCGGGGTGAACGCCTGGAAGGCGTGGATCGCCTCCATCACCAGGTTGAAGAAGATCACCGGCGACAGCATGGGCAGCGTGATGTGCCGGAACCGGCGAAACGCGCCCGCACCGTCGATCGCGGCGGCCTCGTGCAGTTCCGCCGGGATCTGCTTCAGCCCGGCCAGGAAGATCACCATCGGCGCACCGAACTGCCAGACACCCAGCAGCACGATCGAGGCGAGGCTGAACTGCGGGTCGTCGACCCAGCTCGGGGTGTGCCAGCCGAAGAACGCGAGGACCTCGTTCACCGGGCCGCCGCCCATGAACAGCGCCCGCCACACCAGCGCCGCCGCGACACTCGCGCCCAGCAGCGAAGGCGCGTAGAACGCGGCCCGGTAGAAGCCGTTCGCCCCGCGGCGCGTGTTGAGCAGCATCGCCACCAGCAGCGACACCGTCAGCTTCAGCGGCACCGAGACCAGCACGTAGATCAGCGTGACCTGCACCGACTGCAGGTAGCGGTCGTCGCCGGTGAACATGTGCGCGAAGTTGCCGAAGCCGATCCACTTCGGCGAGGTGAACATGTCGTAGTCGGTGAACGACAGGTACAGCGAGACCACCATCGGACCGACGGTCAGCGCCACCGCGCCGAGCAGCCACGGCGTCAGGAAGGCGAACGCCTCGGGCTGACTCTTGCGGCGGCGCCCGGCCGGCCGGTCCCGGCGCCGGACGCGCGCGGCCGACACCGGCGCGACCGGCGGATCCGGGGTGCGCAGGGTCGTCATCGGCTAGGACAGTCCCTTCTGGGCTTCGGTCATGAACCGGTTGACCGCGTCGTCGATGCTCATCCGGCCGAACGCGACCTCTTCGTACGTGCGCTGCAGCAGCTTCTGGATCGCGCCGGCACCCTTCGGCGGCACCGGCGGCGCGGCCCCGAGCTTCGGTTCGAGGGCGGCTTCGTAGTTGTAGAGGGTCTTGTCGTTGCCTTTCGCGCCGGCCGCCAGCTGCGCGCGGACCTTGAGGTTCGGCGCGAGGCCGCGGTCGGTGCCGACGATCTTGCCCACCTCCGGGTCGTTGACCAGGAAGTCGACGAGCTTCGCGGCCGCCGCCTGCTGCGAGCTGCGCGCGGACACGGCGAGGAACATCGACGGTCGCCGGTACTGCCCGGTGTCGCCGTTCGCGCCAGTCGGGTACGGCGCCACGTTCAGCGGCTTGCCGTTCGCCTTCTGGTACGCCGGCAGCAGGTTGTCGTAGGCGAACTCCGAGCTGGTCAGCTTCTTGCCCAGCGGGGCCTGCTCGGGCGAGGTGTTGTAGGACGCCGTGACGTCGGCGGGCGAAGCGGCCTTCGTTTCGCGGAACTTGCTCGCCAGCTGCCAGTAGCCGCGCAGGTCGTCAGCGGTGAAGCCGAGCTTGCCCTCGGGAGTGTAGAACTGCTTGCCCTGCTGGCGCAGCCAGATCTCCAGCGTCGTGTCGAGGATGCCGAAGTCGGTCACGCCGCGGGCCGAGCCCGCCGCACCGACCTTCTGGGCCACCTCGGCGAACTGGTCCCAGCTCATCCCCTTCGCCGGGTCGCCGCCGGCCGCGGTGAACGCGGCCGGGTCGTAGATCATCGCCGGGGTGTTCTGCGCCCACGGCACGGCGTAGCGCTTGCCCTGGTAGACGCCGGTGGCCGCCAGCTCCGGGTTGACGTCGGCGAGGGAGATCGCCTTGCCCGCGCCGGAGTTCAGGTCGGCCAGGACGTTGCGGCCGCCGTACTCGGCCAGGTAGCGGCTGTCGACGTTCAGCACGTCCGGCGGCTTGCCCCCGGCCGTCTGCGTCGCCAGCTTCTCCCAGTAGGCCGCGTACGCCGAGAACGACGTCTGCACCTTGATGTTCGGGTTCTTCTGCTGGAAGAGCTCGACGGCCTTCTTCGTCAGGTTCGCCCGCCCGTCACTGCCCCACCAGACGAAGTTGATGGTCACGTCGCCGCCGCCACCGGAGTCCGAGCCGCAGGCGGCCACCCCGGTCAGCAGCAGCGGGACCACCACGGCCAGCGCGGCGACACCTCGCCCCTTGGTCCTACGCTCAGTTGTCCGCCCCATCGAACTCTCCGTCCTCAGCCGGTCAGCACTTTTCTGAAAACGCTGTCAGCGCGCTCACGGTAGGCAGTGCGCCACACCGGTGTCAACGGGCAAACGGCGGCAATACCCCTTGCGTACCAACGTCTTCACTGTTCAGCGGACATGCCGAGAAAGCGCTTACAGCAACGGCGGCGATGCCCGGGCTGCCAGCGCTGGTGCGCACCGGTGCGCGTTATCCGGTGCGTTCGGCGGCCGCGCCGCCCGGCCGTCGCCGCGCGGCACTCGCCCACGGGACGCCGATCTCGGAGAACAGCGCCAGCCGGTCCGCGGCGACGGCGACCTCTTCGCCGATCCCCCGCACGACCGGGTGCCGGCTCGCCCCTTCGCCGACGGTGCGGATCCAGCCCGCCGGGATCCGCGACGGCGACGGCGCGTCCCGCACCGCTTCGACCACCGACGCGAACGCCCGGGTCCCGGACAGCGGCGCGAGCAGCGATACGCCGTCCGGGTCGAGGTGGTGGGCGATCAGGTTGCGCAGCAGGTCGCCCGGTTCGCCGAGGTGGAACCGCTC
Organism: Amycolatopsis mediterranei; assembly: GCF_026017845.1. Taxonomy (NCBI): domain Bacteria; kingdom Bacillati; phylum Actinomycetota; class Actinomycetes; order Pseudonocardiales; family Pseudonocardiaceae; genus Amycolatopsis; species Amycolatopsis mediterranei. Next base: position 3,490,483 of record NZ_CP100416.1, read on the forward strand.
GTCGTCGATTTCGAGGCGGTGGCTCTTGTACCAGAACTTCGCGCGCCCGCGTTCGCCGTGCACCACGACGTAGGGCTCGTGGTCCTGCTCGGCGCACAACGACGCGGCGACGACGATCTCGGGCCCGTCGCCGAACCGGATCCGCAGGCACGCGGTGTCGTCGGCCTCGATGTCGCGGGTGCCGTAGAGCTCGAGCGCGATCTCGGCCGGATCGCGCCCGGCGACCCCGCCGACCAGCAACGCGGTGGCCACGGCGTGGGAGAACGGGTTGGTCAGGGCGCCGTCGACGACGGCCTCGCCGTCGAGCCAGCGGCGCCCGGCCCACGGGTTGCGGCGGTAGTAGGCGTCGGTGCGGATCCAGGCCCCGGCCGCGCCGACACCGACGACCTCGCCGAGCTTCCCGGCCGCGATCGCCGCCCGGAGGACGGGCAGCACCGGCGAGCCGAAGCTCTGGAACCCGGTCTGGCAGGCCGCTCCGGTCTCCGCGGCCAGCCGCGTCAGCGTGGTGAAGCCGTCGAGGTCGAGCACCGGCGGGGTCTCCAGCAGCAGGTCGCTGCCCGCCCGCAGCACCGCGGCGCCGGTCTGGACGTGCGCGTGCGGCGGCGTGGCGACCACGGTGATGTCGGGGCGACAGCGGCGGAGCAGGTCGTCGACGCTCGGGTGCGCGGTACCGCCCGGGGGCAGCAGGGCGATGGCGGCGGCCGACGGGGGCCGGATGTCGGCCATGCCGGCGAACCGGACCAGTCCTTCGTCGTGCAGGATCCGCGCCCGGTGCAGGTAGCTGAAGGCGTAGCCGGACGTGCCGACGACCGCCAGCCTCGGCGGGTCCGCCACGGTGCGGCTCCGGCTCCCCGACATGGATCTCCGATCGGCGGGGCCGGTGGGGGCACCCGCGCGGAACTGACGAATGGGTCAGACGTTGGGAGAAACTTCCGGTCGCCACCGTAGGGTGTGCGCGACAAACGTGTCAATCATCAGGACAGCCGCGTCGAAATCATCGAACCGCCGATGCTCCGAATGGCGGTCGGCGTTTCGAGATAGCGCTTACTGGAATAGACCACTTCCGGCTGCAAGCGATGAAGACCGGTTTGCATGATTTGTTGACAACGCTCCCGGGGAGTTTCCATGATGTTGCGGGGGAGCCTGCCGAGGAGTTGCCGTGACCGTGACGATTCACGACGTCGCCCGCCGGGCCAACGTGTCGATCTCGACCGTCTCGCGGGCGTTCACGTCCCCCGACCTGGTCCGGCAGCAGACCCGCACCCGGGTGCTGGCCGCGGCGCACGAGCTGGGTTACCACGCGGCAGGCGCGCCGCAGCCGGGGCCCGCGGTCCGCACCGGGCACATCGGGATCGTGGTCTCCGACCTGGGCAACCCGTTCTTCACCGGCGTGCTCAACGGCGTGCAGGCCCGCGCGCGCCAAGACGACATCGCGGTGCTGTTCGCCAACAGCGACGAGGACCCGGCGACCGAGCAGAACCTCGTCCGCCGGATGGCCAAGCAGGTCGACGGCGTGGTGCTGTGCAGCCCGAGCATGACCGACGACCAGCTGCGCGCGCTCGCCGAGCAGACCACCCTCGTGCTGCTCAACCGGGAGGTCCCCGGGATCCCGTCGATCGTGATGGACGCCGCGGACGGGATGCGCCAGGTGATCGAGCACCTGGCCGCGCTGGGCCACCGCCGCTGCGCCTACCTGGGCGGGCCGCGGGCGTCGTGGGCGAACCGGACCCGCAGGCTGGGCCTGGCGGAGACCGCGCAGAAACACGGCACGGACGTCGTCGAGTTCGGCCCGTTCCCCCCGGTGTTCGAGGGCGGCCTGCAGGGCGCGGACCTGGCGCTGGCGGCGGACGTGACGGCGATCGTCGCCTACAACGACCTGGTCGCCTTCGGCGCGCTGGCGCGCCTGAACGCCCGCGGGGTGCCGGTGCCCGACGAGGTCAGCCTGGTGGGCTTCGACGACTTGGTCTTCGCGGCGATCTCGGCACCCCCGCTGACGACGATCGCGATGCCGACGGAGGCGGCGGGCCGCGCGGCGGTGACGATCCTGCTGGGCCTGCTCGACGGCGAGGCCGACGAGCACACGACGCAGGTGCTCGACACGCACCTCATCGTCCGCGCCACCACGGCCCCGCCGTCGGCCTGAGCGACGTCGGCCGCCCGTCCCACCACGCCCGCCGCCGGCCTGACCCCCCGCTCGGGCCCGGCTGAGCGTCATGAATGACTCATTCCTGGCGTCGGACGCCAGGAATGAGTCATTCATTGCGCCGGGTGGTCAGGCGCCGAAGACGTTGCGGCTCAGGAACGGGTTGCGGAACTTGCCCTGCGGATCCAGGCTCTCCGCCAGCGCCCGGAATTCGGCCAGCCGCGGGTACTCCCCCGGAATGCCGTGGAAGAGCTTGCCCCAGTGCGGGCGGGCGCCGAACGGGGCCAGGCGCTCCTCGATGACCGGCAGCACCGCCTCCACCTCGGGCTGGCGCGGCTGCCACGTGAAGTGCAGGGCCACCCGGTCGCCGCCGTGGCAGGGGCTCAGCCAGCGGTCGTCGCCCGCGATCGCGCGGATTTCCGAGACCAGCAGCAGGGGCGCGACGAGGTCGCCGATCTCGCGGACCGCCCGGATCGCGGCCACCGCGTCGCGGTAGGGCACGAAGTACTCCGACTGCAGCTCGTCCCCGACGCTCGGGGTGAACGCCAGCGCGAAGTGCGGGAGCCGCTCGTGCCACGGGCCCGGCACCCCTTGCTGGGGCGTGCAGTTGTCCGCCGGGATGCCGGCGGCGTGCGCCGGGTGGCGCGGGCCGTCCGCGGGCACGGCGCCGAACAGGCCGGCGCGCTCGGTGAAATCGTCGACGCGGCTCTTGACCCACACCTGGTCGATCCGGTCGTTCGCCCAGTTCGTGAACAGGCTGACGCTGTAGCCGGCGTCTTCGATTTCGTCGAAATGCTCGTACGCGGCTTCCCACGGCAGGTCGTCGAAGACGTCTTGGCGGACGTCGAACGCCGGCACCACATCGAGGGTCAGCCGGGTGAGGACGCCGAACGCGCCAAGCCCGACGACCAGGCCGGGGAACTCGGCGTCGGCGCGGGTGAAGGTCCGCAGCTCACCGTCGGCGATGACCAATTCGATGCCGGAGACGGCCGCGGCGAGGCCCGGCTGCCGCCGCCCGGAGCCGTGGGTGCCGGTCGCGACGCTGCCCGCCACCGTGATGTGCGGCAGCGACGCCAGGTTCGGCAGCGCGAATCCCGCGTTGTGCAGCTGCTGCGCGAAGTCGCCGTACCGGGCCGACCCGCCGACCGTCACCGTGCCGTCGCCGAACTCCACCCCGCCGTCGACGGCGTCGAGGGCGCGCAGGTCCAGCAGCAGCCCGCTTGGGGAGTCGGCGATGTCGTTGAAGCAGTGCCGGCTCCCGAGGGCTTTGACGTGCGTCGCGCGTGCGACGGCGGCCCGCACCTCGTCGACCGTCCGCGGGGTCGTCACCGCATCCGCGCCGTACGTGAGGTTCCCGGCCCAGTTCGACTCGCCCACCCGCATGTCCTTCCGCGTGCCCGATCTTCGTCTCGAACCCTACGCGGCCGCCGCGTGCCAGAAGTCCCGCATCCAGCGCGGCGGCACGGGGTCGTCCGCACCGACCTGGGTGAGCAGGACGGCCACCGTGCCGGTGGCGGGGACGACGTGCGCGGTGGTGCCGGTGCCGCCGACCCAGCCGTACCGGCCCGGGACGTGCCAGGGCTCGGTGACGGCGATGTCCACCGCGCCACCCATCCCCCAGCCCTGGCCGTCGAGGAAGAGCGCGCCGATCTCGCGGTGCGCCGCGGTGGTGTGGTCGGTCGTCATCAGCCGGACGGCCTCGGGGGTGAGCACGCCGGCGCCACCGGCCAGGAGCATGCGGCCGAACGCGACCCAGTCCCCCGCCGTCCCGGCGAGGCCGCCGTTGCCGAGCGGCAGCGCCGGCATCGTGCGCCACTGGCCGTCCGGCGGATCGGCGAGCACCAGGCCGCCGGCGGTCTTCTTGTAGAACGCGGTGGACCGGCCGGGTGCGGCCACGAAGCCGGTGTCGGTCATGCCCAGCGGGGCGAAGATCCGTTCGGCGAGGAAGCCGGGGAAGGACTGTCCGGACGCGCGGGCGACGAGCAGGCCCTGGATCGTCGAACAGGTGTCGTACAGCCAGGCTTCCCCGGGCTGGTAGACCAAGGGCACCCGGGCGAGCCGCGCGAGCCAGACGTCGGGCTCAGGGAAGCTCTGCACCTCCCGGCCGTCGCCTTGCACGGGGAACAGCGCCTGCACGGCCGGGAGCGTGAAGTCCGACGGGAAGCCCCAGCCGGCCTGGCCGGTGAGCACGTCGAACACCGTGATCGGCCGCTTCGCCGGGACGACGTCGTCGAGCGCGCCCGATGGCGTCCGCACGACCTTCGGCTCGGCCAGCTCGGGCAACCAGCGGCCGATCGGGTCGTCGAGGGCGAGCCGGCCGTCGTCCACCAGCACCAGCACCGCGGCCGCGGTGATCGGCTTGGTGATGGACGCGAACCGGAACAGCGTGTCTTCGGCCATCGGGCGGCTGCCCTCGGCGTCGACCGAGCCGACGGTCACGACCTCCCGCCGGCCGCCCCGGTCCACGATCGCCACCGCCCCGGGCAGCGTGCCGTCGTCGACGTAGCCGTGCAGGGTCTCGCGCAGGCTCATGATCCTCCCCCAGGGCCGGTCCGGCCGACGATACTTCAGCGGGCCGGGATGATCGCCTGGTGCGGGCCGCCCAGGCCGTGCGGGCTGAGCAGCCGGCCCATTCGCTTCGGCATCCGCAGCGTGATCGCGCGGTCGAGGACCCGCGCGCCGGGCGCGGCTTCCACCAGCCGCGTCTCGTAGGCCGTGCAGTCGGCCGGCACCCGCAGCCACGCCGACACGACGAGGTTGCCCTCCCCCACCACCGCCGCGGCGAGCCGGGTCTCCGGCAGCTGCGCGATCGCGGTGCCGGCGCGGTCGAGCTCCGTCGCGCGGGCGTCGAGGCGGTAGCCCGCGATCACCGGCCAGCCGGCCGGGACGTGCGCGAGGTCGCACCGGAAGTCGAGTTCGTGGTTGCGCAGCATCCGCGCCAGCGTGCGCCGCACCGCCGACTCGCTCATCCCGCAGTCGCGGGCCAGCACCGCGTAGCTGCGCCGCCCGTCCTCGCCGAGCGACTCCACCAGCGCGCGCAGGCCCTGGTCGTTCCACTGCTGCGGCACGACCAGCCGGGCCTGCACCGCGGTGTCGTCCAGCACCGCCCGCTGTTCGGGGGCGAGCGCGTCGACCAGCCACCCGCTGCCCTCCCGGTAGACCCGGGTCGCGACGGCGAGGCGAACTTCCCGCACCCCGGGCAGGGCGCCGATGCGGCCGGTGACCAGCGCGTCCAGCGCGTCGAGGTCGCGGGCGGACAGGCCGAGGAACAGCGCGAACCGGCTGGTCGTGCGCTCGACGCTGAACACCGACGGCCAGCCGCACAGCTCGTGGGTGAGGGCGCTCAGCGCGTCCGGGCGGCAGGCGAGGTCGACGTAGCCGACGGTGGTCGTCGGCGGGGTGCAGTAGGCGGTGAGCCAGGCCAGCCCGGCGGTCTGCAGCCGCTCCCAGCGGCGGGCCGCCGTCGTCGCGTCGGTGCCGACGGCGGCGGCGATGCGCGTCCACGGCGCCCTGGGGTCGCGCTGGAGCGCCTCCACCAGCGCGAGGTCCGACGCGCTCAGCCCCGGGCGCGCCGCTTCCGGCGGCGCACCGGGCGAAACGGGCATGGCGCATTGTGACCTGGTCATGATCGGCTGCCAAGGGGCCGCCGGTGGGTCCGGCGGCCCCTCGTCGTCCCTACCGCCGCCGCAGGCGCGGCACCACGGCCGCGCCGGCCACCAGCACGAGGACACCGCCGAGCGCGAACGGCAGCACCGGCACGTCGGCGGGGTCCGCCGCGGGCACCGCGCGTTCGCGGCCGCCGTACCCACCGCCGGCGCCGTCGCGGTCGTAGGCCGAGCCCGGCAGCTTGTCCGCGTACCGCTCGTGCAGCGCCGTGCGGTACTGCCCGAGGGACACCTTCGTGCCCGCGGCCAGGCCGGTGACCGAGCCGTCCAGCACCGTCACGGCGTCGCCGTGCACCGCGTACCAGGCGTTGACCTGCGGCTCGTGCAGGAGGTAGCCGCCGGCCGCGGCCTGGGCGTACTGCCGCTCGTAGTCACCGGAGGCGACGTTCACGACGGTCCAGGCCGGGCCCTGCCGCTCCGCCCACACCGTGGCGGCGGTGCCGTCGCCGGTTCGGGCCGGGACCGCGACGTAGGCGAGGGCGGCGGGGACGTCCGACTTCCCGGTGACGAACGCCGCGGTCGGCTCGAAGACCGGCACCTGCATCCCCGGGTCGGCGGTCTGCTGCCCCGCCGCGGCCGCCGCGTGGCTGCCGGGGAACTTCGTCGTCGCCAGGCGGCCGAGGGTGGCCGGGCCGCTCGTGACCTGGCCGATGGCCGCGGTGTCGGCGGCGGTCGGCGCGCCGTCGGGCCCGCTTGCCGCGCTTGCGGCGCCGTCCGTGGTGAGCATTGCGGCGCCGGCCAGAACGGCCACGCCCAAGACTTTCCGCAGCATGCTCATCCCTCGATCCCGTACAGCGTGTGGGTCCACTGGAACTGGCTGTTCGAGCGGTAGGTGTCGTAGTTCATCGAGTTGTAGCGGCTGTTGCCGGGCCACGGGTCGCCGTATTCGACGCGGGTGGTGCCGCTGGAATTGTCATATCCGTAGAGCACGTGCATGTGGCCCCCACCGGAGCGCCAGCCGATCCGCGTGCCGACCGGCTTCCCGGCGTCGATCTGGGTTTTGACGCCGGTGAAGGAAAGCGTCCGGCCGCTCGAGTTGTACGTCCCGGCGTTCGTGAAGCCGAGGTAGCGGAACACGCGCTGCTGGTCGGACAGGTAGCCCTGGTTGTTGGCGCAGTCGCTGCCGGATTCGTTGTGCGCGACCTGGCAGAACCGGGTCTGGGTCAGGGAGTATCCCCAATAGGCGGCGATCGTGTTGCCGCTGGCGTCCCAGCACCACTGGTCCTTCTGCTGCGCCTGCATGGTGATCCCGAGATCGGTTCGCGCCGCGGCCGCGACGGCAGGCGCCGGGGCCGACAGCCCGACGACCGCGAGCGCGGTGAGTCCACACAGGACTCCTGAGATGGATTTCACGAAATACTCCTCCAGCCGGTGACGATTCGACGTGGTGGCACGGAATACTCCGCTCCCGGCACGGTCATCCGGTACCTACCAAGGGAGGATTGCGTTGGCGGAAAACGATTCCGGCGGATCCCGGCAGTTCCGGGACGCCGGATTCCGGCATCGGCCCGGGGGCGCCGGACGGATTCCGGCGGCCCCGGTCGTCGCGCCGAGGGGTGGCGTCCTGGTCCGGCGGGCGGAGCCTCCGCGCGACGCGAGAGCGGCGGTGTAGTGGCGGTGTAGCGGCGGCGCGCAGGGTTCTCCCCGTCGACGCCGGGACGCCCGCCCCGGCCTACTGAGGGAGACACCCATGCGAATGATCTGCCAGGCGGCCGCGCTGTCGGCCGCCCTGCTCTTCGGCGGCGCGACCGTCGCTTCGGCCGCCACCGCCGCACCGTCGGAGGTCTATTCCGAGGTCACGGCCGCGGACATCGCCGACCCGGGCGCGGTGATCACCGACTCGGCGGCGGACCTGGCCGCGGCGCGGACCGCCAGCCAGGCGATCGCCTGGTTCTCCAGCCGCACCGGCAGCACGGCCTACCAGGGCTACTGCGAGAAGGCGGTCCGACTGGCGTGGGACCGCGTGACCCACCACGCGAGCGCGATCGACCACTGGCGTTCGTCGGACGGCGCCCGCCACACGACGGGCACCCCGCCCCGCGGCGCGTTCGTGTTCTGGAACATCTCGTCGTACGGCCACGTCGGCATCGCCGACGGCAGCGGCGGAGTCTGGGCGACCAGCGTGAACGGCGCGATCGGCCACGCCCGCCAGGGCTACTTCGCGAACTACCTCGGCTGGAAGCCGGGCAACAGCAACTGAGAGTGCGGTCGGGGGGGGGGGGGGGGGGGGGGGGGCCGCCCCCCCCCCCCCGCCGGGGAAGGATCAGCCCTGGTATTCGGCGGCGACGTCGATGATCCAGGTGACGCCGAAGCGGTCGACGAGCATGCCGAACGCCGGGGCCCACTGGGCCGGCCCGAATTCTTCGATGACGGTCGCGCCCTCGGCGAGGCTCTTCCACACGGGGGAGACCTCGTCGACGGTGGCGCCGCGGACGGACAGGAAGAACGGCTCCTCGGTGATCGTCGTGCCGTTCTCGCGGCGGGTGGTGGGCGCGGCCGGGGTGGCCGGGCCGTCGGTGCCGGGGACGTCGTAGGCCATGACGCTGAAGCCGTTGTCCGCGGTGACCTGGCCGAACACCACCTTGTCCGCGTCGGGCAGCCCGGCGGGCATGCCGAAGTCGCCGTAGGTGACGACGGTGGCCTGGCCGCCGAAGACCGACCGGTAGAACTCGAGCGCCTCGCGGGCCTGGCCGGTGAAGTTGAGGTGGGCGACTGCGGTGAGCGACATGTGTTCCGGTCCTTTTCGAGGTGTCCCGCCGCCGGAGGGGTTCCGGCGACCAGGCCACGATCGCAGCAGTAGCGGCCAGGGAACGTCCGCTTCTCGTGGCACCATGGAAGTCATGCCGGTCGCTTCCTCGACGGCGACCTCGGGTCGCCTGCTCTCGCTGCTGTCCCTGCTGCAGGCCCGGCGCGACTGGCCAGGCGCGCTGCTGGCCGGCCGGCTGGGTGTCAGCGAGCGGACCGTGCGCCGGGACGTCGACCGGCTGCGCGAGCTCGGTTACCCGGTCCAGGCGGTCAAGGGGCCGGACGGCGGCTACCGGCTCGAAGCCGGGGGACAGATGCCGCCGCTGCTGTTCGACGAAGAGCAGGCGGTCGCGCTCGCGGTGGCGCTGCGGATCGCCGTCGGGACCGGTGCGGGGATCGAGGAAGCCGCCGCGCGGGCGCTGGCCACCGTGCGGCAGGTGATGCCGTCGCGGCTGCGGCAGCGCGTCGACGTGCTCGAGATCGCCGCGGCCGGCGGTTCCGCGGTCCAGGTCGACACGGACATCCTGCTCGCGCTGAGCTTGGCGATCCGGGCCACCGAGGAAGTGCGGTTCGACTACGAGGCACCGGCGGCGGACCCGGGTCCCCGGCCGCCCCGGCGGGTGCAGCCGCACCACCTCGTCGTCCGGAGTGGACGGTGGTACCTGATCGGCTGGGACGCGGTCCGGGAGGACTGGCGGACCTACCGCGTGGACCGGCTGCGGCTGCGCGTGCCGAACGGGCCGCGGTTCACCCCGCGGGAGGTGCCCGGTGGTGACGTCGCGACGTTCCTCGCCGCCCGGTTCAAGGGCTCCGCCACCGCCGACGTCTGGCCGTGCCGGGGCGAAGTGGTCCTCGACCTTCCCACCGCCTACGTGGCGCCGTTCGCCGGCGACGGGGTCGTCGAGGAGGTCGCCTTCGGGAAGACCCGGCTGCTGACCGGCTCCTGGTCGTGGCCGGCGCTCGCCGCTGGTCTGCTGCGCTTCGAGTGCGAGATCGAGGTGGTCGGCCCACCGGAGTTGCGGGCGGCCTTCGCGGAACTGGCGGGACGGGCCACCCGCGCGGCAAACCACGGCGCCTGACCGCTCGCTCGGCCGGAGGTCAGTCCGGCTCGTGGTTGAGGGCGCCGGAGCGGAAGGACGAGACGGCGGCATCGGTGAAACCGAGCGTCCGCACGGCATCGAGCAGCCGCGGATCGTCGTGGACTTCGGCGGCCACGGCGGCGTCGAGCTCGATCCGGGCCGTGCCGCCGAGGTCGCGGACCCGCACGTCGCGGTAGCGCAGGCCGCGCTCGTCCAGGGCCGCGCGCACCACCGATTCGGCCTGCTCGATCCGGGCCAGCGTGGCCGTCGTGATCGGGATGCCGTAGCGGACCCGGCTCGCCAGGCAGGGCGCGGCCGGTTTGTCCGCCCAGGCCAGCCCCCAGCGCCGGGCGATGGCCCGGACGTCCTCTTTGGACAGACCGAGCGTCCGCAGCGGCGTGTGCACGCCGAGTTCGTCCCCCGCGCGGATGCCCGGCCGGAACGGGTCGACGGCGTCGTCGGCGTTCGTGCCGGTGGCCAGCGCCGGAAACCCGTGGGCGACGGCCACTTCGGCGATCGTCGTGAGCACCGTGGTCTTGCAGAAGTAGCAGCGCTGACGCCCGTTGGCCGCATACCCGGGCTCGGCCAGCTCGCCGGTCTCCGGGGTGAGGTGGCGGACCCCGAGCTCGGCCGCGATCCGCCGCGCGCCGGCCAATTCGACCGCGGCCAGGCTCGCGGAATCCGCCGTCACGGCGAGCACGTCCGCCGGGCCGAGGGCGCGGACGGCGGCCGCGAGCACCAGCGCCGAGTCGGTGCCTCCGGAGAACGCCACCGCGGACGGTGCCGGTGCCGAGGGGGAGCGCGCCACAGTACACAGTGGACACTTCCAGGGCGTCGAGCGCGGCGCAGACGCCGATGACGTCGACGAGCGTGTCGTGGCCGCCGAGTTCGTGGAGGTGGACGCGCTCGGGCGCTTCCCCGTGCAGCCTGCCTTCCACTTCGGCGATCGCGCGCAGGGCGGCAACGGCTCGTTCCGCGACCGGCGCGGGCTCGACCCGCCCGGCCATGGCGATCAGCTCGGCCGCGGAACGGCTGGTCGCGTCGTCGGCGACGGCCACGAGCGCGCGAGCCGCGGTCAGCCCGTGGGTGAGCAGGGACTCCACGCGCAGGTCCCACCCCGTCAGCCCGCTGGTGGCGACGGCGGCCCGGATGCGCTCCAGTGGCGCGCCGGCGTCGACCAGGGCGGCCAGCAGCATGTCCCCGGCCAGGCCGGTGAACGGCGTGATGACGCAGATCGTCATCGGGGTCTCCGCAGGACGTGGGCGAGCCGGAACGCGGCCATGGCGGCGCCGAACCCGGAGTCGATGTTGACGACGGTGATGCCGGCCGCGCAGGAGGCGTGCATCGCGAGCAGCGCGGTCACGCCTTCGAGGCCCGCGCCGTACCCGGTCGAGGTGGGAACGGCGATCACCGGGCAGGCGACCAGCCCGCCGACGGCCGAGGCGAGCGCGCCCTCCTTGCCCGCGACGACGATGACCGCGTCGGCCTCGCGCAGCCGTTCCGTTTCGGCCAGCAGACGGTGGATACCCGCCACGCCCACGTCGATGACCGTCCGCACGTCCAGACCGATGGCCGCCGCGACTTCGGCGGCCTCGTCGGCGACCGGCCCGTCGGAGGTGCCGGCGGCGGCCACCGCGACCGTGAAGGCGGTCGCCGAGGCCGGGCGCCAGACCAGCAGCCGCGCGCCGGGGGCGTAGCGGCCGCCGGGGACCTCGGCCAGCACCGCACGAGCCGGCTCCTCGTCGACCCGGGTGACCAGCACCGGCCCGGTGTTGTGCGCGAGCAGGGTCCGCACGATGGCCGCGATCTGCGCCGGGGTCTTCCCCGGCCCGTAAACGACTTCCGGAAGTCCTTGACGGTGTTCGCGGTCCAGGTCGACGCGCGCGAACCCGAGGTCGGCGGTGCTCATGCCGGCACGTACGGGATCGTGAGCGGGCCTTCCGGGAGCACGCACGCTCGCGCGCCCGGCCCGGCCCGGTCGAGCGCCTCGGCCACAGTGGTCGCGATGTCGGTGGTCCGGGTCAGGTGCGCCGTCGCGAGGTCGGCTTCGGTGAGCGTGCCGGTGTGCATGACGACCCGGCAGTCGTCCTGGATCTTCGCCTGGATCTGGACCTGCCACTGGTCGGGCACGGTCTCCCGGCGGGCCGCGATCTCCGCGAGCAGGGCCGCCGGGGAACTCGCCGAGGCGAGGACTTCGCGGTAGGAACCGTGGTCGGGGAACCCGTCCCGGCACTCCGCGGCGCACACGATCGTCCCGCCCGGCTTGGTGATCCGGTGCGCCGCCGACATCCCTTTGACCGACTGGTAGAGGTTCTGGTCGAGGGGATATCCGGAATTGGTCGTCACCACCACGTCGAACGGCGCCGGTACCGGCCGCATGGCGACGTCGCGGGCGGCGCGGGCCGCGGTCGCGTGCATGGCGAGCAGGTCGCCGCCGAAGGCCCCGATGACCGCCTTGTCACGGTTGAGGATGACGTCGAGGGCGAAGGTGACGCCGGTGGCCGCGGCGATGGCGCGGACGTCGTCGTGCACGGGATTGCCTTCGGTGACCCCCCAGGTGGCGTTGGCGTGCCCGATCCGGCGGGCGTCGTGCAGCACCAGCACGGTTTCCAGGGCCGCCAGCCCGGGTGCGACGAGCTTGGGGCCGCCCGAAAAGCCCGCGAAGAAGTGGGGTTCGACGAACCCGGTGGTGATCCGGACGTCGGCAGCCACCCACTCGCTGTTCAGCCACACCGGGACGTCGTCGCCGTGGCGGCCCAGCCAGGTGAGGCTCGCGCGGTCGCGGGCGTCGTGGTTCACGATCCGGACGGTGTCGACGATTTCGTCGCCGAACATCGCGCGCAGCTCGGCGGCGGAGTTGCCGCGGTGGGTGCCGGTGGCCACGAGGACGACGACGTCTTCGAGACGGACGATGCCGTCGAGCTCGGCGAGGATCGCCGGGATCATCAGTTCCCGTGGCTGCGGCCGGGTTCCGTCGCACGCCGAGATCGCGACCGTCTGCCCCGGCCGCACCCGGTCGCGCAGCGGCGGCCCGGCGACCGGTTCCCGCAGCGCCCGGCGCAGCAGGACGTCCGCGGGTTGGGCGACCGGGTGGTGCACGGGCGTCACGACCGTGGTGACCGCCGGATCGATGGCCAGCTCGAGACCGGTTTCACCGTAGGCGAGCCGGACGGTCCGGGCCGTCATGGCGCCAGCCCGTAGACGCGGCTCGCGGTCTGGCCGCGGACGGCGTCGCGTTCGGCCGGTGTCAGGCCGTCCAGGAGGCTGTCGGCGGCGTCCATGACTTGCGCGTACGTCCCCGCGAGCAGGCACACCGGCCAGTCGGAACCGAGCATCAGCCGGTCCGGGCCGAACGCGGCGAGCGCGGTTTCCGCGTACGGCCGCAGATCCTCGACCCGCCACGGCCGGCCGGCTTCCGTCACCAGACCGGACAGCTTGGCGACGACGTTGGGTTCCCGGGCCAGGGTGGCCAGCCCGGTCGCCCAGGGCTCCAGCTGCCCGGCGGCGATCGGCGGTTTCGCGAGGTGGTCGAGGACGAAGGTGAGCTCCGGCAGCGCCCGGACCGCCGCGGTGGCCGCCGGGAGCTGGTGGGGCAGCACGAGCAGGTCGTACACCAGCCCGGCGTCGCGCACCGCCGCGAGCCCGGCCAGCACGTCTTCCCGTTCCAGCCAGCGGGGGTCGGGCTCGGCCTGGACGAGGTGGCGGATGCCGGCCAGCAGTTCGCCGCCCGGCGCCGATCGCAGCCGTTCGAGGTCCTCCGACGGCGAGCCGGTGAGGTCGATCCAGCCGACGACGCCGGCGATGAGCGGCTCCGCGGCCGCGGTCGCGAGGAACTCGACGGACTCCTCGAAGTCCGGCAGGACCTGGACGAGCACCGTCGCGTCGATCCCCAGGGCGGCCGCGCGCAGGTCGTCCGGGGTGAAGTCGCGCCGGATCGCGGCGGTGTCGTCACCGTCCAGCCACGCGTGGCGGCGGACGGAGGTTTGCCACAGGTGGTGGTGCGCGTCGACGCGCCGGCCGGTCACGCCCGGCCGATCTCGTGGTGCTGACGGCCGAGGCCGTCGATGTCCACCGTCACTTCGTCCCCTTCGGACAGGTAGGGGAAGTCGTTGGCACCGAAGGCGACGCCCGCCGGCGTGCCGGTGTTCACGACGTCGCCCGGCTCGAGCACCATGAACTGGCTGAGGTACCAGACGATGTGCCGGACCCCGAAGAGCATGTTCCGCGTGGTGCCGTCCTGGCGCGGCTGCCCGTTGACGGCCAGCCGCAGGCGGAGGTCCTGCGGGTCGCCGCCCTCGTCCGGGGTGACCAGCCAGGGCCCGAGCGGGTTGAACGTCTCGCAGGACTTGCCCTTGGTCCACTGGCCGCCGCGTTCGTGCTGGAAGTCGCGCTCGCTGACGTCGTTCGAGACGGCGTACCCGGCGATGACCGCGTCGGCGTCTTCCGGCGTCGAGAGGTACCGCGCCCGGCCGCCGAGCACCACGGCGAGTTCGACCTCGTAGTCGGTCCGGGTGCTGGTGCGCGGGATGAGCACGGTGTCGTGCGGGCCGACGATCGTGTTGGTGGCCTTGAGGAACACCACCGGCTCGGCGGGCGGCTGCGCGCCGGTTTCCGCGGCGTGGTCGGAGTAGTTCAGCCCGATGCAGACGAGCAGGCCGGGCCGGGCCACCGGGGCGCCGACGCGCAAGCCGGTGGCGTCCAGGACGGGCAGGGTGCCCTCACGCAGCGCCGCCCGCGCCCGCGCGACGCCGTCGGCGGCGAAGAAAGCGCCGCCGACGTCCGGGGTCAGCGACCGCAGGTCCCGCGCCGCACCGGTTTCGTCGAGGACGACGGGGATCTCGTGGCCGCGGTCGCCGAGGCGTTGGAAGCGCATGGCCTCGGACCGTAGCAGACGTATGATGTCTCTTTCAAAGGTTGGTGAAGTCATCATACGTTAAATCACGTTGCGTAGTAGACAATCACTGTAAGTCCAAGTTATTGCCGTGTTACGGACCTGCTCTGGACAATCCATGGGTCAGCGCGTAGCCATACATATGTTGTCTGCGCCGAATGAGAGGTGGACCCGTTGGCCGAAGTGATCAGCGCGATCGACGCCGTGGACGTGCGCTTCCCGACTTCGCTGAGCCTGGACGGGTCGGACGCGATGAACCCGGAACCCGACTACTCGGCGGCCTACGTGACGATCCGCACGAGCGACGGCGACGAGGGCTACGGGCTCGCCTTCACCGTGGGCCGCGGCAACGACGTCGAGGTCGCCGCCGTCCGGGCGCTCGTGCCCCTGGTCGTCGGGATGCCGGTGAGCGACGCGCTCGCCGACCTCGGCGCCTTTTCCCGCCGGCTGACCGGCGACAGCCAGCTCCGGTGGCTGGGCCCGGACAAGGGCGCGATCCACATGGCCGCCGCGGCGATCGTCAACGCGGCCTGGGACCTGCGGGCCCGCCGCGAAGGCAAGCCGGTGTGGCGGCTGCTGGCCGAAATGCCGCCGGAGGAACTGGTCGGCCTGGTCGACTTCCGGTACCTGCAGGACGCGCTGACCCCTGGCGAAGCCCTCGACATCCTCCGCCGTGCCGAACCGGGCCGCGCGGCGCGCCAGGCCGAACTCCTGGACTCCGGTTTTCCCGCCTACACCACGACTCCCGGCTGGCTCGGGTACTCGCCGGAGAAGCTGGCGGCGCTCGCGAAGGAGGCGGTCGAAGACGGGTTCACCCAGATCAAGCTCAAGGTCGGCGCCGACCTCGACGAGGACGTCCGCCGGCTGCGGCTGGCGCGCGAGGTCGTGGGGCCGGACGTCCGGATCGCCATCGACGCCAACCAGGCCTGGGGCGTCGGGCAGGCCATCGAATGGCTGCGCCCGCTCGCCGAGTTCGACCCGTACTGGATCGAGGAGCCGACCTCGCCCGACGACGTGCTCGGCCACGCGGCGATCCGCCGGGCGGTCGCGCCGATCAAGGTGGCCACCGGCGAGCACACCCACAACGCGGTGATGTTCAAGCAGCTGCTGCAGGCGGAGGCGATCGACGTCCTCCAGCTCGACGCGAGCCGGGTCGCCGGGGTCACCGAGAACGTCGCGATCCTGTTGCTGGCCGCGAAGTTCGGCGTCCCGGTGTGCCCGCACGCCGGCGGGGTCGGGCTGTGCGAGATGGTGCAGCACCTGGCGATGTTCGACTTCGTCGCGGTGAGCGGCACCCAGACCGACCGGGTCATCGAGTACGTGGACCACCTGCACGAGCACTTCGTCGACCCGGTGCGGATCGAGCGGGGCCGCTACCTGGCCCCGGTCGAACCGGGACTCGGGGCGCGGCTGCACACCGAATCCGTGGCCCGGTACCGGTTTCCCGACGGCCCGGTCTGGCAGCGCGACGCGGTGGTGGTCGCGTGAGCGGCGGGGAGTTCGACGGCTTCCGGGCGCTCGTGACGGGCGGAGCCTCCGGGATCGGGCTCGCCACCGCGCGGATGCTCGCCCGGCGGGGCGCACAGGTCGTTTGCCTCGACCTGAACGAGAAGGTCGAAGAACCCCTGACCGGGGTGCGGGCCGACGTCTCGGACGACGGTTCGGTGCGAGCCGCGGTCGCCGCCGCGGTGGACCACCTCGGTGGCCTGGACGTCCTGGTCAACAACGCCGGGATCGGCGCGCAAGGAACCGTCGAGGGCAACGACGACGCGGAGTGGCACCGCGTGTTCGACGTCAACGTGGTGGGGATGGTGCGGGTGACCCGTGCGGCCCTGCCGCACCTGCGCGCGTCGCCCGCGGCGGCGATCGTGAACACCTGCTCGATCGCGGCGACCGCCGGGCTGCCGCAACGAGCGCTCTACAGCGCCACGAAAGGTTCGGTCCTCGCGCTCACCCGCGCGATGGCCGCCGACCACCTGGCCGAGGGGATCCGCGTCTGCTGCGTGAATCCCGGCACCGCGCACACCCCGTGGATCGACCGGCTGCTGGCCACGGCCGATGATCCCGACGCCGAGCTGGCCGCGCTCGCCGCGCGCCAGCCCACCGGGCGGCTCGTCACCGCCGACGAGGTCGCCGCGGCGATCTGCTACCTGGCCGGCCCGGACGCCGGCGCCACCACCGGCACCGATCTCGCCGTGGACGGCGGGATGTCCGGCCTGCGGCTTCGCCCGAAACCTGTCAACGAGGAGAGGTCATGAAGTTCCAGCACCTGCGTGCCGCCGCTGTCGTCACAGCCGGCGTCCTGTCCGCGGCCGCACTGGCCGGCTGCAGCGGCGGCGGTTCGACCGCCGCTCCGGGCGGCAAAACCGTCGTGGGAGTCGACTACCCGCGCTCGGACACCGACTTCTGGAACGCCTACATCAAGTACGTGCCCCAGTTCGCCGGCCAGTTCGGGCTCGACCTCAAGACCACGAACTCGCAGAACGACGTCGCGAACCTGACGGCCAACGTGCAGACGATGATCAGCCAGGGCGTCAAGGGCGTGGTGATGGCGCCGCAGGACACCGCGGCGATCATCCCGACGCTGCAGCAGCTCGCGGGCAAGAAGATCCCGGTCGTGTCCGTCGACACCCGCCCCGACCAAGGCAACGTCTACATGGTCGTGCGGGCCGATAACCGCGCCTACGGCGAGAAGGCCTGCCAGTTCCTCGGCACCAAGCTCGCCGGCCAGGGCAAGGTCGTCATGCTGCAGGGCGACCTCGCCTCGATCAACGGCCGGGACCGCACCGAAGCCTTCAACGACTGCATGAAGAAGAACTTCCCGGGCATCACCGTGTTCGGCGAGGCCACCAACTGGGACGCCAACACCGCCGCCCAGAAGCTGCAGACCCGGCTGACGGCGAACCCGGACATCAAGGGCGTCTACATGCAGTCCAGCTTCGCCCTGTCCGGCACGCTGCAGCTGCTCAAGCAGCGCGGCCTGGCGGTTCCGGCGAGCGACCCGAAGCACGTGTTCATCGTGTCCAACGACGGCATTCCCGAGGAACTCGCGAAGATCCGGGCCGGCGAGATGGACGCGACCGTGTCCCAGCCCGCGGACCTGTTCGCCAAGTACGCCTTGCAGTACGTCAAGGACGCCATCGCCGGCAAGACGCCGGCGGCGGGCAAGACCGACCACGACAGCACCATCATCGCCGTCCGCGACGGCCTGATGGAGGACCAGCTGGCCGCGCCGCTGGTCACCGCGGACGGCGCCAAGTTCGGGCCGGTGAGCAGCGTCAAGGTCGACGACCAGTCCCTGTGGGGCAACAGCAAGAGCTGAGGCGGTTTTCGGAGAGGAACCGAACATGAACACCGTGCCGGTCGTCGAGGCCCGTCAGGTGGTCAAGCGCTACGGCGCCACGGTCGCGTTGGACGAGGCCGACCTGACTGTCCTACCCGGACAGACGCACGCACTCGTCGGCCGCAACGGGGCCGGCAAGTCGACCCTGGTGTCCGTCCTCACCGGACTGACCGAGCCGGACGCCGGAACCGTGCGGCTCGACGGGGAACCGGCTCCGGCACTGGCCGACCGGGACGCCTGGCGCGCCCGGGTGGCCTGCGTGTACCAGCGGTCGACGATCATCCCCGAGCTGTCGGTGGCGGAGAACCTGTTCCTCAACCGGCAGGAGACCCGCGGCGGGTTCGTCCGCTGGGCCGCGCTGCGCCGCTCGGCCACCGAGCTGCTCGAGCGCTGGTCGGTGGACGTCGACGTGCACCGGCCGGCGCGGGAGCTGAGCGTGGAACAGCGGCAGTTCGTGGAGATCGCGCGGGCCCTGTCGTTCGGCGCCCGGTTCGTCATCCTCGACGAGCCGACCGCGCAGCTCGACGGGGCCGCGATCACCCGGCTGTTCGGGCACATCGCCGAGCTGCAGCGGCAAGGCGTCACGTTCCTGTTCATCAGCCACCACCTGCAGGAGGTGTACGAAATCTGCGACACGGTGACGGTGTACCGGGACGCCCGGCACGTCCTCACCGCGCCGGTCGCCGAGCTGCCGAAGGCCGACCTCGTGGCCGCGATGACCGGGGAGAACGCCGTCACGGTGCAGGAGCGGACGTCCTCGGCCCGCCACGGCCTCGAACCCGTGCTGCGTGTGGCCGACCTCAGCCTCGCCCCGTACTTCGCGGACGTGTCGTTCGACGTCGCGCCCGGGGAGATCGTCGGGCTGGCCGGGTCGGGCGGCAGCGGCAAGACCGAGCTCGCCGAGGCCTTGGCCGGGCTGCGCAAACCCACCTCCGGCACGGTCTTCGTCGGGGACTCCCGACCTCGGCCCGGCGACGTCCCGGCCGCGCTGGCCGCGGGCGTGGGCTTCGTCCCGGAAGACCGCCACCACCAGGGTTTCGTGCCGGAGATGTCCATTGCGGACAACACCACGATGAGCGTGATGGACCGGCTCGGCCCCGGCATCTTCGTCCGGTCGGGCCTGCGCGACCGGCTCGCCGGGAAGCTGATCACGCGGCTGGCGGTGAAGACCCCCGGCCCGGAGCTGCCGGTGTCCGCGCTGTCCGGCGGCAACCAGCAGAAGGTCGTCATGGCCAGGGCGCTGGCCGGCGATCCCCGCCTGCTCGTGCTGATCACCCCCACCGCCGGGGTCGACGTGCGGTCGAAGGAGTTCCTCCTGGGCAAGGTCGCGGAGGCCGCCGCGGCGGGCACCGCGGTGCTGATCGCCTCGGACGAACTGGACGACCTGCGCGTGTGCGACCGGCTGCTGGTCGTGGTGCACGGCCGGCTCGCCACCGAAATACCCGCAGGCTGGCAGGACCGCGAGGTCGTGGCCGCCATGGAAGGAGTCGACCTCGATGCCTGAAAGCCCCGCCGCGGTGGACGTCCCGCCGCGGACCGGATCCGGCACCGCCCGGCCGCCCCGGCGCATCGCACTGGCCCGCCTGCGCGACTTCGCGCTGGTGCCCGGGATCATCGCGATCGCCGTCGTCGGCCAGCTGGTGAACCCGGTGTTCCTCCAGTACGACAACGTGATCAACATCCTGCAGACGATGTCGGAGATCGCCCTGCTGGTGCTCGCCCAGACGATGGTCCTGGTCGTCGGCAAGATGGACCTCTCGCTGGAATCCACCTTCGGCCTCGCACCGGGCGTGGCGGCCTGGCTGACGATCGGCGGCGGTCATTCGCTCGGGCTGCTGCCGTCGTGGACGGCGGTGCCGGTGGTGCTCCTGGTCGGCGTGGTGGTGGGGGCGCTCAACGCCCTGCTGATCGTCCGGTTCGGGCTGAGCGGGTTCGTCGTTACGCTCGGCATGCTGATCGTGCTGCGCGGCCTGCTGACCGGGATCTCCGGCGGCCAGACGTTCTTCGGGCTGCCCGATTCGGTGCTCTACCTCGGCACCACGCTGTGGGCCGGGATCCCGGCGTCGATCTGGATCTGCGTGCTGCTGTTCGCCGGCGGGATCGTCCTGCTCGGCTACACCCGGTTCGGCCGCAGCCTGTACGCGATCGGCGGGAACGAAGACGCGGCGAAGGCCGCGGGCATCCGGACCGACCGCATCGTGTGGATCGTGCTGATCGGGGCCAGCGTGCTGGCCGCGCTCGGCGGGCTGCTGCTCTCGGGCCGGCTCGCGTCGGTGGCCGCGGCGCAGGGCAACGGCTACATCTTCACGGTGTTCGCCGCCGCCGTGATCGGCGGGGTGAGCCTGAACGGCGGCCGGGGCACGCTCTTCGGTGCCTTCACCGGCATCCTGCTGCTGTACATGATCCAGAACGTGCTGACTCTGGCCGGCGTGCCCGCCCAGTGGATCGGCGCGCTCAACGGCGCCATCATCCTCATCGCGCTGGTGATGTCCCGCATCACCAGCGGCAAGCGGCAGACCTGATGGCGGACCTCGGCCTGGGCACCGCGGGCCTGGGCAACGTCTTCGAGGAGATCGACGACGAAGCCGCTGCGGAGGTCATCGCCGCGGCGGCCGATGCGGGGATCCGGTACTTCGACACCGCGCCCTACTACGGCTTCGGGCTGGCCGAGCGCCGGCTCGGCCGGGCGCTGGCGCGGCTGCCCGCGGGTTCGTTCACGGTGTCGACGAAGGTGGGCCGGACCCTGACCGGCGAAGGCTGCGTCTTCGACTTCTCCGCGGACGCCATTCGCCGGGGAATCGAGGGCAGTCTCGACCGCTTGGGCCTCGACCGCGTCGACATCGTGTACCTGCACGACCCCGACGACCACGAAGAGCAAGCCGCGAACGAGGCGTGGCCGGAACTGTGCCGGCTGCGCGACGAAGGCGTGGTCGCCGCGATCGGCGTCGGGATGAACCAGTGGGAGATGCCCGCCCGGTTCGTCGAGCGGCTCGACGTCGACGTCGTCCTGCTCGCCGGCCGGTACACGCTGCTCGACCGCAGTGGTGAGCGGCTGCTCGACCTCTGCGGCGAGCGCGGGGTCGACGTCGTGCTCGGCGGGGTGTTCAACTCCGGCCTGCTCATCGACCCCCGGCCGGGCGTGTGGTTCGACTACGCCCCGGCGCCGGCGGACCTGCTGGCCCGCGCGCGGGCCATGCGCGAGGTCGCCGCGTCGGCGGGGTACGACCTGGCCGCGTGCGCGCTCGCGTTCGCCGCCGCGCACCCCGCCGTCACCTCCGTCCTGGCCGGCGTCACGAGCGCCGCTCAACTGCGGGCGAACCTCGACGCCTTCCGCCGCGAGGTGCCGTCCGAGCTGCTGCTCCGCCTGATTTCCGGTTAGCTCCCCATCACCCTCTGGAGAGTGCAATGACGCCCCCTACCCAGAATCCGTTGTCCCGCAGGCAGTTCGGTGCGCTCGCGGCGGCCGGGCTCGCGGCCGCGGCCGTGCCGCCCGCGCTGGCCGGCCCGGCGGCCGCCGCTGCACCCGGCGAGCCGT
The DNA here is from genome assembly GCF_026017845.1 of Amycolatopsis mediterranei. NCBI lineage: Bacteria > Bacillati > Actinomycetota > Actinomycetes > Pseudonocardiales > Pseudonocardiaceae > Amycolatopsis > Amycolatopsis mediterranei. Next base: position 3,511,884 of record NZ_CP100416.1, read on the forward strand.
ACCAGCCCACCTGGCCGTCGGTCGACCGGCACCCGCCCGCGCCGGAGTGGTTCCAGGACGCCAAGTTCGGCATCTACTGGCACTGGGGCGCGTTCACCACCCCGGAGTTCGGCAGCGAGTGGTACGGCCGGAACATGTACATCCCGGACAGCGGCGAGAACAAGCACCACAAGGCGACCTACGGCGACCCCGCGGTGTGGGGCTACGACCGGTTCATCGACGGCGGCACCGACGTGGCCGGCAACCACGTGCAGTTCGCGCCGAAGCTGGTTTCCCAAGGCGGGCAGTTCGATCCGGAGGAATGGGCACGGGTGGTCAAGGCGTCCGGGGCGAAGTTCGCCGGCCCGGTCGCCGAGCACCACGACGGGTTCTCGATGTGGGACAGCACGGTCAACGAGTGGAACTCGGTGGCGCGCGGGCCGCGGCTGAACCTGCTCGACCTGTTCGGCAAGGCCATCCGCGGGCAGGGCTTGAAGCTGCTGGTCGCGATGCACCACGCGTTCAACTACAACGGCTTCTACGACTTCGCGCCGCCACAGTCCACCCCGAGCCTGCGCAAGCTCTACGGCCAGCTGCCCCGCGCCGACGAGGACGCGCTCTGGCTGGCCAAGCTCAAGGAAGTCATCGACCGCGCGCAGCCGGACATCCTCTGGCAGGACTTCTCGCTGAACTCACCCGGCTACTGCATCAACAGCGGCCCGTGCGCGGTGGGGGAGCAGCAGCGCCTCGAATTCCTGGCCTACTACTACAACCAGGCGCAGACCTGGGGCAAGGACGTCGTCTCGACGTTCAAGCACTTCGACCACGGGTTCACCACCGCCGGCGAGGTGGCCGACTACGAGCGCGGCGGGCCGGCCGACATCGTCACGCCGTACTGGCTCACCGACGACGCGATCAGCAGCAGCAGCTGGAGCTACACCCGGGGCATCGGCTACTACTCCAGCACCCAGATGATCCACGCGCTGATCGACCGGGTCAGCAAGGGCGGCAACATGCTGCTCAACATCTCGCCGACGCTCGAAGGCACCATCCCGGCCGAGCAGCGGGCCGTGCTCGCCGACTTCGGCACCTACCTCGGGCGCGTCGGCGAGTCGATCTACTCGACGCGCGTCTGGGACGTCTACGGCGAGGGCCCGACCAAGATGGGCGGCGGTTCGTTCGTCTCGCCGAAGGTGGGCACGGCCAAGGACTTCCGGTTCACCCGCGACAAGGCAGGCGGTGTGCTCTACGCGACCGTGCTGGCCTGGCCCGGGGCCACGGCGGACATCACCACGCTGTCCGGCAAGCGGATCGACCTGAGCAGCCTGCGGCGGGTCGAACTGCTCGGTGCTCCCGGTGCGCTGAAGCACACCCAGGACGCGAGCGCGCTGCACGTCACCCTGCCGGCGGCGAAGCCGTTCGAATCACCCGCCTACGTGCTGAAGCTGACGTTCGACGGCCGGATCCCGGCGGTGGGCCCCGCGTCCGGCGCGACCGTGTTCGCCGACGTCGGTTATCGTGGCGCGAGCGCGGCGCTGGGGGCCGGCAGCTACACCGCGGCTCAGCTGCTGGCCAGGAACATCCAGCCCAGGACCATTTCCGCGATCTGGCCGGGAGACGGCTACCAGGCCATCGGCTACCCCGGCGACAACCTCACCGGCACCCCGCGCAAGTACGTGACGGCGACGCCGGATCTGCGCACCTCCGGGTTCAACGACACGATCGTCTCGCTGCGCATCGCGTTCGACCCCGCCCGGTGGTTCCGCATCGTCAACGTCACCAGCGGCCTGGCCGTGGACGGCGGCGGCGCGGTCGCGGCGGGCAGCGCGCTGAAGGTCTGGACCCCGGACGGCAGCACGAACCTCCAGTTCGGCATCGAGGACACCGGCGACGGGTTCGTCAAGCTGACCAACCGCACCGACGGCCTGGTGATCGACGGCGCGGGCGCGACCACCGCGGGCGGCAACCCGGTGCAGTCCGGCTACACCGGCGCGGCGAGCCAGCAGTGGTCGATCACCGACACCGGCGGCGGTGTCTGCGTGATCGCGAACCGGGCGAGCGGGCTGGTCCTCGACGGCGGCGGGTCCGTGCCCTCGGGCTCCCCGCTCAAGGTGTGGTCCGACGACGGCAGCGCCAACCTCCGGTGGACGTTCTCCGTTGGTTGAGATGTCTCTGTTCGACGGAATTCCGCGTGCCGTGACCGGTTTCCGGTCACGGCACCCGGCCGTCGAGCTCCCGGACCTCGGCCAGGTGCGCGCGCAGCCAGCGTTCGGACGTGTCGACGTGCATCAGCGCGGCGGCGGTGGCCACCGCGGGATCGCGGTCGGCGAGCGCGTCGTAGATGGCCTTGTGCTGCGCCAGCGTCACGTGCGTCGCGCCCCGTTCGACGGTGCCGCGCCAGACCCGTGCGCGCAGGGTGCGCGAGGAGATCCCGTCCAGCAGCGCGGTGAGGGTCTCGTTGCCCGCCGCGGTGACGACCGCCCGGTGGAAGGCGGCGTCGAGCACGGTGAGGCGCTCGACGTCCTCGACCGCGTCGTGCATCGCGTCGAGCAGTTCGCCGACGGCCCGCAGCTGCGCGTCGGTGATCCGGGTGGCGGCCAGGCCGGTCGCCGCGGGCTCCAGGAGCCGGCGCACCTCGGTGAGCTCGAGGATGCTGCCGTCCTGCATGAGCGCCACCGCGTTGCCGAGGCCCTCCAGGAGCAGGCTCGGCGCGAGGCTGGTGACGTACGTGCCGTCGCCGCGGCGGACTTCGAGCACCCTGGCCAGCGCGAGCGCCTTCACGGCTTCCCGCGTGGGGCTGCGGGAAATCCCCAGCTCGGTGGCCAGCTCGTGTTCGGGGGGCAGCTTGGCGCCCGCCGGGAACCGGCCGGACCGGACGAACTCCCGGATCCGGTCGATCGCTTCGTCGGTCAACGACCTCGCCATGGTCCTCCTCGGACAGTGCACCTGAAAAATCAGTCTAGCATTCATATGATGTATAGCTGCGAAGGAGACATCGAAGTTGCATAATATTGGCTGATTCGCCAAATTCGATGATGTGCGGGCAGTGAGACATGTGATGTCTTGTGGTAACTCCTTACTTACTTGTAAGTTAGAACGCATGACGACTTTCAGTGCCGACGAGGCCGAAACGCTGTGCGACCAGTGGGAGAAGGCGTGGAACGGCCATGACGCCGACGCGGTCGCCGCGATGTGCGCCGACGACCTCGTCTACGACGAACCGGCGCTGGCGCAGACCGCGCACGGGCCCGATTCCATCCGCGAGTTCGTGACGCACATGGCGCGCGCCTACCCGGACTACTCGTTCACGCGCACGGGGCTCTACACCGAGGTGACCCGCCGCGCCGTGCTCGTCGCCTGGCGCTTCACCGGCACGTTCGCCAAGACCGGCAGCCGCGTCGAGTTCCACGGCGACGACCGGCTGGAACTGGGCGAGGACGGGCTGATCCACGCGTACCGCTGCCTGTACGACAACCAGTTCGTGCTCGGCCAGCTCGGCGGCGGCGCGGGGAACCAGTGAGCGACGCCGGCCCGGCCCGCCTGCCCGCCGCGGTGCGCCGGGCGGGGATCATCGAAGCGGCCGACGCCGAGTTCGCCGCGAACGGGCTGGCGGGCACCCGCCTGGAGGCCATCGCCGGCCGGGCCGGCATCTCGCACCCGCGGATCGTGCAGATGTTCGGCTCCAAGCGGAAGCTGTTCCTCGAAGTCGTGCACGCCGCCTACGACCGCATCGAAGCGGCGTTCGCCGGTGCCGAGCCGAAGCTGGCCGCGCTCGGCGGGGCGTACGTGCGGCTCCTGCAGAGCGATCCGACGGTCGGCCTGGTGGTGCTGCAGGGCTACGCGGCGGCGGCGGACGAGCCGGTCCGCGAGGCGGTCCGCCGCCGGCACCTCGCCCTGATGGACTCGATCGCCCGGTTGACGGGCGCGGACGCGTTGCGGGTGCGGACGTTCTTCGCCACGGGCCTCGTCCAGACGGTGTCGACCGCCCTCGAGCTGCCGGAGCAGCGCGCCGACACGGCGTGGAGCGCGTGGATCCTCGACCTGGCCGACCCACCCGTCGACTCCTGACGGCGCCGGGTGCGTGCTGTTCGCGCCGTCGACCTGGCCGCCGTTGAACCCAACGACCACCACTCCGGCCTGAACCTCGGCGTGAACGGCACGTCGGTCCTCCAGTGTCCTGCCGGTCGTCGGTGGATCCACCGACGAACCGGATCGTGGCTGGAACCGCGCACGCCTTCGTCGGGCTCGGTGACCCGGGAACGGGCGGTCGCGCGGCAGGCGGGCGAGTCAACTGAGCCGGAGGGGTGGGGCGCCGCCGCCGGAATCGGCCCGCGGTACCGGTGAGCGGTCGCCCACCGCGGCGATGGTGACAAATTTCCGGGTACTTTCCGGCAGCCGGTTGACACATCGGGCGCCGGGTTCCAGCATCAATGCTGCCGAGAAGCGGTCAAAAGATCACCGGATGCGTGACGGCGGCCGCGGCTCACCCGTTCGAACCACTCTCGCCCAAGGATGTGCGGACGTGACCGAGAACCGGTATTCCGGCGCCCATTGCGCCGATCCCCCCTAGTCCGTGGTGCACACGGCGGCCGTCGGCGATCCGATCGGCGGTCCGGCTCGCTTTCCGCTGAAGTGTTAGCGCTAACACTACCCTTGGTGCGTGCTGTCCCCACGGAGATGACCATGACCGTTCTCGATCTTTCCGATCCGCGGCCGACCCTGGCCGACGTGGCCCGGGCCGCCGGTGTCTCGTCGGCGACGGCGTCGCGGGTGCTCAACGGATTCCCGCAAGTGCGTGCCCAGACCCGGCGCCAGGTCGAACAGGCCGTGCGCACCCTCGGCTACGTCCGGCAACGCGCGCCGCGGGCCGGCGAGGGGCCCCGGACCGGCACGGTCGCCGTCGTGCTGTGCGAGGACGGCCCGCGGCTGTTCTCCGACCCGTTCTTCGGCCGCATCATGTGGGGCGTCCACCAGGAGCTCACCACGGCCGGCGTGCAGGTCGTGGTGCTGATGATGCAGGCGGCGGACCAGGCCACCACCTTCCGGTACCTGGCCGGCGGGCACGTCGACGGGGCCCTGTTCGTGAGCACGCACACGCGCTGCACCACGGCGTTGTCGCGGGCGGAGCTCCCGCTCGTCAGCGCCGGCCGGCCGATGGTCGCCGACCCCGCCCGCTACACCTACGTGGACGTCGACAACCGCGGGGGCGCCGCGGCGGCCGTCCGGCACCTGCAGGCCGCCGGGCGGCGGCGGATCACGACGGTCGCCGGCCCGAAGGACATGGCGCCGGGCCGGGACCGGCTCGCCGGCTACGTCGCCGCGATCGGCGGCCCGGGCGTCGTCGACCCGGGATCGGTGGCCCACGGCGACTTCGGCCAGGCGTCCGGCGAGCACGCCATGCGGCGGCTGCTCGACCGGAGACCGGACCTGGACGCGGTGTTCGTGGCGTCCGACGTGATGGCGCTGGGCGTGCTGCGTGCCCTGCGCCGCGCCGGGCGCCGCGTGCCCGACGACGTTGCGGTCGTCGGCTTCGACAACGCGCCGATCTCGCGCACCACCGACCCGCCCCTGACGACGGTGAGCCAGCCGGTCGAGGCGCTCGGCGCCCGGGCGGCGGGCGAGCTGCTCGCGGTGATCGACGGAACGGCCGCGCAGCCGCACCGCGTGGTGCTCGGGACGACGCTGGTGGTGCGGGAATCGGCGTGAGCGGGCGCCGGAGTGCCCGCGGCGTACTGAGCGGGCGCTTAGTGACCTTGTTCACGGACCCGTCGCGCGGGCCGCCGCCCGGCGGTGCCGTCCGGGAGCGAAGGCGCCCAGGTGGGAGCCGCATCCGCCGGCGGATGGCGGGCGGCTGACGAGCGTCGCGAACAGGGGTGTCGCCGACGTCAAGGTGAACATTGCTCCTCAGTGTGGTGACCTCGACGCGACGCGAACTCTTCGCGGGCGTGACCGATGAGGGTGGGCAGCGTGCGAGAGCAGACCAGAGGGCACCTCCGCGGGGGCACCGCGGTCGTGCTGCCGGACCCGGGGCGGTCGATCGGCGTGCTCACCTCGACACTGGCCACGCTCGGCAACAGCCGGACGCTCGACGCCATTGCGCAGGCGGCCGCGGCCGAGGGGTACACGATCACGTTGCTGTCCGTGGGCAAACCGACCCGCGACGCGGTGACCGACGCGTTCCGGGAACTGGGGACGCACGACGTCGACGGCCTCGTCGTCCTCGTCGAGGAATACGCCCTGGATTGGCCGGGAATCGTTTTCCCGCAAGGCGTCCCGGTGGTGGTCGTCGATTCGAACGCGCGGGCCGGGTATCCGACGGTCGACGCCGACCAAGCGCAGGGCGCGGTGCTGGCGACCGAGCACCTGCTCAAGCTCGGCCACGAGACCGTCTGGCACATCGCGGGACCGTCGGATTCGTGCGCGGCCGAGCACCGGGAACGCGCTTGGCGCCGGACGCTCACCCGGTTCGACCGGCGGGTCCCGTTGCCGGTGGTGGGGGACTGGACGGCCGGATCCGGCTACACGCTCGGCCGGGTGCTGGCCGACGAACCCGCGGTGACGGCGGTGTTCGCGGCGAACGACCAGATGGCTCTCGGCTTGCTGCGGGCTCTGCACGAGTCCGGTCGTTCGGTGCCGGGCGAGGTCAGCGTGGCCGGGTTCGACGACATGGCGGAATCGGCGAGTTTCTGGCCACCGCTGACCACGATCCGCCAGCCGTTCGCCGAGCTGGGCGGCCAGGTGGTGCGGACCCTGCTCGGCGAGCTCAGGTCCGGGGTGCGGACGGCGACGCTCGAACGCGTGCCGGTGTCGCTGGTGGTCCGGGGCAGTACCGGGCCGCCGCCGTGGTGATCCGCGCCGGCGTGAGCAGGGTGTGAAGACTTTCGCGGTTCACCGGTTTTCCCTTGCTCTTCACGGTTGAATACATCGAAACGTGCGACCGTGTGTTGACAGGGCGGTCGGCGCAAACGGATGCTCGGCGTACCGGCCGAAAGGCCGAACCCCGGAGCGACAAAGGGAGAGAGCCGAGTCATGACCACCGTGCCGGCGAAACCTCCCGTTGCGTCCTGATGGAGCCGGAACTCCTCGAAATCACCGTCACCGTGCCGCACGCGCCCGCGGCGGTGTGGACGATCGTCGGCAGCCCGCACCTCTACCCGCGGTTCGTCCGCGGAATCACTTCGTGTGAGCCGGTTTCCGAGGCGACCGGCCGGGGCGCCCGCTACCGCTACCGCGCCGGAGGCGAGGGCGAGGCCGAAATCTTCGTCCACCGCCGGAACGAGCACCTGGCCTGGTCCGGCCGGCAGCACCGGATGTCCGTCGTGCTGCGGCCGACGTCCGAAGGCTGCGCGATCACCGTCCTGCTCACGCTGCTCGACGGCCGCTCGGTGGCGGCCCCGCGGATCCGCCAGCGGATCCTGGACGCGATCGCGGCGATCAGCGACCACCTCGGCGGCGTCCCCGCGGCGGATTCGCTGCCGCCCCGCCCGTCCAAGCGCGAGTTCGCGCGGATCCTGGTCAAGGCCGGGGTGCTCACCCCGGCCCAGCCCACCGGCACGCTGCGGCAGCTGAGGTCGGTGGGCCGCTGGGGCTCGACCCTGGCCGGCGGCTACGAGGCGGTGGCGCGCCGCGCGCCGGAGTCCCTCGCGCTGTGCGACGAGCGGTCCGAACGGACCTTCGGCGAACTCGACGACCGCACCACCCGGCTGGCCGCGGTGCTGAAGCGTTACGACATCACCGAGGGGTCGCGGGTCCTGCTGATGTGCCGCAACCACAACGCGATGGTCGAGGCGATGATCGCCTGCAGCAAGCTCGGTGCGGACGTGGCCCTGATGAACACCGGGCTGGCGCTGGGCCAGGCCGCCGAGTTCGCCTTGCGGCACGGCTCCCAGCTCGTGCTCGCCGACGCCGAGTTCGCCGCCCTGCGCGGGCAGCTGCCTGCCGAGATCCCGCAGCTGTGGACGTGGCCGCCCGGCGACGGGTGGCACGGTCCGACCATCGAAGAACTGATCGAGGCGCAGCCGCCCGCCCGGATCGCCCCGCCGGGCAAGCCCGGCCGGCTCGTCGTGCTCACCTCGGGCACCTCCGGCCCGCCGAAGGGTGCGCGCCGGCCGACCCCGCACAGCGTCGCGGACGCCGCCGCGGTGCTGTCGGAGATCCCGCTGCGGGCCGGCGAACCGATCCTGGTCGCCGCCCCGTTGTTCCACACCTGGGGCCTGGCCGCGCTGCAACTCGGCATGGCGCTGCGGGCGGGGCTGGTGCTGCCCCGCCGCTTCGACCCGGAAGCAACGCTGTCGATGGTCGAACGGCAGCGGTGCACGGCGTTGTTCGCGGTGCCGACGATGCTGCGGCGGCTGCTGGACCTGCCGGAGCAGACGCGGGCCCGCTACGACCTCTCCTCGCTGCGCGTGGTGGCCAGTTCCGGCGCGGGACTGCCGGGCCGGCTGGGCGAGGAGTTCATGGACGCCTTCGGCGACATCCTCTACAACCTCTACGGCTCGACGGAGGTGTCGTGGGCGGCGATCGCCGGGCCACGCGACCTCCGCGCGGCCCGCGGCACGGCGGGCCGCCCGCCGATCGGCACCGCGATCCGCGTCCTGGACCGCGCGGGCACCCCGGTGCCACCCGGCACGACCGGCCGGCTCTACGTCGGCAACCGCCTGCTGTTCGACGGGTACACCGAAGGCGAGCAGCTCGACGTCCGCGACGGCCTGATGGACACCGGAGATCGCGGGTACGTCGACGCGAACGGCCTGTTGTTCGTCCAGGGCCGCGAGGACGAGATGATCGTGTCCGGCGGCGAAAACGTGGCCCCGGCCCCGGTGGAGGAAGTCCTGCTCACGTTGCCGGAGGTCCGCGAAGCGGCGGTGGTCGGCGTCCGCGACCCCAAGTACGGCCAGCGCCTGGCGGCTTACCTCGTGCTGGTGCCGGGTGCCCGGCTGGACGCGGACACGGTGCGGTCCCACGTGCGTGAACGTCTCGCGCGCTTCGCGGTGCCGCGGGACGTCGTGTTCGTCGACGAGCTGCCGCGCAACGCGACGGGGAAGGTCGTGAAGCGGGCCCTGCGCCGCAACTACCGCTGGTAGCGGCGGTCAGGCCGGACAGCTGACGTCGTGCTCCGGTGCCGCCAGGGTCAGCAGGTAGCGGTCCATGGCCGACCGGGTGCAGGCGTTCTTGTCGTGGACGCCGTGTCCTGAGCCCTCGTACGTCAGCAACGTCGTGTTCGCCGGGGCCTGGTGGTGGATCGCGAGCGCCCACGCGTACGGGGTCGCCGGGTCGTGGCGGGAGTTCATCAGGAGGATCCGGGGCGCCCGCGGGATGCTCAGCCGGTGGGGCGGGTTCGACGGCGGGCCGTGGACACCCAGGCACGCCATCGCTTCGCCGTGGCTCAGCGTGCTGCCGCGCATGAGCGGCCCGCGCCGCAGCTCTTCGGCGTGCAAGGTCGTGTACTGGGCGAAGTTCCGGATCCGGAGGTCGAAGTCCTGGCACACGACCGCGAGGCGGATCGAGTCGTAGTTGTAGGTGAACTGCGCGGTCACCGGCGGGTTCCCGGCCGCGGTGTCGGCGATCGCCCGGCCCAGGTCGTCCCAGTTCGGGTGGTACATGTCCGCCAGCACCCAGTTGCGCAGCTCGCTCTGCGCCCGCGGTGTCCCGGCGGTCACCGCGAGGGCTTTCCGCCAGACGGCGAAAACGTCCTGGCCGTGCAGCACGCAGGTGGTCGTCCGGTCGCACCAGGCGGCGAACTCGCGGAACGCGTCGTCCGCGGCGGCGGCCCGGTCGCCGAGGAACCGCTCGATGCCGGCGCTGTGGTCGACGGAGCTGTCGAGCACCATCGCCCGCAGCCGGTCCCCGTGTTGTTCGGCGTACTGCTGGCCGAGCAGCGTGCCGTAGGAGATGCCGACGAAGCTGATCCGCGTTTCGCCCAGCGCGCGGCGGACCGCGTCCATGTCCCGGGCGTTGACGCCGGTGTCGGCGTGGTCGAAGACGGGCAGGTTGCGGGCGCGGCAGGCGGAAACCGCCTGCTCGCTGGAGGTCCGCAGCGCGGCGAACTCGGCCGGCCCGGCCGGCTCGTCGCCCGGCGGCTCGCCCGTGACCGGGCATTCGATGAATTCGCTGCGGCCGGTTCCCCGCACGTCGAAGCCCACGATGTCGAACCGGGCCCGGACTTCGGGGCTGAACACGCTCGGGGTCGCGGCGAGTTCCGCGTTCGACGAGCCGGGGCCGCCGAAGTCGGCCAGCAGCACGCCGATGCGGTGGGCGGGATCCGTGGCGCGGTGCCGGGCCACCGCGAGCGAGATCGACGGGCCGCCCGGGGAGTTCCAGTCCAGCGGCACCTGCAGCGTGCCGCACTCGCCGTCGGCCGGAGTGGGGCTGTCCGGGTCGTCCGGGCACGGCGTCCAGACGATCGGGGCCGGTGTCCAGCCGGTTTCGGCCACCGCCGGTGCGGCCACGGCCGGGGTGGCGCCGGTCAGCAGAAGTGCGCTCGCCAGAACGGTTCCCAGCACCCGAGGCTCCTCCCCGCGACGACCCGGACCCCGCCGACCGTAGGGTGCCCGGGTCTGGACCACAAGAGCCGATCAGGCGCCGCGCTCCCGGAGGCGGGCAGCCGGCGATCGTCCACCTGCGACCGCAGCACCCGGCGTCGGCCGGATCGCCGGTCCGGGTGCTCGGACATTCCTGTTCGGCGCCCGAGTTCGGGGGTGCGCCGATTCGGCGGAGAAACAGTCTTCGGAGCGGCAAAACCTGCGGTAATCGGAAGTCAGGCGGCGACTTTCCTGCGCGGAGCACGCTTTCGCGGCGACGGCACTGACGATTCCGTGTCGGCGTCGTGCACCCGCTCGTAGGCGGCGACGACTTCGGAGGAGAGGCGCCCCCGCTCGGAGACCTCGAAGCCGTTCGCGTTCGCCCAGGCCCGGATCCGCTGGTTGCGCTCGCGATCGGAGGCGGTGGTCGACTGGCCGGTGGCCACCCGCACCTTGCGCCCGCCGACGCGCCGGCCGGCGCCGATGTAGCGGGCCAGTTCGTGGCGAAGGGCGCTCGCGTTCCGGTCCGAAAGGTCGATTTCGAAGGTGACGCCGTCGAGGCTGAACTGGACGGTCTGGGCGGCGGTGCTGCCGTCGATGTCGTCGAGGATCTCGACGGAGACTTTCTGGGCCACTTGGGTGCTCCTCCGGTGGATGTGCGCTCGAGAACGCGAACAGCACAATGCGCAGCGTTCGCCGCGAAGTGTATCGACAACCGGCGCGAAAGGGAATTCAACTCGCAGGGAAACGGCCCGGGTCCGTTCGGCGTAATTGCCCGCATCGGGCCAGGAAGCAGGCGGCCGGGGCAAGGCCGGGCCGGTCGGTGGAAATGGGGCCGGTGTCGCCTCAATGGGTGAAGAACGACTTCGGTCGGGTTACCGGCGGGTCGGCCGCGACGTGGCGACGGCGAGGAGGTCGCCTGGTAGGGGCGGCGCGCGGTCTATTGTGGACGTCCTTTCCGGACGGCCGTGGCCGTTCTGCGGTTTCCGGTTCGGTGGTGAACGTGTTCCCGGAATGCTCGCCGCGGGAGGGTCGGTGTGGGTTCGAAAGCCCGGGGCGGGAAAGCCGGTGGCTGTGGCGGCTCGCCGGGGCCGCGGCTGCTGTACCCCGCTGGCGCCGGAAAGTGCCTGCGCTCGCTCCGGCGCTGATCAAGGGGGCCTTCGTCGGATGGGTGACATCGGCCGCCCTGGCGCCTCGCTGGAGGTGGCCGCTGCGGGTGCGGCTCGTCCGCCGGGCTGGGGCGCGGCTCGCCGGGTTCGCGACCGCCCGCGGGACGGAGGGAGGGCGGGTGCGCTCACGGCCCCCGCCCGCCCGCTCGCGGTCGCCGCGGTGCCGGCCGGTGTCGATCAAGGGCGCGCACGCCGGGGGAGGCAGCGCGGCTCGCCCGCTGGGCTGGGCTCGAGAGCCGGCGGCGGTTGCGCTCGCCGCTGCGGGGTCCCGGGAGGTGAGACCGGCTGAGCTGGATGGGCGCGGTCGGCAGATTCGGCTCTCAGCGGTCTCCGGCAATACGGGTCCCCGGCGCGCCGGCTGGCGGCGGGGGTGGTTCCGGTTGCTCGGGGTGGTGGGTCGGCTGAGCTGGGTCGGCTCGGTCGGGCGGGTGCGGTCGGGTGGTTTCCGCAGAGCTGGTCCCGGTCGGGCTTGAGTGGGGGGCTGGCTGAGCCGGGCCGCATTCGTCGGTGGGTCTGGGCGGTGTTTCCGGCAGGCGGCCCGGCCGCGCTTGGGGTGGGTGGTGGGGGCTGAGCTGGGTCGGGTCCGTCGGCGGGTGCGGTCTCCGGCCCGGCTGATCCCGGTCGCGCATGAGCCGGTGGGGTGGCTGAGCCGGACCGCATCCGTCGGCGGGTCTGGTCGAGTAGTCTCCGTCAGCGCGGCCTCCAGTCGCGCTCGAAGCAGCAAGGCAAGCGAGCCGGACCTGGTCCGCGCGGCCCCGCGCCCATCACCACCGCCGAGGCCGCAGCCGCGATCACCACCCCCGTGCCGAGGCACCCCGGCCCCGCCTCGGCACCCGGCCGGCACCGACTGCACCAGCACTCCCCTTGAACGCCGTTCACCCCGACGAAATCGGACATCGTTGCATTCCGGCGTCGGCATTGCCCGGTTGCCGGGACGCGGGGAGTATCTGTGTTGATCGACTATTTCACCGATGTCCCCGCCCCTTCCGCGTTACCCGCCAATCGGGTGATGTGTCGTAAGCTGAAGCACAACTTCGAAAGTTGCTTACTTCGGTTGCCGAGGCGCGGTCGTCACTCGGAGGGCGGTGCGTCTGCGCTGGTGAGCGCTCTGCCGTAAAGTCAAACCTCCCAATCGAGGTAACATTTTCCGGCAGAAGAGTGAACAATAATCGACGTTGTACTACTCGCTGTCTGGGCAAACCACCGCGATTTTTGAACCTTTTCGGCAATGCTCCGTTCGGCGGTACGAGTAAGGCGTTCACTGGGTAGCGTGATGCCAATCCGGCTGGTCTTGGGGGTGCTTGACTGCCGGATGACCGGACCTGTTGCACGAAGAACGCTGGTTGTCGCGCACGTTCGACGGTCGCTGGAGCCTAATCGGCTCCGCGGGGGCGCCGTCGAAATCGGAACTGTTTCCGGACGTTGCCGCGCGGCTGCACGCTGGAAAGGATCAATGTGTCTCGCCTTCGTTCCTGCGGGTTTGCCCGGTGTGTGGCACGCCGGGCCGATTTGTTGAACGAGTGGCAAAAAGCCGGTGGCCGCGAGGGGACGAACGCCCGGATCCGGCCGCCTTTTCTCGCGATTTTCCTGGTCGCGGGCCCCCTCTGCGTGTCATCTCCCAGCGCCCGGACGGCCCTGCGCTGACCTCACCCGTGCTCGAAAGGTTTCAGCAATGCCGCGATACGACGTCTCGGTTCCTGCCGCGGACGACGACAGATCCACCCTTGCCGGGCTGGTCCAGGCCCAAGCCGCCCGCACCCCGGCGGAACCGGCGCTGACCGGCGCCGACGGCACGCTGACCTACGCGACCGTCAACGCCCGCGCGAACCGGCTGGCGCGGCTGCTGATCCGGCACGGCGCCGGCCCGGAAGAGGTCGTCGCGCTCGTGCTGCCGCGGTCGGCCGACCTCGTCGTCGCGCAGCTGGCCACGGCCAAGGCCGGCGCCGCCTTCCTGCCCGTCGACCCCGACCAGCCCGCCGAGCGGCTCGCCTTCGTGCTCGCCGACGCGAAACCCGTGCTCGTCGTGGGCAGGGGGAACGCCAAAGCCACCCTCGACCTCGGCGAACCCGGCCTGCTCGACGGCCTGGCCGACACCGACCCCACCGACGCCGATCGGACGCGTCCGCTGCACCTCGACCACCCGGCCTACCTCATCTACACGTCCGGGTCGACCGGGGTGCCCAAGGGCGTGCTCGTCACCCACCGCGGCCTGGCCGGCTTCTTCGCCGCGATGCGGGAGCAGTACGACGTGCGGCCCGGCGACCGGGTCCTGGAGTTCTCCTCGCCGAGCTTCGACGCCTCGATCCTCGAGCTCGGCATGGCGCTGCCGGCCGGGGCGGCGCTGGTCGTGCCGCCGCCCGGCCCGCTGCTGGGCGACCGGCTCGCGGACGTCCTGGCCGAGCACAAGATCACCCACGCCCTCATCCCGCCGGTCGCGCTGGCCACGCTGTCCGCCGAGCACGCGGCCGGGCTGCCGGACTTCCGCACGGTGATCGTCGGCGGCGACGCCTGCCCGCCCGAACTGGTCCGGACCTGGGCGCCCGGCCGCCGGATGATCAACTCCTACGGTCCCACCGAATTCACCGTCGTGGCCACCTGGAGCGACCCGCTGGTCCCCGGGGGCACCCCGCCCATCGGCCACCCGCTGCCGGAGGCCACCGCGTACGTGCTCGACGAGGCCCTGCGTCCCGCGGCCACCGGTGAGCTCTACCTCGCCGGTCCGGAACTCGCCCGCGGGTACCTGGACCGGCCGGGGCTGACCGCGAGCCGGTTCGTGGCCGACCCCTTCGGCGAGCCCGGCGCCCGGATGTACCGGACCGGCGACGTCGTCCGCCGGACCGCCGGGGGCGAGCTGGAGTTCGCCGGGCGGACCGACCACCAGGTCAAGATCCGCGGGTTCCGGATCGAACCGGGCGAAATCGAAGCACTGCTGCGCGAGCAGGAGGGCGTCCGCGAGGCGGTCGTCGTCGCCCGCGAGGACCAGCCCGGCGTCAAGCGCCTGGTGGCCTACGTCGCCGGGGACGCCGATCCGGCCGACCTGCGCGCCGCCGCGGCCGACCGGCTGCCGCCGTACATGGTCCCGGCCGCTTTCGTCCCGCTCGCGGCGATGCCGCTGACCCACCACGGCAAGCTCGACCGCGACGCCCTGCCCGAACCCGACTGGGCCGCCCAGGTCCGGGCCGCCCACACCGCGCCCCGGACACCCGCCGAGCGGGCCCTCGCCGAGATCTGGGCGGACGTGCTGGGCGTGCCGGACATCGGCGTCGACGCGGACTTCTTCGAACTCGGCGGCGACTCCATCCTCGGCGCGCAGGCGCTCGCCCGGATCCGCGCCCGCTTCGGGGCCGAGCTGTCCCCGCGGGTGGTGTTCGACGCCCGCACCATCGCGAAGCTCGCCGAGCTGCTGCCGGCTCGATCCAGTGCCCCGGCCGGCCGGATCGAGCCCGTCGCTCACGACGCCGTGGTGCCGCTCTCGCCGGTCCAGCGCCGCCTCTGGGTGCTCGACCAGCAGAACCCCGGCAGCACCGAATACAACGCCGGGGTCGGCCTCACCCTCTCCGGCCCGCTGGACCGCGAAGCCCTGCTCGCCGCGCTGGACGGGCTGGCCGCGCGCCACGAGTCGCTGCGGACGACGTTCCCGACCGTCGACGGCGAGGGCGTCCAGGTCGTCGCCGAGGAAGGCACCATCCCGCTGCGGGAAGCCGACGCCGAGGCGGACCTGGACGCGCAGCTCGCGGCCGAACTGGACCGTCCCTTCGACCTGGCCGCCGGACCGCTCACGCGGGCCACGCTGATCCGCCGTGGCCCGGACGAGCACCTGCTCCTGCTCTGCCAGCACCACATCATCACCGACGGCTGGTCCGTCGGCCTGCTCGTCGACGAGTTCGCCACGCTCTACGCGGGGGAGAAGCCCGCGCCGCTGGACATCGGCTACCGCGACTACTCCCGCTGGCACCACGACCGGCTGACCGGGCCGTTGCGCGAGCGGCAGCTGGCGTACTGGCGCGAGCAGCTCACCGGCCTCGAGCCCCTGGACCTGCCCACCGACCGGCCCCGTCCGCCCGTCCGCGCCGGCGAGGGCGCGATCCGCCGGTACGCGCTGCCGGCGGAGCTGGCCGGCCGGCTCGCCGAACTGGGCCACGACACCGGCGCGACGCTGTTCACGACGCTGACCGCCCTCGTCCAGGTGCTGCTGGCCCGCTACACCGGGCAGGACGACGTCGCCGTCGGCACCGCGGTGTCCGGCCGCGACCACGACCAGCTCGAACGGCTCGCCGGCTTCTTCGTCAACACCCTCGTCCTGCGGTCCGCGGTCGATCCGGCCCAGCCGTTCGACGCTTTCCTCGACCGGGTCAAGGAAACGACGCTGGCGGCCTTCGCCGCCGCCGAAGTGCCCTTCGACCAGGTCGTCGACGACCTGCGGCCGGCCCGTGACCCGAGCCGGACCCCGCTGGTGCAGGTCCTGCTGGTGCTGCAGCAGGACCTCGTCCGGCCCCGGGAGGCGGGCGCCCTCCGCCTGGGCGAGCACGATCTGCCCCGCCCCCGGGCCCGGTTCGACCTCGTGCTGGAGTTCCAGCCGCAGGGCCGTAGCGTCGCCATCGAGTACGACACCGCGCTCTTCGACGCCGCGACGATCGACCGCTTCGCCGGGCACCTGCGCGTGCTGGCCGAAGCGGTGGTCGCCGAGCCGCACCGGCCGGTGGCCGAGCTGCCGATCCTGGGCGACGCCGAGCTGGCCCAGCTGGCCGAGCTGTCGCGCGGACCGGTGCTCGAAGCGCCGGAAGCCACCCTGCCGCAGCTGTTCGAGGCCCAGGCGGCCCGCACGCCGGACGCGGTCGCGGTCGTCTGCGAGGACCGCTCGCTCACCTACGCCGAGCTCGACGAGCAGGCCACCCGGCTGGCCCGGATCCTGGCCGAGCGGGGCGCCGGGCCCGAGCGGTTCGTCGCCGTCTCCCTGCCGCGCACCGAACGGATCCTGGTGGCGCTGCTCGGCGTGCTCAAGTCCGGCGCCGCCTACCTCCCGGTCGATCCGGCCTACCCCGCCGACCGCCAGGAACTGATCCTCGACGACGCCGGCCCGGCCCTGCTGCTCACCCCGGACGGCCGCGGCCCCGGGTCCGTCCCCGCGCTCGCGTTCGACGACCCGGCTCTGCTCGGCGGCGTCTCCGCCGCGCCGCTCGCCCGCGCCACGAACCCGGACCACCCCGCCTACGTGATCCACACGTCCGGCTCGACCGGCCGCCCCAAGGGCGTCGTGGTCGCCCACCGCAGCGCCGCGAACCTGATGGCGTGGGCCGGAACCGACTTCGCGGACGTCTTCCGGCCCGGGTCCACCGTGGTCGCTTCGACGTCGCTCAACTTCGACGTCTCGGTGTTCGAGATCTTCGCGCCGCTGATGACCGGCGCCACCGTCGAAATCGTGCGGGACGTGCTGGCCCTCGGCGAAGGCGAGCACACCGGCCGGCCGGTCGGCCTGGTCAGCGGGGTGCCCTCGGCGTTCGCCCAGCTGCTGGCCCAGGGCGCGGTGTCGCTGCGACCGTCCACTGTGGTCTTGGCCGGTGAGGCGCTGACGCGGCACGCGCTGCTCGACATCCGGAAAGCGTTGCCCGGCAGCCGGATCGCCAACATCTACGGACCCACCGAGTCCACTGTGTACGCAACCGCGTGGTACCACGACACCGACCGCACCCCGCCGATCGGCCGCCCGATCGCCGGCATCCGGTCCTACGTCCTGGATCCCGGCATGCGGCCCGTGCCCGTCGGCGTGCCCGGCGAACTGCACCTCGGCGGCGCCGGGGTGGCCCGCGGCTACCTCGGCCGGCCGGGCCTGACCGCCGACCGGTTCGTGGCCGACCCCTTCGGCGAGCCGGGCGCCCGGATGTACCGGACCGGCGACGTCGTGCGCTGGACCCACAGCTCGCTTTCCGGGGGTCCGGGTGGCGAAGCCCCCGGCCCGGGGCGAAGCCCCGGTTGTCGCAGCGGCGAGCTGGAGTACCTGGGCCGCGCCGACGACCAGGTCAAGATCCGCGGCTTCCGGATCGAGCCCGGCGAGGTCGAAGCCGCGCTGCGGCAGCACCCGGACGTCACCGAAGCGGTGGTGGTCGCGCGCACCGACGCCGGCCACCAGCGGCTGGTCGCCTACGTGGTGCCCGAGGCCCCCGCCGGCCTGCGCGAGTTCCTCGGCGCTTCGCTGCCCGCGCACCTCGTGCCGTCGGCGTTCGTGCCGCTCGACCGGCTGCCGCTCAACCCCAGCGGCAAGCTCGACCGGCGCGCCCTGCCCGCCCCCGACTGGACGGGCGGCACCACCCGCGTCGCGCCGCGCACCGAGACCGAACGGCTCCTCGCCGCCATCTGGGCCGATGCCCTCGGCCTGCCCGAGGTCGGCGTCGAGGACAACTTCTTCGAGCTCGGCGGCGACTCGATCCTCAGCATCCGGCTGGTGTCCGAGGCGGCCAAGGCCGGCCTGCGGATCACCACCAAGGACGTCTTCCGCCACCAGACGATCGCCGTGCTCGCCGCGGCGGCCGGGACGGTCGCACCCGCCGAGGAGCGGCCGCCCGCGACCGGCGAAGTGGTCGTCACGCCGATCCAGCACTGGTTCCTCGACACCGATCCGGCCGACCCGGACCACTTCGTCCAGCAGCTGGGCGTCCGGCTCGCCGACGACGTCGACGGAGACCGCCTGCGCGCGGCGGTGAACACCGTCGTCGCCCACCACGACGCCCTCCGGCTGCGGTTCCGCAAGACGACCGAGGGCTGGACGCAGTTCCACGCCGAGCCCGGCGAAGCCGACGTCTTCGGCGCGGAGATCGACATCGAACGCGGCCCGCTGGTGCGCGCGGACCTGGACGGCACCACGCTGCGCCTGACCGTGCACCACCTGGTGGTGGACGGCGTCTCCTGGCGGATCCTGCTGGAGGACATCGGCCACGCCTACCACGGGCGCGAGCTGAGCGCCCGGACGACGTCCTTCCAGGACTGGGCGAACCGGCTCGCCGAGCACGACTTCGCCGGCGACCTCCCGTACTGGCGGGCGGTCGACGGCGCCCAGATCCCGCTGGACACCGACGGCGCCAACACGGTGGCGAGCACCCGCACGGTCACCACCCGGCTGGACGCCGAGCTGACCCGGGCGCTGCTGCAGGACGTCCCGGGCGTCTACCGCACCCAGGTCAACGACGTGCTGCTGGCCGCCCTCGGCGGAGCCCTGCGCCGCTGGAGCGGCGCCGGCCGCGTGCTGGTCGACCTCGAAGGCCACGGCCGGGAGGACCTGTTCGACGACGTCGACCTCTCCCGCACGGTCGGCTGGTTCACGTCGATGTTCCCCGTAGCGCTCGACGCCCCGGACAGCGACATTCCCAACGCTGACATTGCGACGCTGCTCAAGTCCGTCAAGGAGCAGCTGCGCGCGATCCCGGCCCGCGGCCTGTCCTACGGCGTGCTGCGCCACCTCGCCGGGACCGCCCCCGCGGTGACGCCCCGGCTCAGCTTCAACTACCTCGGCCGCTTCGAGGTCGAAGGCGAGCTGTACCAAGGGATCGAGCGGGAACTCGAACTCTCGCAGCACCCCGCCGACGTCCGCGCGCACGCCGTCGACGTCGTCGCCCGGGTCGCCGAGGGCCGCCTGGAGATCACCTGGTTCTACTCGGACCAGCTGCACGAGGAAGCCACCATCCGGACCGTCGCCGACGACCTCGTCCACGGGCTGGCCGGGATCGCCGCGCACTGCGCCGAGCCGGGTGCGGGCGGCCGCACGCCGTCGGACTTCCCCCTGGCCGGCCTCGACCAGGCCGCGGTGGACCGGCTCGCCGGCGACGGCCGCGACGTCGAGGACATCTACCCGCTCACCCCGGCCCAGGCCGGCATGCTCTTCCACCGGCTCACCGGCGGCGGCCGGCACGCCTACCTCCAGCAGGTGACGTTCGTGATGAGCGACGTCCCCGACCCGGCCGCGCTCGGCCGCGCCTGGCAGCGGGTGGTGGACCGGACGCCGGTCCTGCGCACCCAGGTCGTCTGGGACGGCCTCGACACGCCGGTGCAGGTGGTCCACCGGCAGGTCACCCTGCCCGTCGAGCACCGGGACTGGACGTCCGCACCGGAGGACCTGGACACCGTGCTGGCGGCCGACCGGGACGCCGGCCTGGACCTGGGGGAGCTCCCGCTGATGCGGCTGCTGCTCGCGCGCGTCTCGGCGACCGAAGTCCGCGTGGTCTGGACGTTCCACCACCTGCTGCTGGACGGCTGGAGCCTCTTCCAGGTGCTCTCCGACGTCGCGGCGGCGCACGCCGGGCGCACGCTGCCGGCCCGCCCGCCGTTCCGCGACCACGTCCGGTGGCTGTCCGAACAGGACCAGCCGACGGCGGAAACCTACTGGCGCGAAAGGCTTTCCGGGCGGCCCGAGCAGGCCCGCCTGCGCACCGACCGCCCTCGGTCCCCAGCGCACCCGGTCGAATCGACGGCCTCGCTGCGGATCGAGCTGCCCGCCGGGCCGCTGCGCACCGCCGCGCAGCGCCTCGGGCTCACCCTCAACACGCTCGTCCAAGGCGCCTGGGCCGTGCTGCTGGCCCGCCACACCGGCCGGCCGGAGGTCTGCTTCGGCACCACGGTCGCCGGCCGGCCCGCCGAACTGCCCGGGGCCGGGGAGATCACCGGCATGTTCATCACCACGCTGCCGGTCGTCGCCGACGTCGACGAGCGGGCGGCCGCCGCGGACTGGCTGCGCGGCCTCCAGGACGCCCAGGCCGAAGCCCGGCGGTTCGACCACCTGTCCCTGGCGCGCCTGCAGAGCTGGGGCGGGGAGTTCGACAGCCTGCTCGTGTTCGAGAACTACCCGGTCACCGCGGAGCTCGGGCTGCGCGACCTGCGGGGCGTGGAGACGACCAACTACCCGCTCAGCGTCGTCGCCTACCCCGGCGAGGAGCGCTTGGAGTTCCTGTTCGGCTACGACCCCGAGCTCTTCGACGCCGAGACGGTCGCCGGGTTCGCCGGGCACCTCGAGACCCTGCTGGCCGAGCTCGCGACCCGGCCGCACGAGCCGCTCGCCCGGCTGCGCATGCTCACCGACACCGAGCAGCAAGCCGTCCTGGACCAGGGGAACGGCGCCACGCAGGACTGCCCGGACACGACCGTGCCCGCCCTGTTCGCCGAGCAGGTGCGCCGCACTCCCGACGCGGTCGCCGTCACCGGCGACGTAACCCTGACCTACGCGGAGCTGGACGCCCGGGCGAACCGGCTGGCCCACCGCCTGCTCGCCCTCGGGGCGCGGCGGGACGGCCTGGTCGGGCTGCTGCTCGGCCGCTCGGCCGACGTCGTCGTCGCCGAACTGGCGGTGCTCAAGGCCGGCGGCGCCTACCTGCCGCTGGACGCCCGCGCACCCCGCAGCCGGCTGACGGCGCTGCTCGACGGGGTCCGCGTGCTGGTGACCGACGACGCCGGCCGGGCGCTCGCCGAGGACGTCCACAGTGGACCGGTGGTGACCATCGGCGAATCCGGTGACGAGCCCTCCGACGCGCCGGATGTCCTGCTGCGGCCGGACAATCTCGCGTACGTCATGTACACCTCGGGCTCGACGGGGACGCCCAAGGGGGTGGCCGTCAGCCACCGGGCCGTCGTCGGCCTGGCCCGGGAGCGGGCCTTCGCCGTCCCCGCCCACCGGAGCGTGCTCATGCACTCCGCGCTGGCGTTCGACGCTTCGACGTACGAGCTGTGGGTACCGTTGCTCAGCGGCGGCCGCGTGGTCGTCGCGCCGCCGGGGGACATCGACGCCGACGTGCTGCGCCGCGTGATCACCACGCACGGGGTGACCGGGCTGTTCATCACCGCGGGGCTGTTCCGCGTGCTGGCGCAGGAGGATCCCGGCTGCCTGCGCGGCGTCCGCGAGGTGTGGACGGGCGGCGAGGTGGTGCGTCCCGCCGCGGTGCGGCAGGTGTCGGACGCGTGCCCGGGGCTGACCGTGGTCGACGTCTACGGCCCCACCGAGACCACGACGTTCGCCACCCGGTTCCCGCTGCCGCCCGGCGAGCCGGTGCCGGACGTGCTGCCGATCGGACGGCCGCTGGACGACACCGCGGCCCACGTGCTCGACCACGGGCTGCGGCCGGTGCCGCCGGGTGCCGTCGGCGAGCTGTACCTGGCCGGCACCGGGCTGGCCCGCGGCTACCTCGGGCAGCCGGCGCTGACGGCGGAACGGTTCCTGGCCGACCCGTTCGGAGCGCCTGGCGCGCGGATGTATCGCACGGGCGACCTCGTGCGGTGGACCCGCGGCTCGCTTTCCGGGGGTCCGGGTGGCGAAGCCCCCGGCCCGGGGCGAAGCCCCGGTTGTCACAGCGTGCTGGAGTTCGTCGGCCGCGCCGACGACCAGGTGAAGATCCGCGGCTTCCGCGTCGAGCTCGGCGAGATCGAGACGGCGCTGACCGCCCACGCGGGCGTGGCCGAAGCCGTCGTCGTCGCGGCCGAAAACGGCGGGTCCAAGCGGCTCGTGGCCTACGTCGTCGTGACCGGGACGCCGGACCTGCGCGAATTCCTGCTGCGCTCGCTGCCGGACTACCTCGTCCCGGCCGTGTTCGTGCCGCTCGAAGCCCTGCCGCTGAACGAAAACGGCAAGGTCGACCGCCGGGCGCTGCCCGCGCCCGACTTCGTCTCCGGGCTCGGGTACCGCGAGCCCGCCACGGACGCCGAGCGGCTGCTCGCCGGCATCTGGGCCGAGGTGCTGCGGGTGGAGCGGGTCGGCGCCGACGACAACTTCTTCGAGCTCGGCGGCGACTCGATCCTGAGCATCCAGGTGGTCTCCCGGGCCCGCCGGGCCGGCCTCGACCTGATGCCCGGCCAGGTCTTCGACCACCCGACCGTCGCCGCGCTCGCCCTCGCCGCCACCCCGGCCGCGCCCGCGGCCGTCGCCGACGCCGAACCGGTCACCGGCGGGATGCCGCTGACGCCGGTGCAGCACTGGTACCTCGACCCGCGGCCGGTGCACCCCGGGCAGTTCGCCCAGTCCGTCTCGGTGGAACTGCCGGCCCCGCCGGACCCGGCGGTGCTGCGCCGCGCGCTGCGCGAGCTCCAGCTGCACCACGACGCCCTGCGGCTGCGGTTCACCGCCGACGGCCCGCACCACGCGCCGGACGCCCAAGACGTCCTCGGCGCCACGATCGACCTCGAAACCGGGCCGCTGCTGCGTGCCGACCTGTCCGGCACGACGCTGACGCTCGCCGCGCACCACCTGGTCGTCGACGGCGTTTCGTGGCGGATCCTCCTGGAGGACCTGGAAACCCTGCTCGAAGGCGGCGAACTGCCGGCCCGGACGACATCCTTCCGCGACTGGGCCCGCACCCTGGCCCGCCACACGGCCGACGGCTTCTTCGACGGCGAACTCGCCCACTGGGCGGCGATCGACGCCGACCCGGACCTGCCGGTCGACGCGGCGGGCGAAAACACCTACGGCTCGGCCCGCTCGCTGGTCGTGCGGCTGCCCGCGGACGTGACCCGCGCGGTGCTGCACGACGTGCCGGGGGCGTACCGGACGCAGGTCAACGACGTCCTGCTGACCGCGCTCGGCCGCGTGCTGGGCGACTGGACCGGCCGCGACCGCGTGCTGGTCGACCTCGAAGGCCACGGGCGCGAAGACCTGTTCCCCGGGATCGACCTCTCCCGCACGGTCGGCTGGTTCACCTCGATCTTCCCGGTCGAGCTGACCTCGTCCCGGGCGGACTGGGGCGAGGCCCTGAAGACGACGAAGGAACGGCTGCGGGCGATTCCCCGCCGGGGGATCGGCTACGGCGCCCTGCGCTACCTCGCCGGTACCGCCCCGCACCTCGAACCGCGGATCAGCTTCAACTACCTGGGCCGCTTCGACCACGGCGGCGGCCTGGGCGGCGCCGCGCACCCCGAGCAGACCCGCGCGCACCAGCTCGACGTCGTCGGCGCGGTCGTCGGCGACGAGCTGGAACTGACCTGGCAGTACTCGGCGGGCGTGCACACCGAGGCCACCGTCCGCCGGCTGGCCGACGCCCTCTCCGAAGCGCTCACCGGGATCGCCGCGCACTGCGCCCGGCCGGACGCCGGCGGCCGCACGCCGTCGGACTTCCCGCTGGCCCGCCTCGACCAGGCCGCGGTGGACCGCCTCGCCGGCACCGGCCGGACGGTCGAGGACATCTACCCGCTCACCCCGATGCAGTCGGGCATGGTCTTCCACAGCCTTGTCGACGGCGCGGCCGGGACCTACCTCAACCAGGTGCGGCTGCGGCTGACCGGCATCACCGACCCCGAGCGCCTCGCCCGGGCGTGGCAGTCGGTCGTCGCGGACACGCCGGTGCTGCGCACCCGCGTCGTCTGGGACGGGCTCGACGAGCCCGTGCAGGTCGTCGAGCGGGCCGTCACGGTCCCGGTCGTCCAGCTCGACTGGACGGCGCTGGACGACGACGAGCGGGCCCGCGAGCAGGAGCGGTTCCTCCAGGCTGATCGCGCGGAGGGCTTCGACCTGACGGCCGCGCCGCTGCTGCGGCTGGCGTTCGCCCGGCTGCCCGGCGGCGACGTCCTGCTGGTGTGGACGTTCCACCACGTGCTGCTCGACGGCTGGAGCGCCGCGCAGGTGTTCGGCGAGGTGTGCGCCCGGTACGCGGGCGCCACGACGCCGGGGCACCGCCCGCCGTTCCGCGAGTACCTGCGCTGGCTCGGCGAGCAGGACACCGTGGCCGCCGAAGCCCACTGGCGCGACCAGCTGGCCGGGCTGCGGACGCCGACCCCGCTGCCGTTCGACCGCCGTCCGGTCGAGGCCCACCGCGCCCGGTCCGCCGCGTCGGTCCGGGTGTCGGCACCCGCCGACGGCCTGCGGGAGCTGGCGCGCCGCGCCGGCCTGACGCTCAACACGATCGTGCAGGGTGCCTGGGGGCTCGTGCTTTCCCGCTACAGCGGGGAATCCGACGTCGTCTTCGGCACCACCGTGTCCGGCCGGCCGGCCGACCTGCCGGGCGTCGAGTCGATGGCCGGGCTGTTCATCAACACCCTGCCCGCACCGGTGACCGTCCACGACGGACACACCGTGGCGGACTGGCTGCGCGAGCTGCAGGCGGCCCAGGCGCGCTCGCGCCGGTTCGACTTCGTGTCGCTGGCCCAGCTGCAGACCTGGGCGGGCGGCACCACGCTGTTCGACAGCATCCTCGTCTTCGAGAACTACCCGTTCGACACCGAAGCCGTGGCCGCGCACGGGATCGGCCTGCACGAGGAAGGCGAGCTGCAGCCGACCAACTACCCGCTCAGCGTCGTCGTCGCGCCCGGCGAGCGGCTGACGGTGACCTTCGACCACGACCCGGACCTGTTCGACCGGGCCACCATCGACCGGCTGGCCGGGCAGCTGCTGCTCGCCCTCGACCGCATCGCCGCGGGCCCCGGCCTGCGGGTCGGCGAGCTCGACCTGCTGACCGACGGCGACCGCGAGCGCGTGCTGCGGACGTTCAACGACACCGCGCACCCGGTGGCCGAGGCCACCGTGGTGAGCCGGTTCGCCGAGCAGGTCCGCCGGACGCCGGACGCCCCGGCGGTCGGCGACCTGACCTACGCGGAGCTCGACGCCCGTGCCGACGGGCTCGCCCGCCGGCTGATCGAGCTGGGTGTGGGCGTCGAGGACCGGGTGGGCCTGCTGCTGGAGCGGTCGGCCGACGTCGTCGTCGCCGAGCTGGCGGTGCTCAAGGCCGGGGCCGCGTACGTGCCGGTCGACCTGCGCGCGCCGGCGAGCCGGATGCGCCTGGTGCTGGCCGAAGCGGGCGTCTCCGTGGTCGTCACCGATCGGTCCGATGTGGACGTCCATGATGGACCCGTCGTGCGGGTGGACGAGACCGGCCCGGCCGGTGCGGCCGATGTCGTGGTGCAGCCGGGGAATCTGGCGTACGTGATGTACACGTCCGGGTCGACGGGTCAGCCCAAGGGCGTGGCGGTGACCCACCGCGACATCGTGGCTCTCGCGTCGGACCGGTCGTTCGCGGGCGAGGCGCACCGCAGCGTGCTGCTGCACTCGCCGCAGGCGTTCGACGCCTCGACGTACGAGGTGTGGGTGCCGCTGCTCAACGGCGGCCGGGTGGTCGTCGCGCCGCCGGGAGACGTCGACGCCGACGTCCTGCGCGAGGTCGTCGCGGGGCAGGGTGTCACCGCGCTCTGGCTGACCGCCGGGTTGTTCCGCCTGCTGGCGCAGGAGGATCCCGGCTGCCTGCGCGGCGCCGGCGAGGTGTGGACCGGCGGCGACGTCGTCCCCGCCGCCGCCGTCCGCCAGGTGCGGGCGGCCTGCCCGGGGCTGACCGTCGTCGACGGCTACGGCCCCACCGAGACGACCACCTTCGCCAGCCGGTACGTCCTGGCCCCCGAAGCCGCGGTCCCGGACGCGATGCCGATCGGGCAGCCGCTGGACAACATGGCCGCCTACGTCCTCGACGAGGGGCTGCGGCCGGTCCCGCCGGGCGTGACGGGGGAGCTGTTCGTCGCCGGCGCCGGCGTGTCCCGCGGCTACCTCGGCCGGCCGGGGCTGACCGCGGAACGTTTCGTGGCCAACCCCTTCGGCGAGCCGGGCGCGCGGATGTACCGCACTGGCGACGTGGTCCGCTGGTCCGGTGGCTCGCTTTCCGGGGGTCCGGGTGGCGAAGCCCCCGGCCCGGGGCGAAGCCCCGGTAATCACGCAGCCGTGCTGGAGTTCGTCGGCCGCGCCGACGACCAGGTGAAGATCCGCGGCTTCCGGATCGAGCTGGGCGAGATCGAGACGGCCCTGTCCGCCCACCCGGACGTCGCCGAAGCGGTCGTCGTCACCCGCGACCGGCGGCTCGTCGCCTACGTCGTCACCACCGCGGGCACCGCCGACCTCCGGGCGTGGCTGCAGCGCGACCTGCCCGACTACATGGTGCCGTCGGCCTTCGTGACGCTCGACGCGCTTCCCCTGAGCGCCAACGGAAAGGTCGATCGCCGGGCGCTGCCGGAACCCGCCGCGGAGCCGATGGCCGGGTACGTGCCGCCGCGCACGGACACCGAACGCGTGCTCGCCGAAGTCTGGGCCGAGGTGCTGGGCGTGCCCGGCGTCGGCGTCGAGGACAACTTCTTCGAACTCGGCGGCGACTCGATCCTCAGCATCCAGGTCGTCTCCCGGGCCCGGCGGCACGGCCTCGCGCTGACCCCGCGGGACCTGTTCGCCCACCAGACCGTCGCCGCGCTGGCCGTCGCGGCGGGCTCGGCCGCGGTCACCGTGGCCGAGCAGGGACCGGTCACCGGCGTCGCCGCGCTGACCCCGATCCAGCTCTGGTTCTTCGCCGGGCACTTCGGCGATCCCGACCAGTTCACGCAGTCGGTGCGGATCGAGCGGGCCGAACCGTTCGACGTCGGGACGCTGCGAGCGGCACTGGCCACGCTGACCGCGCACCATGACGCCCTGCGGATGCGGTTCACCATCGGCGGCCAGGAAAACGCCCCGGCCGAACCGGCCAAGATCCTCGGCGCCGGCATCGACGTGGCCCGCGGGCCGCTGCTCACCGCCGAACTGCTCGAGCCTGCCGTCCTGCGGCTGACGGTCAACCACCTCGTCGTCGACGGCGTTTCGTGGCGGATCCTCCTGGAGGACTTCGAGACCGCCTACCGCGGCGGGCCGCTGCCGCCGAAGACGACCTCGTTCCGCGACTGGGCCAACCGGCTCGCCGCGCACGCCCAGGCCGGCGGCTTCGACGACGAACTGCCGTACTGGCGCGAAGCGCTCGCCGTCGACCCTGCTTTGCCGATCGACACTGCCCTCCCGGTCGACCACGGCGCCGCCGAGGAGGGCACCGGCACGGTCACCACGCGCCTGGACGCCGAGCTGACGCGGGCGCTCCTGCAGGACGTCCCGGCCGCCTACCGGACGCAGGTCAACGACGTGCTGCTGGCCGCGCTGGGCCGGGTGCTGGCTCGCTGGACCGGCCGCGACGGCGTGCTGATCGACCTGGAGGGCCACGGCCGCGAGGACCTGTTCGACGACGTCGACCTGTCCCGCACGGTCGGCTGGTTCACCTCGCTCTACCCGGTGGCGCTGCGGATCGACGACGACTGGGGTGCGCTGCTCAAGTCGGTCAAGGAACAGCTGCGCGCGGTGCCCCGCCGCGGAGCGGGCTTCGGCGCGCTGCGGTACCTGACCGGGACCGCGCCCGCGCTGCAGCCCGAGATCAGCTTCAATTACCTGGGCCGGCTCGACGGCGCCGCCGGCAGCCTCGACTCTTCGGTCGGCGAAGGGGCCGGCCGGGCGCACCTGCTCGACGTCGTCGGCCGGGTGGACCGGGAAACCCTGGAACTGACCTGGTACTACTCGCGCGGCACGCACACCGCCGCCACGGTGGAGCGCCTGGCCGCGGAACTGGTGGCCGCGCTGGGCGAAGCCGTCGCGCACTGCGCCGAACCCGGTGCCGGCGGCCGCACCCCGAGCGACTTCCCGCTGGCCGAGCTGACCCAGCGGCAGGTGGACCGGATCGCCGGTGACGGCCGTGGCGTGGCCGACGTCCACCCGCTCACGCCGATGCAGGCGGGCATGGTCTTCCACGGGCTGTCCCAGGAATCCCAGGGTGTCTACTTCGAACAGGTCACCGCGGTCCTGGACGGCGTGGCCGAGCCGCGGTTCCTGGCCGAAGCGTGGCAGCACGTGGTCGACCGGACGCCGGTCCTGCGCGGCAGCGTCGTCTGGGAGGACGTCCCCGAGCCGCTGCTCGTGGTCCACCGCGAAGCACGGGTACCGGTCACCGAGCTCGACTGGCGGAATCGCGATCGCGAGGAAGCCCTGCGCGAGCTGCTCGCGAGTGACCGGGCGAAGCCGTTCGACCTGGCGGCCGCGCCGCTGGTGCGGATCACGCTGGCCCGGCTTCCGGGCGACGCCGTTCAGCTCGTCTGGACGTTCCACCACGTGCTGCTGGACGGCTGGAGCGTCTTCCAGGTGCTCTCCGACGTCTGCACCGCCTACGCGGCGCTGCGCGACGGCACGCCGCCCGCGCTGCCGCACCGCCGCCCGTTCGGGGACTACGTCACGTGGCTGAGCGGCCAGACCGCCGAGGGCGCCGAAGAGTACTGGCGCCGCGAGCTCGCCGACGTCACCGAGCCGACGCCGCTGCCCTACGACCGGGTCCCCGCGTTCGCCCACGAATCGAGCTCATCGACCTGGGTCAGCCGCGACCTGGACGAGGCGGCGACCGGCCGGCTGGCGGCGTTCGCCCGGCGGGAGCGGCTCACCCTCAACGCCGTCGTGCAGGGGGCCTGGGCGCTGCTGCTGGCCCGGCACAGCGGCGAGGACGACGTCTGCTTCGGCGCCACCGTGTCCGGCCGCCCGGCCGGGCTGGCCGGCGTCGACGACATCACCGGCATCTTCATCAACACCCTGCCGGTGCGGGTCACCGCCGACCCGGCGGCCCCGGTCGCCGGCTGGCTGCGCGGCCTGCAGACCGCGCAGGCGGAATCACGCCGGTTCGAGCACGTGCCGCTGACCGCGGTGCAGGCCTGGAGCGGGGTCGAGGGCGGCCGGAACCTGTTCGACAGCCTCGTGGTGTTCGAGAACTACCCGGTCACCGCCGACGATGTCGCCGCGCACGGGGTGCGGCTGCGTGACCTGCAGGCGATGGAGACGACGAACTACCCGCTCAGCATCGTGGCTGCGCCCGGCCCGCGCCTGTCGCTCGGCCTGGGCTACGACCCGGCGCTGTTCGACGAAGCGACGATCCGGCGGCTGGCCGGGCGGCTCGAACACCTCCTGGAAGCGATCGCCGAAGACCCGGCCCGGCCGCTGCGGGAGTTCGACGTCCTCGGTGCCGGCGAACGCGACCAGGTCCTCGTGACCTTCAACGACACCGGCCACGAGGTCCCGCCGGTCACCCTCACCGGGCTGATCGAGGCCCAGGCGGCTCGCACCCCGGACGCCGTCGCGGTGCTTTCCCGCGACGAACGGCTCACCTTCGCCGAACTCGACGCCCGCGCCGACCGGCTGGCCCGGCTGCTGGCCGCGCGGGGTGCCGGGCCGGAACGAATCGTCGCGCTCGCCCTCGGGCGTTCGGTGGAGATCGTCGTCGCGCAGCTGGCCGTGCTGAAGACCGGCGCCGCGTACCTGCCGGTCGACCCGGACTACCCGGCCGAGCGGATCGCGTTCATGCTCGCCGACGCGAACCCGGTCGTCGTGGTGACCAAGCCCGGAACGCCGCTGCCGGTGGAGAACGTGCTCGTCCTCGACGGCTCGGAGGCCCACAGCCCGGCCGGCCCACTCGGCCGGTCGGTGCCCCTGGCCGCGCCGGCGTACGTCATCTACACCTCGGGCTCGACCGGCACCCCGAAGGGCGTCGTCGTCACCCACGCCGGTCTCGCGAGCTTCTCCGGGGCCGAAATCGCCCACTTCGACGTCCGGCCCGGCGACCGCGTGCTGCAGTTCTCTTCGCCGAGTTTCGACGCGTCGGTGCTGGAGCTGTGCATGGCGCTGCCCGCCGGGGCCGCCCTGGTCGTGCCGCCGCCCGGGCCGCTGCTCGGCGAGCACCTGGCCGCCGTGCTGCGCGACGAAGGCGTCACCCACGCGCTGATCCCGCCGGTCGCCATGGCGAGCGTGCCCGACGTCGAGCTGCCCGCGTTCCGGACCCTGGTCGTCGGCGGCGAGGCCTGCCCGGCCGACCTGGTGGCCCGCTGGGCACCGGGCCGCCGGATGATCAACGCCTACGGGCCCACCGAAACGACGGTGGTGGCGACCTGGAGCGACCCCCTCGAACCCGGGGCCACCCCGCCGATCGGCCGCCCGATCCGCAACACCCGCGTCCGCGTCCTCGACGCCGCCCTCCGCCCGGTGCCGATCGGCGTCGCGGGGGAGCTGTACGTCTCCGGTGCGGGGCTCGCCCGCGGGTACCTCGACCGGCCGGGCCTGACCGCCACGCGGTTCCTCGCCGATCCGTTCGGGGCGCCGGGGACGCGGATGTACCGCACCGGTGATCTGGCGCGGTGGCGCGCCGACGGCACGCTCGAGTTCCTGGGCCGCGCCGACGACCAGGTGAAGATCCGCGGCTTCCGGATCGAGCCCGGCGAGATCGTGGCGGTCCTGCGCAAGCACGCGGGAGTCCGCGACGCCGCCGTGGTCGCCGACGGCCAGCGGCTGATCGCCTACTTCGTGGGCGATCCGGACAGCGCCGATCCGGGCAGCGCCGATCCGGGCAGCGCCGATCCGGGGAGCGGGCTGCGGGAGCACGTCGCCGCGGCCCTGCCGGCCCACTTCGTGCCCGCCGCGTTCGTCCGGCTCGACGCGCTTCCGTTGACGGCCAACGGAAAGCTGGACCGGCGGGCGCTGCCCGCCCCGGCCGCGCCGGAGGAGAGCGCCGGGTACGCAGCCCCGGAAACCGAGACCGAAGAAGTCCTCGCGGCCATCTGGGCGGAGGCGCTCGATCTCGACCGGGTCGGCGTCGAGGACAACTTCTTCGCCCTCGGCGGCGATTCGCTGCGCAGCCTGCAGATCACGTCGATGACGAAGTCGGCCTTCGACGTCGAAATCACGCCAAGGGACGTGCTCACCGCCGGCACCGTGCTGGCGCTGGCGGAGCTCGTCGAAGAACGGGTCCTGCAGGACCTCGAACGGCTCGCCGCCGGCCACGACCACTGAACGAAAACCCTTACCGGAAAGGTGAAAAACCCATGCAGGACGACGCCGAATTCCAGGTGCTGGTGAACGACGAGGGCCAGTACTCGCTGTGGCCGGTGGCCAACGAGGTACCCGCGGGGTGGCGCGCCGACGGCTTCCGCGGCGGCCGCCAGGAGTGCATGGACCACGTCGACGAGGTGTGGACCGACATGCGGCCGCTGAGCCTGCAGCGGCAGATGGCCGCCGACGGCTGAGCCGGCGGCGCACCCCGCCCGTCCCACCGAACCGACGCGGAAGGTCCCCCCTGATGCCCTCACCTTCGACGTTTTCCCAGTCCATACCCGTGGTCCGGGACGTCCCGGACCCGCGGTCGCCCGCCGGCGGCCGCCTCCAGCGGCTGCTCGCGGGGCTCGCCCACAAACACGGCGTCCCGGCCGCCCAGCTGGTCGTCCACGACGGCGGCCGGACCGCGTCGGCCACGGCAGGCGAGATCACCGCCGAGGCGAAGTTCCCGGTCGGGTCCATCACCAAGGCGTTCACCGCGGCACTGGCGATGCTGCTCGTCGCCGACGGCGACCTCGACCCGGACGACCCGCTCGGCGAGCACCTCGACGGCCTCGGGCCCCAGGTCGGCAGACCCACCGTGGGGCAGGTGCTCAGCCACACCGGCGGGCTGCCGGCCGCGCTCGGTGCCGCCGCGGACGGGGGCGGCTCGGCTCGCCGGTACCTGCGGGCCTGCCGCGACGCCGGGCTCGTCCAGCCGCCCGGGCTGGGCTTCTCCTACTCCAACGTCGGCTACGTCCTCACCGGCTACGTGGTCGAGGCCATCACCGGCATGAGCTGGTGGGAGGCGATGGACACGATGCTGCTCGGCGAACTCGGCATCGACGCCGCGTTCGTCGTGGAGCCGGGCGCCCGGCGCCGGACCAGGGCGCACGTCAGCGGGCACGCCGTGCACGCGGCGACCGGCCGCGCCCGGCCGGTCGCGCAGACCCTGACCCCAGCCGAGGCCGCGGCCGGGGCCCTCGCGCTGAGCGCCGAGGACCTCGTCGCGTTCGGCCTGATGTGCTGCGGCGGCGAGGGCCCGCTGCCGGCGGACCTGATCGACCTGATGCGCCGCCCGGTGCCGGGGGCGGAGCCGTTCGGGCTGGCCGACGCTTGGGGGCTCGGCCTGGCCGGCTACCGCGGTGCCGACGCGGACTGGACCGGCCACGACGGCACCGCCGACGGCACCTCCTGCCACCTGCGGATCGACGCCGAGCACGGCCGGGTCGTCGCGCTCACCACCAACGG
Organism: Amycolatopsis mediterranei; assembly: GCF_026017845.1. Lineage (NCBI taxonomy): Bacteria > Bacillati > Actinomycetota > Actinomycetes > Pseudonocardiales > Pseudonocardiaceae > Amycolatopsis > Amycolatopsis mediterranei. The sequence continues at coordinate 3,544,424 of NZ_CP100416.1, forward strand.
GAGCACCGGCTCGGCGCTGTGGACGGACCTGGTCGCGGCGCTGCGCGCCGACGGCCTGCCGGTCGGCGACTACGAGCTGCCCCGCGACTTCGACCGGGCCGCGCGCCCGGCCGCCGACCTGACCGGCCGCTACACCAACGGCGACCTGGAGTACCAGGTGGACGTCCGCGCGGACGGCGGCGCCGTGCTCGTCGTCGACGGCGAGGTCTACCCGGAGCTGGCGCTGCTGCGCGACGGGTCGTTCTCGGTGCGCGAACCCGGCACCGGGCGCCGGATCATCGGCGGCCGCTTCCTGACCGACCCGGCCACCGGCACCGTCAGCGCCATGCAGGCCGGGGGCCGCGTCGCCCGGCGCCGCCGCCGCGCCTCCTGATCTCCCGCCACCCTGCACCACCCGACTTCTGTTGTAAGGACACGAAAGCGATGACCACCTCGAGGAAGAGCCGCATCGACGCGCTGCCCGCGGAACTGCGGGAGACGCTCAAGCGCCGGCTGGCCGGCCGGGCGGAGCGCTCCGACGTCATCGGCCGGGCGCCGCGGGAGAACGCCCTGCCGCTGTCGTTCGCCCAGCAGCGGCTGTGGTTCCTCGACGAGTTCCGCCCGGGGGACGCGGAGTACAACAGCGCGGTGGCGCTGCGGCTGACCGGGCCGCTCGACACGAGCGCGCTGACCGGCGCGCTCGCCCGGCTGGTGGCCCGGCACGAATCCCTGCGCACGACCATCGACGACGCCGGCGGCACCCCGGTGCAGGTCGTCCACGCCGCTCCGGAGATCCCGGTGCGGACGGTCGACCTGACCACCGACCCCGCGCTGCGGCCGGCCGATCTGGACGAGGTGCTGGAGGCGGAGTACGGCCGGTCGTTCGACCTCCGCCGCGGCCCGCTGGTGCGGCTGCTGCTGGTGCGGGTCGCCGAGGAGCACCACGTCCTGCTGGTCACCGCCCACCACATCGTCACCGACGGCGAGTCGATGGGCATCCTGGTCGGCGAGCTCGCCGCGCTGTACGCGGCCGCCGTCCGGGGCGAAGCCGCCGAGCTGCCCGAGCCGGCGGTCCAGTACGCCGATTTCGCCGTGTGGCAGCGGAACCGGCTCGCCGGGCCGGCGCTGGACCGGCACCTCGCCTACTGGACGACCCAGCTGGCCGGCGTCGAACCCCTGGACCTGCCGTCCGACCGGCCGCGCCCGGCCGTGCGCACGACGGCCGGTGCCGTGCACCACTTCAGCGTCCCCGCCGGCGTCGCGGCCGGGCTGGCCGAGCTGGCCCGGACCCACGACACCACGCTCTACACCGTGCTGGTCGCGGCCTGCCAGGTGCTGTTCGCCCGCTACACCGGCCGCGACGACATCGCCGTCGGCACCGTGGTGTCCGGCCGGAACCGCCCCGAACTGCAGCGCACGGTCGGGTTCTTCGTCGACACCGTCGTCATCCGGTCCGCTGTGGACCGCACCGCGGCGTTCGGGACCTTCCTCGACGCCGTCCGCACGACCGTGCTGGAATCCTTCGAGCACGCCGAAGCCCCGTTCGAAAAGCTCGTCGAAGCGCTGCGCCTCGACCGCGACGCCAGCCGCAACCCGCTGTTCGACGCGATGGTGCTGCTGCACGGGAGCGCGGGCGCGCCGATGGACTTCGCCGGGCTGACGGCCGAGCCGGTCGAGGTGGCCCGCCGCGCCGCCAACTTCGACCTCACCGTCGAGTTCCAGCCGTCCGCGGACGCGCTCGAAGGCTCGCTGGAGTACAACACCGACCTGTTCGACGCGCGGACCGCCGTCGCGCTGGGCGAGCACCTCACCGTGCTGCTGACCGCGATCGCCGCCGACGCGCGGCGCCCGGTCGGAGAGCTGCCGCTGCTCACCACCGGTGAGGAAACCCGGCTGCTCACCGAGTGGAACGCGACCGCGCTGGACGTGCCCGCGGCCACCGTCACCGAGCTGTTCGAGTCGCAGGCCCAGCGCAGCCCGGACGAAACCGCGCTCGTCGCCGGGGAAATCGCGCTGAGCTTCGCCGAGCTCAACGCCCTCGCCAACCGCCTGGCCCGCCACCTCGTCGCGCTGGGCGCCGGCCCCGAGCGGGTGGTGGCGCTCGAGCTGCCGCGCACGGCCGAGGCGATCGTGGCCTTCCTGGCGGTGCTGAAGGCGGGTGCGGTGTACCTGCCGATCGACCCGGCGTTGCCCGCCGACCGGAAGGAGCTGCTGCGGCGGGACGCCGGCGCCACGCTCGTCGTCACCCGCGACGACGGCCCCGCCACCTCCGTCCCCGGGCTCGTGCTCGCTGCCCCGGAAACCGTGGCCGCGCTGAGCGAGTACTCCGCCGCGGACCTCACCGACGCCGATCGTGCCGCGCCGCTGCGGCCGGACAACACGGCCTACGTCATCTACACGTCCGGGTCGACCGGCCGCCCGAAGGGCGTGGCGGTCCCGCACCGCAACCTCACCAACCTGCTCTTCAACCACCGCCACGACTTCGCCGCGCCCGGACGGCGGCTGCGGGTCGCGCTGACCGCCACGCTGTCGTTCGACACGTCCCTGGAAGGCCCGCTGCTCATGGCCGACGGCCACGAGCTGCACCTGATCGGCGACGACGTCCGGCTCGACGCCCACGCCCTCGTCGGCCACATCGCCGAACACCGGATCGACTTCCTCGACCTCACCCCGACCTACCTGCGCCGGCTGATCCCCGCCGGGTTGCTGACCGACCCGCGCCACCGGCCCAAGAGCCTCATGCTCGGCGGCGAAGCCCTCGACGAAAAGCTCTGGCGCGAACTGGCCGACGCCGAAGTGACCGTGGCGCACAACTTCTACGGCCCGACCGAGTACACCGTGGACGCCGTCTCGTGCCGGGTCGGCGAAACGACGCGTCCGGTGCTGGGCCGCCCGCTGGCCAACACCCGCGCCTACGTCGTCGACCAGGACCTGCGGCTGGTCCCCGCCGGCGTGCCCGGCGAGCTGTGCCTGGCCGGGGCGCAGCTCGCCCGCGGCTACCTCGGGCGCCCGGGCCGGACGGCCGGGAGCTTCGTCGCCCATCCGTTCGGCGCACCGGGCGAGCGGATGTACCGCACCGGCGACCGGGTCCGCTGGACCGCGGACGGGCAGCTGGAGTACCTGGGCCGGCTCGACGACCAGGTGAAGATCCGCGGGTTCCGGGTCGAGCCGGGCGAGGTCGAGGCCGCGCTGGTCCGCCTGCCCGAGGTCACCGCGGCCGTCGTGGTCGCCCACCGGCCCGACGGCGGGCACGCCCGGCTGGTCGCCTACGTCGTCGGTGCCGGGCCGGTGCCGCCCACGGCCGACGAACTGCGCGCCGCCCTGCGGGCCACGCTGCCGGACTACCTGGTGCCCTCGGCGTTCGTCCCGATCGACGCGATTCCCCTGACCCCGCAAGGCAAAGTCGACCGGCGGGCGCTTCCCGCACCCGACGCCCCGGCGGACAGCGGCCACGCCTACGTGCCCGCGCGCACCGCCGTCGAGCACCAGCTGGTGGCGATCTGGTCCGAGGTGCTCGGCAACGACCGCATCGGCGTCGAGGACAACTTCTTCGGCCTCGGCGGCGACTCGATCCTCAGCATCCAGGTGGTCGCCCAGGCCCGCCAGGCCGGCCTGCGGCTCACCTCGCGGGACATCTTCCTGCACCAGACCATCGCCGGGCTCGCGACCGCGGTGCGGACCGCCGCGGTGCCGAGCCCGGCGGCGGGGCCGATCGCCGGCCCGGCCCCGCTCACCCCGATCCAGCACTGGTTCTTCGCCACCCACGGGCCGCTGGCCCACTTCACCATGTCGCAGCTGCTCGAGCTGCCCCACGACGTCGACCAGCAGGCGCTGCGGACCGCCCTCGACGCGATCGTCGCCCACCACGAGGCCCTGCGGACCCGGTTCTTCACCGTCGACGGGCAGTGGCGGCAGGAGGTGACGCCGGAGCCGCCGACCGGCGTCCTGCGGATCCGGGACCTGTCCTCGCTCGGCGACGCCGGGCAGCGCGCCGGCATCGAGGCCGCGGCCGCGCAGGTGCGCGCCGGCCTGGACCCGGCGACCGGCACCCTGGCCGGCGCGGCGCTGCTCGCCCGCGGCACCCGGCCGCCGCTGCTGTTCCTGGCCGTGCACCACCTGGTGGCCGACGGCGTTTCGCTGCGGCTGCTGCTCGGCGACCTCGAAACCGCCTACGGCCAGGTCGTCTCCGGCGCGCCGGTCCGGCTCGCCGCCACCGCCACGCCCTTCACCCAGTGGGCACACCTGCTGGAGCAGCACGTCCGTTCCGGGGCGTTCGACGACGACCTCGAGCACTGGACGCGGGTGGCGCGCCGGGTCCCGGCGGCGCTGGCGGCCGACCACGCGGGGGCCGGCACCACCGGCTCCACCCGCACGCTGACCGTGACCCTCGGCGCCGAGGAGACCGACGCGCTGCTCCACCGCGTCCCCGCCACCTACCGGACCCAGGTCAACGACGTGCTGCTGAGCGCCCTCGGGCGCGCACTGGCCGACCGCACGCGGGAAGACGGTGTCCTGATCGCCCTCGAGGGACACGGCCGCGAGGACGTCCTCGACGGCGTCGACCTTTCCCGCACCATCGGCTGGTTCACCACGCAGTTCCCGGTGGCGCTCGACCTGCCGCCGTCGGGGGACTGGGGCGCCACCCTCAAGGCGGTCAAGGAGCAGCTGCGGGCCGTCCCGCGCCGCGGCTTGAGCTACGAAGCCCTGCGGTACCTCGGCGAGCCCGGCGCGCCGGGACACGCGCTGCAGGCGTTCCCGCTGCCGCAGATCTGCTTCAACTACCACGGCCGCTGGGACGCCCAGGCCGGCGCGGACGGGCTGTTCCGCGGCCGGCACGACAGCCCGGGCGCCGACATCGCCCCGGAGGAGGCGAGCACCTACCAGCTGGACGTCACCGGCGTCGTCGAGTCCGGCGCGCTGTCGCTGACGTGGTCCTACTCCGACCAGGTCAACGACGAGGACACCGTCCGGGAGCTGGCCGAGGCGATGCTCGCCGGGCTGCAGGAGATCGTCGCCCACTGCGCACGACCGGGCAGCGGCGGCCGCACGCCGTCGGACTTCCCGCTGGCCCGGCTCGATCAATCCACTGTAGACAGACTCGTCGGTGACGGCCGCACCGTCGACGACATCTACCCGTTGACCCCGCTGCAGGCGGGCATGCTGTTCCACAGCCTTTTTGCGGGGGGTCCGGGTGGCGGAGCCCCCGGCCCGGGGCGGAGCCCCGGATGTGACAGCCTGCTCGATCCCACCGCCGACGCCTACGTCGACCAGGCGCGGATGCTCCTGGACGGTGTTCGCGACCCCGACGCGTTCGCGCAGGCCTGGCAGCAGGTCGCCGACCGCACCCCGGTCCTGCGGACCGAACTCGTCTGGGAGGGCGTCGAGGACCCCCTGCAGGTCGTGCGGCACCGGGCGGTCGTCCCGATCACCCGCCACGACTGGCGTGGCCTGTCCGAAGCCGAGCAGACCGCCCAGCTGGACCGGCTCTCGGCCGGCGACGCCGCCACGGGCCTGGATCTCACCACCGCGCCGCTGATGCGGCTGGCGATCGTCGCGCTGACCCACGACCGCGTGCTGCTGATGTGGACCTCCCACCACATCGTGCTCGACGGCTGGAGCCTGGCCCAGATCTTCACCGAGGTGTGCGAGCAGTACGCCGCGATCACCGAGCACCGGATCCCGCGGGTGCCGGCGCACCGGCCGTTCCGCGACTACCTCGGCTGGCTCGCCGCCCAGGACGGCACCGCGGCCGAAGACCACTGGCGCGCGGTGCTTTCCGGCTTCGCCGCCCCGACCCCGCTGCCGTGGGACCGGTCCCCGGCGCAGGCGCACCGGACGCGCTCGTCGCGCACGGTCCGCGCCAATTTGTCCACAGAGGACACTGCCCGGCTGCGGGAGGTGGCCCGGCGCCACGGCCTGACCGTCAACACCCTCGTGCAGGGCGCGTGGGCGCTGCTGCTGGCCCACTCCAGCGGCGAGTCCGACGTCGTCTTCGGCACCACCGTCTCCGGCCGCCCCGACGACCTGCCGGGCGTGGAGACCATGATCGGGATGTTCATCAACACCATCCCGACCCGGACCCGGATCGACCGCGGCGAGCGGGTGCTGCCGTGGCTGCAGCGGTTGCAGGACGAACAGAACCAGGCCCGGCGCTACGACTTCCTCGCGCTCGGGAAGCTGCGCGCCCTCAGCGACGTCCCGCCGGGGGAGAACCTGTTCGACAGCATGGTCGCGTTCGAGAACTACCCCTTCGACGAGAACGCCGCCGCGCAGGCGGGCGTCACCCTGCGCGAGGTGACCGCCCTCGACGAGACCACCTTCCCGGTCACCCTGCGCGCCTACGTCGACCGGCAACTGGGCTTCGAGCTCGGGACCGACCCGGCGCTGTTCGACGAGGAAACCGCGGCCGCCATGGCGGCCCGGCTGGAGACCCTGCTGCTCGGGATCGCCGAGAACCCGGACCGCCCGATCGCCCGGCTGCCGTGGCTGTCGGACGGCGACCGCGCTCAGCTGGTCGCGGCCGAGATCGCCTCGTTGCCCGCGCCGACCATCACCGAGCTGTTCGCCGCCCAGGTGGCGGCGAACCCGGACGCGGTCGCGCTCACCGGCGACGGCGGCTGCCTGACCTACGCCGAGCTCAACGCGCGGGCGAACCGGCTGGCGCACCGGCTGATCGAGCTCGGCGCCGGGCCCGAGCGGTTCGTCGCGCTGCGCCTGCCGCGCTCGCCCGAGCAGGTCGTCGCGATCCTCGCCGTACTCAAGGCCGGCGCCGCCTACCTGCCGATCGACCCGGCCACCCCGGCCGAACGCGTCGAGCGGATGTGCGCCGACACCGACCCCGTCGCCGTCCTCGCACCGGAAGACGTAGACGTGGAAACGGGCCCGGACACCGATCCGCCGCTGCGCTGCACGCCCGACCACCCCGCCTACGTCATCTACACCTCCGGCTCGACCGGGCTGCCCAAGGGCGTGGTGATCCCGCACCGCAACGTCACCCGCCTGTTCGCCGCCACCGCCGGTCGGTTCGAGTTCGGCTCGCGCGATGTCTGGACGCTGTTCCACTCCTACGCGTTCGACTTCTCCGTCTGGGAGATCTGGGGCCCGCTGCTGCACGGCGGCCGGCTCGTCGTCGTGCCGCACTCGGTGTCCCGTTCGCCGCGGGAGTTCCTGCGCCTGCTGGCCGACGAGGGTGTCACGGTGCTCAACCAGACGCCGTCGGCGTTCTACCAGCTCATCCGGGCCGACGAAGACGACCCTGGAGCCGGTGGCCGGCTTTCGCTGCGGTACGTGATCTTCGGCGGCGAGGCCCTGGACGCGCGCCGGCTGGCCGGCTGGTTCGCCCGTCACGGCGACCGCGCGCCGCGGCTGGTGAACATGTACGGCATCACCGAAACCACCGTGCACGTCACCCACCACGACCTCGTGTCCGACAGGGACACAGTGGACGCGCCGGGACTCATCGGCACCGCCCTGCCCGACCTGCGCGGGTACGTCCTCGACGCGGACCTGAACCCGGTCCCGGCCGGGGTGCCCGGCGAGCTCTACGTCGCCGGCGACGGCCTGGCCCGCGGCTACCTCGGCCGGCCGGGGCTGACCGCCGCCCGGTTCGTCGCCGACCCGTTCGGCGCGCCCGGGTCCCGGATGTACCGGTCCGGCGACCGGGTGTCCCGCACCCGCGAGGGTGCCCTGCGCTACCACGGCCGCGCCGACCACCAGGTGAAGATCCGCGGCTTCCGGATCGAGCCGGGCGAGATCGAGGCCACCCTGCTCGCCCTGACCGACGTCGGCTCGGCCGCGGTACTGGCGCGCGAAGACGAGCCCGGCCGCAAGCGGCTGGTCGCCTACGTCGTCGCGGCGACGCCGGACGAGCCGCCGAGCACCGCGCGGCTGCGCGAGCACCTGGGCCGCTCGCTGCCGGACTACATGGTGCCCTCGGCGTTCGTCATGCTCGACGAACTGCCGTTGACCCGCAACGGAAAGCTCGACCAGCGCGCGCTGCCGGCCCCCGCCGCGGCGGGACCGGAAAGCGCCGGGTTCGCCGAACCCCGCACCGAAACCGAACGCACGGTCGCGGCGGTGCTGGCCGCCACGCTCGGCTTGGAGCGCGTCGGGGCCGACGGCCACTTCTTCGAGCTGGGCGGGGATTCCATCCTCAGCATCCGGTTCACCTCCGCGCTGCGGGAGGCCTTCGGCGTCGAAGTCTCCCCGCGCACGGTGTTCGACCACCCGACGGTGGCCGGCCTGGCGGCCGCGCTGCCCGCCGCGTCCGCCACGCCGCTGACCGCGGCGATCACCCCGGTGGCCCGCGATGCCGAGCTGCCGCTGTCCTTCGCCCAGCAGCGCCTGTGGTTCCTCGACGACTTTGCGCCCGGAAGCACCGACCACGTCACGGTCTTCGGCGTGCGGCTGCGCGGCGCCCTGCGGCCCGACGCGCTCGGCCGCGCGCTCACCACGCTGATCGCCCGGCACGAATCGCTGCGCACCACGTTCCCGGCCGTCGACGGCCGCCCCCGCCAGGTCGTGGGGGAGCCGTGGCAGCTCGCGCTGCCGGTCACCGACCTCACCGATCTCACCGACGTCGACGGCCCGGCGGCGGAGGAGGACCTGCGGCGGCTGCTGGCCGAGGACCTGGCCCGGCCGTTCGACCTCGCCCGGGGCCCGCTGCTGCGGGCGCGGCTCGTCCGGCTGGCCGCGGACGACCACGCGCTCGTGCTGTCCCTGCACCACATCATCACCGACGGCTGGTCGATGGGCGTCCTCATCGGCGAGCTGGCCACCCTCTACGGCGACGAGCGGATCGCCCTGCCGGCGCTGCCCGTCCAGTACGCGGACTTCGCGGCGTGGCAGCGCGAGCGCCTCACCGGTGCCTTCCTCGACGAGCAGCTCGGCTTCTGGCGCCACGAGCTCGACGGCCTGCGCCCGCTGGACCTGCCGACCGACCGCCCGCGCCCGGCCACCCGGACGTCGAACGGCGCCGAGCACGAGTTCGCCCTCGGCGCCGAGGGCCTCGCCGGGCTGCGCCGGCTGAGCCACGACCGCGACACGACGCTGTTCACCGCGCTCGTGGCGGCCTGCCAGCTGGTGCTGCGCCGCTGGTCCGGCCAGGACGACGTCGCCGTCGGCACGGTGACCTCGGGGCGCGACCACCCGGAGGTCCAGGACCTCGTCGGCCTCTTCGTCAACACCGTCGTGCTGCGGTCCCGAGTGGACGGTCGGCGGGGCTTCGGCGAGCTGCTCGGCGCCGTCCGCCGGACGGTGCTGGACGCGTTCGCCCACCAGGAAGTGCCGTTCGAGCGGATCGTCGACGAGCTGAGCCCCGACCGCGACCCGAGCCGCACCCCGCTGTTCGAGGTGCTGGTGACCCTGCAGAACGCCGGCAACCGGCTGCCCGCCCTCGCCGGGCTCACCGCCGGGGAACTGACGCTGCCGATGACCACCGCGGGATTCGACCTGAGCGTCGAGTTCGAGGAGCGGCCCGACGGGCTGCGCGGCCTGCTGAACTACAACACCGACCTGTTCGACGCGGCGACGATGCGGCGGTTCGCCGAGCACCTCACGGTGCTGCTCACCGCCGTCGTGGCCGACCCGGACCGGCCGGTCGACGCGCTGGCGCTGCTGCCCGCCGCCGAACGCGACCTCGTCGTCGAGACGTGGAACGCGACCGGCCGGCCGGTGCCGGACACGACCGTCGTCGAGCTGTTCGAGGCCCAGGCCGCCCGCACCCCGCACGCGACCGCGCTGGTCGACGGCGACACGACGCTGACCTTCGCGGAGCTGAACGCCCGCGCCAACCGGGCCGCGCGGGCGCTCGTCGCCCGCGGTGCCGGGCCCGAGCGGCTGGTGGCGGTCGCCCTGCCGCGCTCGGCCGACCTGGTCGTCACGATGCTCGCCGTCCTCAAGGCCGGCGCGGTACACCTGCCGCTGGACCCGGAGCTGCCCGCGCGGCGGCGGGAAGCGCTGCTGGCCGACGCCCGGCCGGTGCTGGTCCTCACCGAGCCCGTCGTCGCCGAAGAAGCGGACACGAACCTCACCGACGCCGACCGGCTGGCGCCGTTGACCCCGGATCACGCCGCTTATGCGATCTACACCTCCGGTTCCACCGGCACCCCGAAGGGGGTGCTCGTCGAACACCGCGCCCTGGCCAACTTCGCCGTCGACCACGCCGGCCGGTTCACCGCCGCGGCCGGGAAGGACCGGCTGCGGGTGGCGCTGACCGCGGCCTTCTCGTTCGACGCGTCCTGGGAGACCGTGCTGCTGATGCTCACGGCCGGGCACGAGCTGCACGTGATCGACGCCGAGACCCGGCTCGATCCGGGCGTGCTGGCCGGATACGTGGCCCGCCACGGGATCGATCTGGTCAACTCGACGCCGTCGTTCGTCCGGCACCTGCTGGACGCCGGGCTCGGCGACCACCGGCCGCCGGTGCTGCTGGTCGGCGGGGAAGCCGTCGGCGAAGCGCTGTGGCGCGACCTGAGCGACCTCGACGGCGTCACCGCGTTCAACCTCTACGGCCCCACCGAGTGCACCGTCGACGCCACCCTCTGCCGGATCGGCGAGACCGCGCGCGAGGTGATCGGCCGCCCGCTCGGGAACGTGCGGGCCTACGTCCTGGACGACCGGCTGCGCCCGGCACCGATCGGCGTGCCCGGCGAACTGCACCTGGCCGGTGTCCAGCTGGCCCGCGGCTACCTCAACCGGCCCGGGCTGACGGCGGACCGCTTCCCCGCCAGCCCCTTCGGCCCGCCCGGCAGCCGGATGTACGCCACCGGCGACCGGGCCCGCTGGACCGCCGAGGGGTACCTGGAATACCTGGGCCGCGTCGACGACCAGGTCAAGATCCGCGGTTTCCGGGTCGAGCCCGGCGAGGTCGAGGCGGCACTGCGCGCCCTGCCCGAGGTCGCCGACACGGTTGTCGTCGCCCGCCACGACGACGGCCACGCCCGGCTCGTCGCCTACGTCGTCTCCGCCGACGGCTCCGCCGCGGACCCGGCCCGGCTGCGGACGGCGCTGAAGTCGACCCTGCCCGACCACCTGGTGCCGTCGGTGTTCGTTCCCCTGGACCGGCTGCCGCTGGCCACCAGCGGCAAGGTCGACCGCCGCGCGCTGCCCGCGCCCGCCGTCGACCCGGCCCCGGCCGAGGGCCGGACCGCTCCGCGCACCGGCACCGAACGGCTGCTGGCGGAGATCTGGGCCGAGGTCCTCGGCGTCGCGGAGCCGGGGGTCGACGACAACTTCTTCGCCATGGGCGGGGATTCCATCCTCAGCATCCAGGTCGTCTCGCGGGCCCGGCGCCACGGCCTGCGCCTGACGTCCCGGGACGTCTTCCGCCACCAGAGCATCGCCGAGCTCGCGCTCGTCGCCGGCACCGAAGCGGCCACCGAACCCGAAGCCGGGTTCACCGGCTCGGCGCCCCTCACGCCGATCCAGCGGTGGTTCTTCGAAACCGGCCACCACGACCACTTCACGATGTCCACGCTCGCCGAACTCGACCCCGACGTCGAGCTCCCCGCGCTCGAAACCGCGCTGGCCGCGGTGCTGGGCCGCCACGACGCCCTGCGCACCCGGTTCACCCGCACCGGCGACGGGTGGCGGCAGGAGTTCCGGCCCGACGCGGCAATCCCGGCGCTGCGGCACGTGTCCGGTGGGGACATCAGCACGGTCGCGGCCGAGGCTCGGGCGGCGCTGCGGGTCGAGGGCGGCCCGCTCGTCGCGGCCGCGCTGATCACCGCTCCCGGGCAGGCACCGGGGTTGCTGCTGGTCGTCCACCACCTGGTGGTCGACGGCGTGTCCTGGCGCATCCTCTTCGACGACCTGGAAACCGCCTACCGCCAGGTGGTTTCCGGGCAGCCGACCGACCTCGGCCCGGCGCCGGTCAGCTTCCTCCGCTGGGCGGACCGCCTCGCGGGGCACGCGTTCGACGCCGAACAACCGTACTGGACCGAAGCGCTCGACGGAGTCGACCCGGACCTGCCGGTGGACGCGACGGGGGAGAACACCGCCGGAAGTGCCCGCACGGTCACCGTCCGCCTGGACCCCGCCACCACCGACGCCCTGCTGCACCAGGTCCCCGAGGTCTACCGCACGCAGATCAACGACGTCCTGCTCGGCGCGCTCGGCCGGGTACTGGCCCGCTGGACCGGCCGCGAACGCGTCCTCGTCGGTTTGGAAGGGCACGGCCGCGAGGAAATCTTCGACGACCTCGACCTGTCCCGCACGGTCGGCTGGTTCACCGCCGAGTTCCCGGTCGCGCTCACCCTCCCCGCGACCGAAAACTGGGGATCGACCTTGAAGGCCGTCAAGGAGCAGCTGCGAGCCGTCCCCGGCAAGGGTCTCGGCTACGGCGCGCTGCGGCGGCACGACGACCCGGTGCCGCAGATTTCCCTGAACTACCACGGGCAGTGGACCGCCGCCGGCGGCGACGACGGGCTGTACCGCGGCTGGGGCGGCGAGCTCGGCGACGACATCGACCCCGCGCGGCCGCGCACGGCCCTCCTGGACGTCGTCGGCATCGTCGACGGCGGCCGGCTCGAACTCGCCTGGACCTACGCCCCGGGCGTGCACCGCGAAGACACCGTGCGCGGGCTCGCCGAGCAGGTCCTCACGGCCCTGCGCGAAATCGTCGCGCACTGCGCCGGCCCGGACGCCGGCGGCCGGACGCCGTCGGACTTCCCGCTGGCCCGGCTGAGCGCGGCCGAACTGGACACCGTGGCCGGCGACGGCCGCGCGGTCGAGGACGTCTACCCGCTGACCCCGCTGCAGGCCGGGATGGTGTTCCACACCCTGGTCGACGACGGCTCCCCGGCCTACTTCGAGCAGGTCCGCATCCGCCTCGCCGGCGTCGCCGACCCCGCCGCGCTCGCCGCGGCCTGGCAGCGGGTCGTCGACCGGACCCCGGTGCTGCGCACCCGGCTGGTCTGGACGGGTGTCGAAGAGCCCGTGCAGGTGGTGGACCGCGCCGCGACCCTGCCGGTCACCCACCACGACTGGCGCGACCTCGGCCCGGCCGAGCGCGAAACCGCCCTGCGGGACGCCCTGGCGGCCGACCGGGCCGTCCCGTTCGACCTGACCCGGGCCCCGCTGACCCGGCTGACGATCGGGGCACTGCCCGGCGACGAGGTCGACCTCGTGTGGACCTCCCACCACGTGCTGTTCGACGGCTGGAGCTCCGCGCAGGTCTTCGCCGAGGCCTGCGAGCAGTACGCCGCCGCGACCGCCGGCGTCCGCCCGGCCCTGGTCACCCGGCGCCCGTACCGCGACTACCTCGGCTGGCTGGCCGGCCGCGACCAGGCCGCGGCCGACGCGTTCTGGCGGGACACCCTGGCCGGCTTCGACGCCCCGACCGCGTTGCCCTACGACCGCCCGCCGGCCGAGGCGCACCAGTCCCGGTCCACCGATTCGGTCCGGATCGAGCTGCCCCCGGCCGCGACCCTGCGGCTGCGGGAGTTCGCCCGGACCCGCGGCCTCACCGTCAACACCGTCGTGCAGGGCGGCTGGGCGTTGCTGCTGGCCATGCTCTCCGGTGACCGTGATGTCGTCTTCGGCACCACCGTCTCCGGCCGCCCGGCCGACCTGGCCGGCGTGGAAACCATGATCGGGCTGTTCATCAACACCATCCCGACCCGCGTCCGCGTGGACGGCACCCAGCCGGTCGCGCGCTGGCTCGGGCAGCTGCAGGCGGCCCAGAGCGAGGCCCGCGACCACGACTTCGTGTCGCTGGCCCGGCTGCGCCCGCTCAGCGACGTCCCGGCGGGGCAGAACCTGTTCGACAGCATGGTCGTGTTCGAGAACTACCCGATCAGCGAACCCGCCACCGCGGGCGCGCCCCGGGTCGTCGAGGTCGCCTCGGCCGACGCCACGAACTTCCCGCTGTGCCTGCGCGCGTCCCTCGACGAAGGCCTCGCCCTCGACCTCGCCTACGACCCGGCGCTGTTCGACCGGGCCACCACCGCGGCCCTGACCGACCGGCTGGTCCGGCTGCTCGACGCCGTCACCGCGGACCCGGACCGGCCGCTGGCCCGGGTGCCGTGGGTCGACGCCGCCGAGCGCGCCCGGGTGCTCGCGGACGCCCACGGCCCGGGCGCCGCCGGGACGCCGTCCACGGTGCCCGCGCTGTTCGCCGACCAGGTGCGGCGCCGTCCGGACGCCGTCGCCGTGCTCGCCGGCGACCGGACCCTGACCTACGCCGACCTCGACGAGCGGGCGAACCACCTGGCCGCGCGGCTGGCCGACCTCGGTGTTGCCGTCGAGGACCGGATCGGGCTGCTGCTGGAGCCCTCGGTCGAGCACGTCGTCGCCGAACTCGCCGTGCTGAAGGCGGGTGCGGCCTACGTGCCGCTGGACACCCGGGCGCCGCACGAGCGGCTGCGGGCCGTGCTCGCCGAGGCCGGGGTGTCGGTCGTGGTTTCCGGCGACACCTGGGTGCCGACCGCCGAAGCCGTCCACAGTGGACCGGTACTGACCGTGGGCGAGCAGCGCTCGCGCACCGCGCCGGACGCTTCGGTGGTGCCCGAAAACCTCGCCTACGTCATGTACACCTCCGGCTCCACCGGCGTCCCCAAGGGGGTCGCCGTGCGCCACCGCGACATCACCGCGCTGGCCCAGGACGGCCGGTTCGCCGGCGGCGCCCACACCCGGGTGCTCGCGCACTCGCCGCTGGCCTTCGACGCCTCCACCTACGAACTGTGGGTCCCGCTGCTCAACGGCGGCGCGACGGTCTTGCCCGACGGGCCCGACCTGACCGTGGAATCGTTGCGGCGCGCGGTTTCCGCGCACGGGGTGACGGCGGCGTGGCTGACCGCCGGGCTCTTCCGGCTGCTCGCCCAGGACGCCCCGGACGGCCTGCGCGGCCTGCGCGAGGTGTGGACCGGCGGCGACGTCGTCCCGCCCGCCGTGGTCCGCGCGGTCCAAGCCGCGTGCCCTGGCCTCGTCGTGGTCGACGGCTACGGCCCCACCGAAACGACCACCTTCGCCACGTCGTTCCGGATGACCGGCGGGGCGGGCGTGCCCGAGCCGGTGCCGATCGGCCGTCCGCTCGACGGCATGCGTGCGTACGTGCTGGACGCCGAGCTGCGCCCGCTGCCCGCCGGGGCGCCCGGCGAACTCTGCCTGGCCGGTGCGGGCCTGGCCCGCGGCTACCTCGGCCGGCCCGGCCTGACCGCCGAGCGGTTCGTGCCCGACCCGTTCGGCGCGCCGGGGGAGCGGATGTACCGCACCGGCGACGTCGTCCGGCGCGGTCCCGACGGCGAGCTGGTGTTCCTCGGCCGCTCCGACGACCAGGTCAAGCTGCGCGGGTTCCGGATCGAGCTCGCCGAAGTGGAGGCCGTGCTGGCCGCCCACCCGGCGGTCGCCCAGGCGGTCGCGACCATCCACACGGACGCCGCCGGCACGCGGCGGCTGATCGCGCACGTCGTCCTCGCCGCCGGCCGGACCGCGGACTCCGCCGCGTTGCGCGGCCACGCGGCCGCGGCCCTGCCCGAGTACATGGTGCCCGCCGTCGTGCTGGTGCTGGCCGCGCTTCCGTTGAACCGCAACGGAAAGGTCGACCGCCGGGCGCTGCCCGCCCCGGACGGCCCGGTGACGTCACAGCGGCCCTACGCCGAACTGGCCACCGCGACCCAGCGCGCCGTCGCCGGGATCTGGCAGCGGCTGCTCGGCGTCGACCGGGTCGGCGCGCAGGACAACTTCTTCGAGCTCGGCGGCGACTCGATCCTGAGCATCCGGCTGGTGTCCCGGCTGCTGGCCGAATGCGGCGTGTCGCTGTCGCCGCGGGCGGTGTTCGCGCACCCGACGGTGTCCCGCCTCGCCGCCGCGATCGAAACGGTCGGGGCCACCGCGCAGGACCCGATCCCGGCCGTGCCCCGGGACGGCGAGCTGCCGCAGTCCTTCGCCCAGCAGCGCCTGTGGTTCCTCGACGAGTTCGAGCCGGGCGGCACCGAGTACGTCACCAGTTCCGCGGTGCGCCTGCGCGGTGCACTGGACGTCGGCGCGCTCGCCGAGGCGTTCACCGCGCTGGTCGCCCGGCACGAACCGCTGCGCACCACGTTCGGCTCGGCCGACGGCCACGGCGTCCAGGTCGTGCACCCGCCGTCGCCGGTTCCGCTGCCGGTCGTCGACGCTCGCGAGGAGGAGCTCGCGAACATCCTGCGTGCCGACGGCGAACAGCCCTTCGACCTCAGCGCAGGGCCGTTGTTGCGGGCCAAGCTGATCCGGCTCGCGCCGGAGGAGCACGTGCTGACCGTGGCGGTGCACCACATCGTCACCGACGGCTGGTCGAACGGGCTCATCGCCGAGGAGGTCGGTGCGTTCTACGCGGCGGCGTTGCGCGGCGAACCGGCGGACCTGCCGCCGCTGCCGGTGCAGTACGCGGACTTCGCGGCCTGGCAGCGCGGCCGGCTCGCCGAGCGGGTGCTGGCCGGCCAGGTCGACTACTGGGCCGAGCGCCTGCGCGACCTCACCCCGCTGGAGCTGCCCACCGACCGGCCCCGGCCGCCGGTGCGCACCACCCGCGGCGCGACCCGCGAGATCGTCGTCCCGGCGGCGGTGACCGCGCGGCTGGAGCAGGTGAGCCGGCAGCGCGAGACGACCCTGTTCACCACCCTCGTCGCCGCGTGCCAGGTGCTGCTCGGCCGCTGGGCCGGCCAGGACGACGTGGCCGTCGGCACGGTCACCTCCGGCCGGGAACGCCCCGAACTCGAAGGGCTCGTCGGGTTCTTCGTCAACACGCTGGTGCTGCGCTCGCGGGTCCGCCCGGACCTGGCGTTCACGGCGTTCCTCGACGAGGTCGCGACGGGCGTCCGGGCGGCGTTCGACCACCAGGACCTGCCGTTCGACCGGGTCGTCGACGCGGTGCAGCCCGGCCGTGACCCGAGCCGCACGCCGCTGTTCCAGGTGATGGTGGTGCTGCAGAACAGCCCGCGCGAAGCGACCCGGCTGCCGGGTCTGGAGACCGAGGAGCTCCCGCAGCCGGCGACGGCGGCGAACTTCGACCTGACGCTGGAGTTCCAGCCGGACGGCGGAGTCCTGCGCGCGGCGCTGACCTACAACACGGACCTGTTCGACGCGGCCACGATCGATCGGCTGGCCACGCACCTGGGCGTCCTGCTGGCGGGCGTCGCGGACGACCCGGACCGGCCGCTGGCCCGGCTGCCGCTGATCGGCGCGGCCGAGCGCGAACTGGTCCTGGGCACCTGGAACGACACGGCGGTTCCGGTGGAGCCGCACACGCTGCCCGAGCTGGTGGCGGCCCGCGCGCGGCGGACGCCGGACGCACCGGCGGTCATCGCGGGCGAGTCCCTCACCTACGCCGAGCTGGAGGGCCGCGCGTCCCGGTTGGCGCGGGTCCTGGCCGGGCGCGGCATCGGCCCGGAGCGGATCGTCGCACTGGCCCTGCCGCGGTCGGTGGAGATCGTGGTGGCGCAGCTCGCGGTCCTGAAGGCGGGCGGGGCGTTCCTGCCGGTCGACCCGACTTACCCGATCGAGCGCATCACGTTCATGCTCGCCGACGCCCGCCCGGCCCTGGTCCTGACGCTGGAGGGCTTGGCACCCCCGGTGCCGGAGGGGGTGGAGGTGCTGACACTCGACGGCCCGGAGTTGTCCGGTGGCGAGCCGGCCGAGCCGGTGGTTTCGGGGCTGTCGGGCGCCGGGCCGGTGTCCGGTGGCGAGCCGGCCGAGCCGTTCCCGCCCGTCGCCGTCCGGCCGGAGCACCCGGCCTACGTCATCTACACCTCGGGCTCCACCGGCCGTCCCAAGGGCGTGGTCGTCACCCACGCCGGGCTGGCCTCCTTCGCCGCCGCCGAAGCCGACCACCTCCAGGTCACCGAAGGGGACCGGGTCCTGGCCTACTCGTCGCCCAGCTTCGACGCCTCCATCCTGGAGCTCTGCCTGGCCCTGCCCAGTGGCGCCGCGCTCGTCGTCGTCCCGCCCGAGCCGTTGCTGGGCGAACCCCTCGCCGAGTTCCTTGCCGCCCACCGGATCACCCACACCCTGATCCCGCCCGCCGCGCTGGCCACCGTGCCCGCCACCGACCTGCCGGACCTGCGCACGCTGGTCGTCGGCGGCGACGCCTGCCCGGCGGAGCTCGTCGACCGGTGGGCACCCGGCCGGCGGATGATCAACGCCTACGGCCCCACCGAGTCGACGATCGTCGCGACCTGGAGCGACCCCCTGCGACCGGGCACGCCGCCCCCCATCGGGCGTCCCATCCCGAACACCCGCGGCTACGTGCTCGACGCCGCGCTCCAGCCGGTGCCGGTCGGCGTGCCCGGCGAGCTGTACGTCGCCGGGCCGAGCCTGGCCCGCGGCTACCTCGACCGGCCGGGCCTGACCGCCGACCGGTTCACCGCCAACCCCTTCGGCGCGCCGGGGGAGCGGATGTACCGCACCGGCGACGTCGTCCGGTGGACCGCCGGCGGGCAACTGGAGTTCACCGGCCGGGCCGACGACCAGGTCAAGGTCCGCGGCTTCCGCATCGAACTCGGCGAAGTCGAGGCGGCGCTGACCCGCCACCCCGGCGTCGCCGCCGCGGTGGCCGCCGTCCAGCAGGACGAGTCGGGCCACAAGCGCCTGGTCGCCTGCTTCGTCGCCGAACCGGGGACCGACCCGGTCGGTGCCGGCGAACTGCGCGAGTTCCTGAGCCGGTCGGTGCCCGGGCACCTGGTGCCCTCGGCCATGCTGGAGCTGCCCGCGCTGCCGCTCGGGCCGAGCGGCAAGGTCGACCGCCGCGCCCTGCCCGTGGTCGCCGCCGCGGCGGAGCCTGCCGCCCGCCACGTCGAGCCGGTGACCCCGGCCGAGCGCGCGCTCTGCGAGATCTGGGCCCAGGTCCTCGGCCTGGACCGGGTCGGCACCGCCGACAACTTCTTCGAGCTGGGCGGCGATTCCATCCTCAGCATGCAGGTCGTGTCCCGGGCCCGGCAGGCCGGGCTGCGGGTGTCCACAAAGGACATCTTCCTGCACCAGACCGTCGCCGCGCTGGCTCCCGAAGCCGTCGCGGTGGCCGAGGAAGCGGCGGCGGACGGGCCGGTGGTCGGCGAGGTCCCGCTGACCCCGATCCAGGACTGGTTCTTCGCCACCCACACCGTCAACCCGCACCACTTCAACCAGTCGATGCTGGTCGAGCTCGCCGACGGCTTCGACGCCGGCGCGCTCGAGCGGGCGCTGGCCGCGGTGTGGACCCACCACGACGCCCTGCGCATGCGGTTCACCCGCACCGAAGAGGGCTGGCGCCAGCACAACGCCGGCGTCGAGCCGGTGCCCGTGCTGCACCGCGAGGACCTGACCGCCATACCCGCGTCCGGCCGGGCGGCCGCGCTGGAGCGGATCGCCGACACCGTCCACGCCGGGTTCGACCTCGCGCAAGGCCCGCTGCTGGCGGCCGTCCTGGTCACCGCCGATCCGGCGTGGCGGCCGCGGCTGTTCCTGGCCGCCCACCACGTCGTGGTCGACGCCGTCTCCTGGCGGATCCTGCTCGACGACCTCGACACCGCCTACCGCCAGGCCGCCCGCGACGTCCCGATCGACATCGGCCCGCGGACGACGTCGTTCCGGGACTGGGCGCACCGCCTGCGTGACCACGTCCGCGCCGGCGGCTTCGACGACGAACGGGCGTACTGGACCGGACTGCCCGCCTCGGGCGCGCTGCCGGTGGACCACGACGGCACCGGCACCGGCACTCCCACCGGCACCGCGGAAGTCACCGTGGCCCTGGACGCCGGCGACACCGACGCCCTGCTGCGGTCGGCGCCGTCGGCCTACCGCACGCGCGTCAACGACGTCCTCCTGACCGCGCTGGCCTGGGCGCTGGCCCGGTGGACCGGGCGCCCGGACGTGTCGATCGCCCTGGAGGGCCACGGCCGCGAGGACATCCTCGACGGCGTCGACCTCAACCGGACCGTCGGCTGGTTCACCACGCTGTTCCCGGTCGCGCTGTCCGTCGAAGACACCGGCACCCCCGACTGGCGGACGCTCGTCAAGTCCGTCCGCAAGCAGCTGCGGGCCATGCCCGGCAACGGGTTCGGCTACGGCGCCCTCCGCCACCTCGGCGACCCGGACGTCCGGAAGCAGCTCGCGGAAACCGGGCCGCAGCCGGAGATCTCGTTCAACTACCTGGGCCAGTGGGACGGCTCCGGGGGCGCCGGGACGACGTCCGAAAGCCTCTACGCCGCCGTCCGCGGTTCGCTCGGGCGCGACCACGACCCGGCCGAGCACCACCCGCACCTGCTCGACCTGGTCGGCGCGGTCCAGGACGGCGAGCTCGTGTTCTCGCTGATCTACCAGCCCGGCCGGCACGACCGGCGGACCGTCGAAGCGGTGGCCGGCGACTTCGCGGGCGCCCTGCGGCGGATCGCCGCCGACTGCCAGGCCCCGGCCCGCCGGAAGGAGCGGCGGTGACCACGCGGCTTTCGCGCAACCGCAACTACGGGCTGCTGTGGGGCAGCCAGGCGCTGTCGGAGGCCGGGTTCAGCGCGTCGATGATCGCGCTGCCGCTGCTGGTGCTGGCGGTGACCGGCTCGCCGGCGCTGTCCGGGCTGGTGCTCGGCGTGGACGCGATGGCCCAGCTGGTCGCCGGGCTCCCCGCGGGCGCGCTGGCGGACCGGTGGGACCGCAAGAAGATCCTGCTCGGCTGCGAAGCGGCGTACGCGGTGGCGGTGGCGAGCCTGGTGGCGGCGATCTGGTGGGACGTTGTGCGCATCCCCCACCTGATCGCGGTCGCGGCGGTCATGGGCTGCTGCCGGTCGCTGTTCGGCCCGGCCGAAGGCGCGATGCTGGCCGGGGTGGTGCCCCCGGCCCAGCTGCCCACGGCCCTGGCGATGAACTCCGCGCGCGGCGCGCTCGGGCAGCTCTCGGGCACCGCGGTCGGCGGGTTCCTCTACGGCATCGGGCGGGCCGTCCCGTTCGCCTTCGACGTGCTCCTGCACCTGATCTCGCTGGTCGCGCTGACCTTCGTCCGGGCGCCGCGCCGCGAGGCCGCCCGGCTGGAGGGCGGGCACCTCGGCCGGGAGATGGCCGAGGGGCTGCGCTGGGTGTGGAGCGAACGGCACGTGCGCGTCACGGTGGCGTGCGCGGTCAGCCTGAACTTCTTCTTCAGCGCCTACTACATCGTCATCATCGTGCTGGCCAAGGAGCGGGGCGTCACCTCGGGCGAGATCGGCGTGATGGCCGCGATGCTCGGGGTCGGCGGGGTCGTGGGGTCGCTGATCGCGCCCTCCCTGCAGCGACGGCTCAGCCCCTACATGTCGATCATGAGCGTGTTCTGGGTGCTGACCCTGCTGACCCCGCTGGCGGCCGTGATCCACGACGGCTACCTGCTGGGCGCGCTGTTCGTCGCCATGGCCCTGCTCCCGCCGACCGCCAACACGACGATCGGGACCTACCAGCTGCTGCTCACCCCGGACCGGCTGCGCGGCCGGCTGACCAGCGTGATGGGCGTGATCGGCGGGGTGTCCGCGGCGACCGGGCCGGCCTTCGGCGGCCTGGTGGTCCAGGCGTTCCCCGGCACCGGCGCGGTCGTGCTGTGCGCCGCGGGGATCGCCCTGGTGACCCTCGTCGTCACGGTCAGCCCGACGCTGCGCCGGTTCCCCCGCAGCGACACCCTCGTCCCCGCACCCGAGCCGACGACCACCGAGGAGAAAACGTCATGACCACCCAGGAATCGGGCGTCGCCTTCGCCTTCGAAGACCTGCTGGCGCGCTCGGCCGAGCTGCGCGAGCGCGGCCCGGTGCACCACGACGAAGAGCGGGGGCTGTGGCGGGTGCTCGACCACCCGGGCGTCTCCCGCGTGCTGTCCGACCCGGCGGTGTTCTCGTCGGACTTCAGCGGGCTCACCCCGGTCCAGGAGGACTTCGAGACCTTCCGCAAGGGCAACTTCGTCGGGATGGACCCGCCGGACCACCGCAAGCTGCGCACCCTGGTCAGCCAGGCGTTCACCCCGCGGGTGGTGGCCGGCCTCGAGCCGCGGATCCGGGCCATCGCCGGGGAACTGCTCGACGAGGTCGCCGGGGAGTCCCGCTTCGACGTCGTCGACGCGCTCGCCTACCCGCTGCCGATCATCGTGATCGCGGAGCTGCTCGGAGTCCCGGTGGCGGACCGCCCGCTGTTCACCCGCTGGGCCCAGGTCCTCTTCAGCGGCGACCAGCTGGGTGAGTCGGCCGACATGGCGGACATCCAGCGCGCCCTCGACGCGATCGCCCCGACGATCCGCGAGATGAACGCCTACATCCTCGACCACATCCGGCACCACCGCGCCCACCCCGGCCCGGGCCTGACGAGCCGGCTGGTGGAGGCGGAGTTCAACGGCGAGCGCCTCGAGGACCAGGAGATCGTGGGGTTCGTCGCGCTGCTGCTGATCGCGGGCCACATCACGACGACCGCGCTGCTGGGCAACGCGATCGTGACGTTCGACCGCAACCCGGCCGCGGCGGCGGCGCTGCGGTCCTCGCCGGCCGGCCTGCCGGCGGCGCTCGAGGAAGTGCTCCGGCTGCTGCCGCCGTTCCCCGAGCTGGGCCGCCGCACGACCGCCGAGCTCCAGCTGGGCGGCCACCGCATCCCGGAGAACTCGATCGTGATGGCGGACCTGGCGGCGGCCAACCGGGATCCGGCGTTCTTCGACCGGCCGGACGCGTTCGACCCGGCGCGGACCCCCAACCCGCACCTGACCTTCGGCCACGGCATCCACTTCTGCTTCGGCGCGCCGCTGGCGCGGCTGGAGGGCCGGATCGCGTTCGAGGTGCTGTTCGAGCGGTACCGGGACCTGGCGGTCGCGACGGACGCTCCGGTGGTGTTCCAGAACCCGTCGGTGATCGTGAGCGTCAGGCATCTGCCGCTGGCCGTGGAGCGGGCCTGACCGGCCGCGGCGCACGCACGGGTT
The DNA here is from genome assembly GCF_026017845.1 of Amycolatopsis mediterranei. Lineage (NCBI taxonomy): Bacteria > Bacillati > Actinomycetota > Actinomycetes > Pseudonocardiales > Pseudonocardiaceae > Amycolatopsis > Amycolatopsis mediterranei. Next base: position 3,567,264 of record NZ_CP100416.1, read on the forward strand.
TCCGCGGGTGCGCCGCGCCTTTGTGGTGGCTGTTCGGCAGGTCGTGGACGTCGTGCTCTGCTCGGACGAACCGTGGATCACGATGTGGTGGTTCTGCGCCCCAGGGCGAGGAACGGGTCGGAAGGGGTCAACGCGTGGGGACGAACGCGGGCGCGAGCTTTCCGTCCACCCAGGCCGCGACCACGGCCAGCCCGGTGGCCGCGGCCGCGGCGAGCAAGAGGGCCCGGCCGCCCAGGCCGCTCGCCGCGCCCGCGAGCGCCGCTCCGGCCGCCGCCGAGGTCACCTTCAGGCCCGCGCTCGTCACGAACACCTGGGCCTGCGCGTTCGCCGGGGCGTACGTGCCGCGGGCCGAGAGGGTGGCCGTGAAGGACATCGCGTTCAGCACGCCCAGTGCCGCGAACCCGGCGATCGCCACCGCGTAGGCCGGGGCGAACGCCGACATCGCCGTGGCCGCCGCCATGGCCGCGAACAGGCGGGTCGCCAGCACCTCCGGCTCGCCGCGCAAGGGCCACGCCGTCACCATGGCCGAGCCCAAGAGACTTCCCGCGCCGTAGGAAACGGTCAGCGTCGCGCCCGCCGCGGCCGTGCCGTGCAGTTCCGCGCCGAAGCGCACCGCGACGACCGGGAGCGCCCCCAGCTCGACGGCCGCCAGCACCGTCAGGAGCGTCACCCGGCGCAGTGGCCCCCGCCGCACCAGCACCGCCAGCCCGGCGCGCAGGCCCGCTGCCTCCCCAGGGTGCGCCCGGCCCGCCACCGGCAGCGTCACGACCAGCGCCCCCGCGGCCACCGCCGCGACGGCCAGCGCGAGCACCGCCTCGAGCGGACCGGCCAGCGCGGTGAGCGCCGCGGCCGTCGCCGGGCCGGCCGTGCCGCCGAGGCCGTAGGTCAGCGCGTCCCAGCCGCGGCCCCGGCGGCCCGGGCCGAGGTCGTCCAGCACGCTGCTCAGCCCGCCGGTCAGCAGCGGTCCGCAGGCGCCGGCGACCGCCACCGCGGCGAGTGCCGCGGCCGTGGGCAGCCTGCCGGCCGCGAGCGCGCCCGCGGTCAGCGCGACCCCGTACACCAGGTACGCGAGCGCCAGCAGCCGGCGCCGGTCGCGGGCGCGGTCCAAGCGGACGGCCAGCCACGGGCCCACCAGGTGCGGCGCGGTCAGCGCGGCGACCAGCAGCCCGCCGGTGGCCGCGGACTGGTGCCGGTCCGCGGCGAGCAGGAGCAGCCCGACCGAGGCACCGCTGTCGGCGCCGCGGACCAGCACCGCGGCCGTCAGGTACCGCGCCAACCCGGACATCGCACCCCCGTCACCCCATTGTCTGGTGACGCCACCTTGGCAGGTGACCCCGTCACCGGTCAATATGGTGACGTGTTTACCTTCCTCAGCGGCCGCCCCTGCCTGGACCTCACGACTACGCTGCAGGTCCGGCACCGGGAGCACCCCCGCGAGCTGCTGACCGCGCCCGCCGACGTCACGCGCTGGCTGGCCGAAGCGCGGTACGGCGCCGGCATCACCGTCGACGACGCCGGGCTCCGCCGGACCGTCGCGCTCCGGGAAACCGTCCACCGGTTGTGCAGCCGGGCCGGGAGGGACGGCGATCGCGCGCAGCTGAACGCGTTCGCCGCGCCGCCGCCGCTGGTGCCGTACTGGACGGGCACGGCGGTCGAGTACCACGGCGACCTCGGCCAAGCCCTCTCGACGCTCGCCCGCGACGCCGTCGACCTGCTCGCCGGCTCGCACGCCGCCCGGATCCGCGAGTGCGCGCACCCGGACTGCAGCCGCCTGTTCCTGGACGCTTCGCACGCCGGCCGTCGCCGCTGGTGCGACATGACCGCGTGCGGCACCAAGGTCAAGTCCGCGGGGTACCGGCAGCGCCGTCGGGTGGTCGAGGTTCCGGATGCGCCTTCACTGGGTAGCCCACTGGTGTGAGCTGAGCAGGTGATGCCTGCTGCGACGAGTGAGAGGTGATCACATGAGCCAGGGCGACGCCCCGGTCGGGCGATCGGTGAAGACGGCGGCGGCCGGCGTACGGGATCTCGCCGCGGAGGCCGCGCGGGTGGGGGCGGCCGCGGCCGCGCGGGCGGTCGAAATCACCGATCGGAAGCTGGCCGAAGGCAAGGACGAACTCGCGAAGGTCGGCCGCGCCGCGACCAAGGACCTCGACAAGAGCACCCGATCGTCGCGCCGTGACGTGCTGACGAACTCCGGCGTGGCCCGCGACGAGGTCCTGGCCCGCGCGGCGAAGCTGCGCGACCCGGGCCGCAAGGCGGCCCAGGCGGTGGCGACGGTGGTGAGCTCGGCGGGCGAGTCCGGCCGGAAGCGCCGCAAGGCCGTGGCCACGGCGAAGCGCGACTTGGCGGTGGCGCTCCAGGAGGCCAAGAGCGTGGCCCGCGGCGAGCGCACGAAGCGCGCCCGCTGGCCGTGGCTGGTGGCGATGGGCGCGGTGGCGGCGGCGATCGTGGCGGTGGTCCAGATCCGGCGGCCGAACCCGCTGGCCGAGAACACGCCGGCCCAGCAGGGCGAGAAGCCGGCGGGGACCCCGGCGACCGCGCCGACTCCGCCGGCCGCGACCACCCAGCCGGCTGCAGCGGCGACGGCGGACAAGCCGGAGGCTGCAGCCAAGCCGACACAGCCGCCGACCCCGGCCTCGCAGCCGGCGGCCAAGCCGGCGGCGACGCCGACCCCGGCGTCGGCTGAGAAGCCCGCGCAGCAGGCGGCCAAGGCCGCCGACGGCGCGAACGGCCGCGCGCCCGCGGGCCGCGGCCAGAACAAGGCCCACTAGGCCACGCACCGGTGCCCGCGCCCGAGGTGATCACGGGCGCGGGCACCGGCACGCCCGGACAAGGCGGGCGAACGGCCGCTTGCGGGTTGAGGCAGAGTGAGGCCCACCAAGTCGGAGTGCTCGTTGCGCGCGAACCTGCCAGGGCCCCATGGCCGCGAGTCAGCACAAGCCCAGCCGCCGTTTCCCGCCCCTTCTGAAAACGCTTACAATTGCCCCAGCCGAGCGGGGGAGGTCATCGATGGGGTGGCAGTTCGCGGTGAGCACGCTGGGTATGCCCGGCCTCCCGGTCCGCGAAGCCGCCCGCATCGCGCGCGCCCACGGCTGCGCCGGTCTCGAACTGCGCGTGCACCCCGATGAAGAAGTCCACCTGGGACTCTCCGGTGCCGCCACCGATGCCGTCCGGTCGCTCCTCGACGGCGAGGGCCTGGCCCTCTCGTGCCTCGCCGGGTACGCCAAAGTCGCCGCTCCCGGCGCTGACCGGCCCGTTGTCGACGAACTCCGGGCTCTGATCGCCCTCGCGCACCGCATCGGTGCACCCGCGATCCGCGTCTTCCCCGGCGGGGACGGGAACGCCCGGCCCCGCATCGCCGCCGTCCTCGAGGACCTGCGGGATGCCGGGGTGCGGTTGCTCGTCGAGACGCACGATTCGCACCCCACCGGGGCCGCCGCCCGGAGCCTCGTCGCCGGGTTCGGGGCACCGGAGCTGGCCGCCGTGCTGTGGGACGCCGTCCACCCGTGGCGCGCCGGTGAGGAACCGGCCGTCACCAAGGAGGTGCTCGGCCCCTACCTCGGCTACTTCCAGGTCAAGGACGTGGCGAGCCGTCAGTCGCCGACGCCCGTACCGCCGGGGGAGGGCGCCGTTCCGCTCGGCGAGTGCGGTGAGCTGCTGCGCTCGTGGTCCGGCTGGGTGTCACTCGAATGGGAAAAGGCCTGGTACCCCGACCTCGCGCCGGTCGACGTCCCGCTGCGGGCCGCCGCGGCCTGGTACGCCCGGTACCTCACGCCACCCGGATGACCGTCCGGCCCCGCGCGCCGAACGCCGCCGGGGCTTCGGCGAGCGGGCGCACCGTGTCGATCCGCGGGCGGAGACGTCCGTCGCGGACCCGCTGGGCCAGGTCCGCGAGGCGGGCCCGGTCCGGCTCCACGACGAAGAAGATCCCGGGCCGGACGCGGGGCGGCTCGGCGATCGTGACGAGCGTGCCGCCGTCGCGCACCAGCTCGGCGGAGCGGTCGAGGACCTCGCCGCCGAGGACGTCGAGCACGAGGTCCACCGGGCCGATGTCCGGAGAGAGCGGGTCGAAGAACGCTTCCGCGCCGCGCCCGAGCACGGTGTCCCGGTCGGCGGCCCGGCCGGTGCCGAGCACGCGGGCGCCCGCCTCGCGCGCCAGCTGCACCGCGAGCGACCCGACGCTGCCGGCCGCGCCGTGGACGAGGACGGTCCGGCCCGCGGTGAGGCGGCCGTGGTCGAACAGCGCCTGCCACGCCGTCAGCCCGGAAATCGGCAGGGCCGCGGCGGTGACGTGGTCGACGTCGGCCGGCAGCGGCGCGAGGTTGCGCGCTTCCACGGCCGCGTACTCGGCCAGCGAGCCGTTCCGGGCCCAGTCGGCCATGCCGAAGACCCGCTGGCCGACGGTCAGCCCGGTGGTCCCGTAGCCGAGCTCCGCGACGACGCCCGACAGCTCGTGGCCCGGCACGCTCGGCGTCCGGTCCCGGCCGGCGCGGTCGGTCCAGGTGGCCGGCCAGGTCAGCTCGCCGGGGGTGAACCCGGCCGCGTGCACCCGCACGATGACGTCGTTCTCGGCGGCGTGGGGGTACGGCAGTTCGGTCAGGGCCGGTTCGGCGGCCCGGCCGGCGACGGTGATGGCGTGCACGTCAATTCTCCTCGAGCGGGTTGCGGGCCATGCGGGTGGCGAGGTCGTTGCGCATCGCGGCCGCGGCGGAGCTCTCCGGCTTGCGGGCCGCCTGGTCGCCGAAGCAGCGGAGGAACTCCTCCACCAGATCCAGCCGCGGGTAGCGCTCGAGGACCTCCCTGCGCAGGTCCGGGGGCAGGTCCGCGACGTCGCGCCCGGCGATGTCGGCCGCGGCGGCCCTCGACAGCAGGAACCCCTCGGGGTCCTCGGCCGGGTCGACCTCCGCCGCCATGTGCCGGACGATCACCTCCGCCAGCCGCGCGCGCCGCTCGGGCGGCCAGCCGGCGCCGGCGGCGAACACCCAAGCCACGTGGCCGCCGGCCACCTCGAACGGCTTGGCGTGACTGTCGAACTCCGGCGCGAGCCCGATGTCGTGCAGCATGGCCGCGACGAACAGCAGCTCGGGGTCGAAGCCGACGTGGTGGACGCCGCCGAGCGCGGCCGCCCAGGCGTACACCCGCATCGAATGGTTGAGCAGGGACGGCGCCGAGTAGGCCGACGCGACCTCGGTGGCGTGCTCGCAGGCGGGGCCACCCGGCAAGGTGAGTTCCATAGCCCGAGCTTACGCCTTACATTACGAGCAATGTATGTAACGTAACTTACGCCGAAGGGGCCGGGCCGCGGTGGGATCCGCGGCCCGGCCCGGGAACCCGGTCAGCGGCCGGAGAGGTTCACGTCACTGCAGAAGTAGTACGACTGGTCGAGGTGGCTCGCCTGCCAGATGGTGTAGACGACGTGCCGCCCCGTCCGGGTGCCCGCGTTCACCGCGACCTGGTACTGCCCGGCGGGCGCGTAGCGGCCCGTCTGGGCGACCAGTTCCAGGTTGCCCCAGCCCAGTGGCTGGGTGGCGGGGTCGAAGCCCTGCTTGGTGATGTACACCAGCAGGTAATCGGCGCCGTGGTGGGCCTGGTCGGTGACGGTGAGGGTGAACCGGTTGTCCTTGTTCGCCATCTGCCACGCGCCGACCGTGTCGAGGGCGTTGTACCGGGGCGCCTGCGTGCGGCCGCCGCTGCACAGCGTCCCGTCGGGGATCGCGCCCTGGTGGTTGCCCTTGACGCCTTCGCGGTAGAGCCCGTTCCAGTTCCACATCGCGTTCGGGTCGGCCTGCCAGGCCTGCCAGCACATCGGGTCCTTCGTCGCCATGGCCGGGTTCTGGAAGTCGCTGCCCCAGCGGTTCCAGCAGCCGTAGTTGCGCGACGGCGGGTCGGTGGCCGAGCCGTGCGCGTCGGCGACGCCGGTGAGCACGCCGCCCAGCAGCACGGCGGTCACGGCCGTCACCAGCAGGGAAAGCAAGGTCTTGCGTCGGGGAACCACGCTGTCCTCCTTCGTCGGGGCCGGATTCGGGGAGCGCTCCCAGGTCGTGCCGGACGACCATACGCGGCCGTGCGCGCCCCCGGCCACCACGCGATCTCCGCCGAAGTCCTGCGGAGCAACGGTTTCCGGCACGCTGCCGGACTGAACGGGCACTGAACGGCGGAAAGCCGCGAGCTCTCGGCCGCCCGATCGGTCCCGGCCCGGGAACGCCGCGTGAAGGCGGGGCCGGCCGGCTGCTCCGCGCGGGTGCATCCGGAAAAATTCTCACCGGAGGGCGAGCCGGGGGTGGCCCGCGGCCGGCGAGTCCTCAAAGGACTTGAAGCGATCTCCGTCCGGTGCTACAAAAACAAGGGGAGAGCAGGACATGACCTGGTGACATCGCGAGACGATCCGGGGAGTGAACGACGATGCCGGACCGGAGCACGCGTGCGGGCGACGGGTTCGCCGAGCTGGTGCTGGCCGAACCCGAGTGGGTCCGAGCGGAGTTCGACGCGATCGTGGCCGCGAACTTCGGGCCGCCCCCACCACCGGTTCCCGCTGCCCGCCGCCGTCCGGGGGTGCCCCGACCGGTCGCGGGCCGGCCGCGCCGGCGCCCGGGTGCCCGGCTGCTCGCCGGGAAGTGCCCGCGGCGGGAGCGCGCTCCTCCGCGGCTGCGGACGCGAAGCGAACCGAGATCGAGGAAAGGGGAGTGATGCCGTGACGGCGCCCGGGTTTCCTTCGGCGCCGGCGTGCGCTGCCTGCCCCGACAGCGGCCGGTAGGACCTCTGCAGGCCCGGCCACCGCGCCTCCAGGCGCATCCCCGCGGCAGCCACGCCGGCGTGCCGGGAGCCGTCGAGTTCGCGCAGGACAACGGTTTCGACACGCTGGTTCCTCCGCAGGTCCCGGTGCCGGCCGCCGGCACCGGGACCGCTCCGCGAGTCACAGGGAAAGGAATTCGCCCCGCTGCAGCAGGTGCACCCGCGTCGGCGGACGGCGCCGCCGGACCTCCTCCAGGAAGTTCGACACCGGCGAGTGGAACAGGCCGTAGTCGTCGAAGTGCACCGGGACCGCCCGCCTCGGCTCCAGCAGGTTGAGCAGGTCGACCCCGCCGCGGTGGTCGAGGGTGACCAGCACGCCGAACGCTCGCGTGCCGCCCAGGTGCACCACCGCGAGGTCGAGGCCGGGGAAGTGGTCGCGGATGGTCCGGAGTTCGTCGTGCAGCACGGTGTCGCCGCTGACGTAGATCCGCAGCGGATCGGCCTCCGGCGTCGCGCGGTACTCCAGGACGCTGCCCATCACCGGCGGGAGCAGCCGCCGGATCGGGCCCGGGGCGTGCCGCGCCGGGACGGACGTCACCGCCAGCCGCGCGTCGCCGTCCGAGAAGTTCTCCGTCGTCCACGTCGGCAGCGGGAGCGGGGCGTGGAAACCCCGCCGCAGCAGGCGGGTGGCGGCGTGCTCGGTGGTGAGGATCGGGGTGTCGCGGGGGAGTTCGTGCGCGGCGATCCGGTCGAAGTGGTCGCCGTGCAGGTGGGACAGGAGCACCGCGGTCAGCGGCGGCAGGTCCGCCGGCTGCAGCGCGGGTTCGGTGCGGCGCCGGGAAAACAGGCCCTGACCGAAGTACGACCACTGGCCGCGGTGCAGGAAGTTCGGGTCGGTGAGCAGCGTGAACGGACCCAGCCGGAGCACCGTCGTCGCGGTTCCGACGAACATCAAGGAGTCGCCGCCGGGCGGATCGTAGGCGGGCATCGGAAGTCCTTTCCCGGCTCGGGGCGAAGCACCGGATGACACGGGCCGGGGCGCGGCCGGGCGGACCGCGCCCCGGAACTCCCCGCCTCAGCTCTGCGAGCGCACGTTCTCCCCGGCTTCCTGGGCGCGCTCGGTGACGTCGCCGGTCGCGGACCGCGCTTCGTCCTTGACCGTGGACGCCGCGTCGGCGGCTTCGGACTTCACCGACTCGGCCGCCTGCTGCACGGGCTCGCGCAGGTTTTCCTTCAGTTCCTCGGCCGCGTGCTGGGCCACCGGCGCCACGTGCTCCTTGGCGAGGTCGGCCGCCTGGCCGGCGAGCCGGCGCTCCGGCTCGCTCGCGGGCAGCAAGGACGACACGAGCCAGCCGGCGCCGAAGGCGATCAGGCCGGCGGCCAGCGGGTTGCCCTGCGTGCCGCGGCGGATCGACTGCGGCGCCTCGCTGACGGCGTCGGCGGCGGAATTCACCTTGTCGCCGGCCGCCGAGGCGACCGAGCCCACCTTGTCGCCCGCGGTCGACGCGTGGTCCGACGCGGTGCCCATGACACGGTCCCGCGCGTGGCCCACCGCCGAGCGCATCCGGCCGATGCGGCGTTCGACGATCCGGCCCGGGGTCACCTTTTCGGTGAGGGCGTTCACGTCCGTGCTGAGATGGCGTTGCGTGCCTTCGATTTCGCGGCGGATGCGCTCCGGTTCGGTCATCGTCGTTCGCCTTTCACTGCGTCCGGGACCTGCTGCAGGGTCTCGACGGTGCGTTCGGGTTTCGGGTTGACCCGGCGGACTTCCCGCCGGCCGGTCGCGTAGAGCACGGCGCCGGCGATCACCCACACGACCGCGACGATCAGCGCCGCCCAGCCCGCGTCCATCACGTTCGCGAGGCCCTGCCACAGGGCGATGGAGAGGAACAGCACGACCATGTAGCCGGCGAACCCGGCCCCGCCGAGCATGCCCGCGCCCTTCGCGGCCTTGCCCGCTTCGGCCTTCACTTCGGCCTTCGCCAGCTCCACTTCCTGCCGCACCAGGGTGGAGAGGTCCTTCAGCACGTTGGACATCAGCTCGCCGACCGAGGTGTCGGCGACGTCGACGGGTTCACCGGCGCGGGGCGCGGGCCCGGGTGCGTGCGTCATCACGGCACCTGCCCCGGCGCGGAGAAGCGCGGGCTGGGCTGCGGAAGGTCTTCCGTCGGCTGCGGCGCGGGGTACCCGCCGGGCGCCGCGCCCGGCTGGCCCGGCTGGGGGAGGCCGCCGCCCGGCTGCGGTGCGTTGTACCCGCCCGGGGCCGCGCCTTGGTGGCCCGGCTGCGGTGCGCTGTATCCGCCCGGGGCCGCGCCTTGGTGGCCCGACGGCTGGGGGAGGCCGCCGCCCGGCTGGGGTCCGTTGTACCCGCCCGGGGCCGCGCCCTGATGGCCCGGCTGGGGTGCGGCGTACCCGCCCGGGGCCGCGTATCCGGTACCGCCCGGCTGCGGAAGCCCTTGCGGGGCGGGGTATCCGGCGTCACCCGGCGGGGTCGCGGCGGGGCCGGCGTGCGGCTGCGGAGCGCCCGCCCGGCCGTTCGGGGAGCTTTCTTCCTTCTGCTGCGCGACGACGCCCCGGGTGAGCCGTCCGACGAGGGCACCGGCGACGGCCGCGCCGACCAGGAACGTGCCGGGACGGCGGCGGGCGAAGCGCCGCACCTCGTCCAGCAGATCGCCGGGTTCGCGGTGCTCGAGCCAGTCGGCGACCGACCGCGTCCGGTCGGACACCTGGCGCGCGACGTCGCCGGCGAGGCCGGGCGAGTCGGTCTGCTCCGCCATCCGCTCGAGCTGACCGGCCAGCTGGTGGAGGCTCTCGGCGGCCTTCCGCTGGCCGTCCTTGGCCTGCGCCTGCAGCTGTTCCCGGCCTTCGCGGACCAGGTCGCGCGCTTCCCGCTGGGCGTGCGCGGCCACGTGTTTCGCTTGGTCCGCGGCCGTTTGGGCGACTTCGCCACCCCGGTCGGCGGCGGTGGAAGCCACTTCGCGGGCTTCGCCCTTGGCGGTTTCCGGCATCGACGGCGATCCGGGGGCGTGCTGCGGCGGTGACTGACCACCGGGTCCCTGAGTCATCCCGACCTCCTGGGGGAGAGGCACTTCCGCGCCTATGTGGGTGCCGGTGGCGGACCATCGGCCTGGTAGGGCGGCTGGCTACCCGGGCGGTCGGGGGATAAACCGGGCGCCGGCGCGGCTCGTCGTCAGCAGCGACACCGCGTCACGCAGGTTGTCCGGGGCGCCGGTCCCCGGCGGCCGGCCGGGCCCGGCCAAGACGAGGCGCGGCACCGGGATCCCGCGCGGGGGAGTGGCCGGGCGGCTGCTCCACAGCACGACCGCCGCGGGCCGGACCCGGTCGATCGCGTGCCGGAGCGCGGATTCCGGGATCGAAGCGCCCAGGAACAGCGCCGCGCGGCCGTGTTCGGCCAGCGCCGCTCGGAGGGCTTCCAGCGGCAGCGTGTGCCGCTCACCGTCCACACAGGCCAGGAGCACCGCGGGCCCGGCACCGGTGGGCGTGGGAATCCGGTGCAGGGCCGCGGCGATCGCCCAGGACAGCCCGTGCACGAGGTCGATGCAGCGATCGGCGTCGGGGCCGCAGAGGGCGGTCAGCGCCGGGCGGCAGAGCTCGTCCCAGGTGCCGAGGACACCGCGGTCGGCGAGGTGCGCGTCGAGGAGCGCGGCCGCGGTGTCGATCTTCAGACCCCGGACGGCGGCCAGCAGCGTGTCCACGTCGGTCGCGCGCGCCCGGAACGCCTGCGCCGCCGCGGCTTCCGCGCTGAGTCCCTGCCCGATCAGGTGCTTCATCCGGAGCAGCGCCTCGATGTCCGCCCGCCCGTAGTGGCGGTGGGTGCCGGTCTGCGGCGCGGACAGCGGGAGCTCGTACCGCCGGTGCCACGCACGCAGCGTCGAGGCGGGCAGGCCCAGCATGCGTGCGGCCGCCCCCGCCGTCCAGGTGACGGCGGGGGCGGCCGCGGGGCGGTTCACCGGCAGGCTCAGTTCCCGGGTCGGGCGACGTCACCGCGCCAGGCGCCGGTTTCGCGGCCGCCGCGCTCTTCGATGAACGTCTTGAACCGGCCGAGGTCGGCCTTGACGCGGCGGTCCAGGATGCCGAGCTTGTCGGCGACGTTCTCGACGAAGCCGTCCGGGTCGATGTCGAGCTGGGCGGTGACCCGGGTGTGCCGGTCGTCGAGGCGGTGGAACGTCACGACGCCCGCGTGCGTCGGGCCGGAGTCGGCCTTCCAGGCGACGCGCTCGTCCGGGTGCTGCTCGGTGATCGTCGCGTCGAACTCGCGGGTCTGCCCGCCGACACTGATCTTCCAGTGGGTGTGGGTGTCGTCGAGCTGCCGGATCTCGTCGACGCCCTCCATGAAGTGCGGGAAGGACTCGAACTGCGTCCACTGGTTGTAGGCGGTGGTGACGTCGGTCTCGACGTCGACGGATTCGGTGACGGTGCTCATCGAAGCCTGTCCTCTCTGCGCGGGGTCGGGTTGCTCTCCTCCCCGATTACCCGGCAAATCGATGACAAAACGATGCAACCGTTCTAAAGTCGGCAGCAGCGAAGGGAGCTCCCCGTGACCGATGACCGGCCGCCCGTACTGACGGTGCGCGTGCGCACCGTGCCCGAAGCCGTCGTCGTCGCGGCGGCCGGGGACCTGGACCTCGGCACCGCGCCGGTGCTGCGCGCGCGGGCCAAGGCCGCGCTGGCGGGTGCCCCGGGGGCGCTCATCGTGGACCTGGGCGCGATCACCTTCTGCGGCTCGGCGGGGCTGCAGGTGCTCGCCGAGCTCGTCACCGAGACCGCGGTCGCGGACCTCCCGTTCGCGGTGGTCGCCGACGGGCGCCCGGTGCTGCGCTCCCTGCAGGTCACCCGCCTGGACGGGACGCTCGCGCTGCACCCGACGGTCGACGGCGCCCGCGCGTGGATCCGGCAGCGGCCCGCGAACGGCGGTTAGGGGCGGCCCCGTCCCGGGTAGTCCTCCGCCATGGAAGCGGAGGCGTTGCTGCAGAGCCTGTGCCGCGTCGTGACCACCCTCGACGGCACGGGCATCCGGTTCGCCGTCGCCGGCGGTCTGGCCGTGTACGCCCGCGGCGGACCGCCGTCGGACCACGACGTCGACCTGTTCCTCAAGCCCGGCGACGCCGACCGGGCCGCGGAGGTGCTCACCGCCGCGGGCCTGCGCCGCGTGCACCCGCCGGAGGACTGGCTGACGAAGGTCTACGACGGCGACATCCTCGTGGACCTCATCCACGGCCCCAACCACCGGCCGGTGACCGACGAGCTGCTCGACCGCGCCGCGCTGATGCGGATCGGGTCCACGGCGGCGCCGGTCGTCTCCGGCACCGACCTGCTGGTGGACAAGCTGCTCGTGCTGAGCGCGCACCGGTGCGACTTCGCGCCGCTGCTGCGCATCGCCCGCGACCTGCGCGAACAGGTCGACTGGACCGACGTCGCCGTGCAGGTGTCGGCGTCCCCGTACGCCCGGGCGTTCCTGGCGCTGCTCGGCGACCTGGCCGTGATCGACCCGAAGGAGGCACTCGTGCCCGAACCACCGCAGTACCTCGTCGCCCGGCTCAGCCGGGCCCTGGCCGAAGACCCCCGCACCGCCGAGCTCGGCGTGCACGTCACCGTGCGGGGCGAGCACGTCCACCTGAGCGGCGAAGTCACCTGCGCCGCGCGCAAGGAGGAGGTCGACACCGTCGTCGGCGAGTACCTGACCGGGGAGCTGGTGCACAACGACATCCGGGTCGCCGACGTCCGCGAACCGGCGAGCGCGGAGGAGATCGGCCGATGAGGATCGCCGCGGTCGGGGACGTGCACCTGGGCGAGGACTCCCGCGGCCTGCTCCGGCCGGCTCTGGAGCACCTGGCGGGCACCGCCGACGTCCTGCTGCTGGCGGGGGACCTCACCCGGCACGGCACCATCGAGGAAGCCCGCGTGGTGGCCGACGAGCTCGCCGGCCTCGGCGTGCCGATCGCCGCGGTGCTCGGCAACCACGACCACCACAGCGACCTCGGCGAGATGATCTCGAACCTGCTCCGCGAGACCGGGGTCGAGGTGCTGGAGGGCGACGCGGTCCGCTTCGACCTGCCGGACGGCTCCCTGGGCGTCGCCGGGGTCAAGGGCTTCGGCGGCGGGTTCGCCGGCAAGTGCGCCAGCCGCTTCGGCGAGCGCGAGATGAAGGACTTCGTCGAGTACACGATGGCGTCGGCCGATTCGCTGCGCAAATCGTTGCAATCCCTCGACACGGACGTCGTCATCGCGCTGACCCACTACGCCCCCATCTCCGGCACCCTGCACGGTGAGCCACCCGAGATCCACCCGTTCCTCGGTTCGTACCTGCTCTGCGAGCCGATCGACGAGGTGGGCGCCGACCTGGCGCTGCACGGCCACGCGCACTTCGGGTGCGAGCAGGGCGTGACGCCCGGCGGGGTGCGGGTGCGGAACGTGGCGCAGCCGGTGATCCGGAAGGCGTATGCGCTTTACGACCTGCACCCGGCGGAGCTGTCCACGCGCCACTGACGCGGTTACCGAGTGGGCCGGTGCCGGCTGCCGGGCAAACCGCTCAGGCGGCCAGCTGCGCGGCCGCGGCCAGGACGTGCGGCGCCAGGCCCTCGGCGATCACGCCGTAGCCGGCCGAGGACGGGTGGAACCGGTCGGCGGAGAAGAGGGCGGGGTCGGCGGCGAAGCGGGCGGCGAGTTCGGGGCCGGCGGTGGCCACCGCACCCCCGGCGCGGATGGCGGCTTCGGCCTGGGCCTGTGCGTAGTGACCGCTGGCCGCCGACACCAGCTGCCGGTAGGGGCCGGGGACCCGCGCGACGATCCCCAGGTCGGGCGCCGGCACCACGATGACGCGGGCGCCCGCGCGGACGAGCCGTGCCACGGCGTCGTGCAGCTGGCGCGCGCCGACGGCGGGGGAGACGAATCCGGCGAGGTCGTTCGCGCCGATCACGATCAGGGCCAGGTCCACGCCCTCGCCCAGGGCGACGCCGACCTGGCGTTCGAGGTCGTCCGAGCGCGCCCCGGGTACGCCGAAGTTCCGCAGGCGCACGGTGTGGCCCGCCTCGCGCAGCAGGCGGGCGAGCCGCCGGCCGAGGGTGTCGTCCTCGCGGGTGCTGCCGACGCCCGCCGCCAGCGAGTCGCCGAGGACGCAGAATCTCAGTGGAGCGCTCATCACGGGGTACAACGTGGCCGCGGCGTCATTGTTTCCCGCCGGGGCTGCCGGGACCTGGGTCTGCCTGGTCCTGGCAGACCCAGGTCCGGCCGGGCCTGGCCCGGTGCTCGCGGCCGCCGCAGGATCGGGGCCATGACGAACAGCATGAGAGCGGTCACCATCCCCGAATTCGGTCCGGCCGAGGTCCTGCGGCTCGACACCGTGGCGGTGCCGGAGCCCGGGCCGGGCGAGGTCTCGATCGACGTCGCCTACGCCGGTGCCAACTTCGCCGAGGTCCTCTACCGGCAGGGGGTCGTGGACGTCCCGCTGCCCTTCGTCCCCGGCATCGAGGTCTCCGGGCGGATCCGCGCGCTGGGCGAAGGCGTCGAGGGCCTCTCGGTGGGGGAGCCGGTCGCCGCGTTGACGATCGTGGCGAGCGGGGGCTACGCCGAGGTGGTCACCACCTCGGCCGACCTGGTCGCCCCGCTGTCCGGGACCGGGCTGGAGATTGCGGCGGCCGTGCCGTCCAACAGCACCACCGCCTTCCTCGTCCTCGAACGCGTGGCCCGGCTGGCGCGCGGCGAACGCGTCCTGGTGCACGCCGCCGCCGGCGGGGTCGGCAGCCAGCTGGGCCAGGTCGCGCGCCTGCTCGGCGCCGGCCGGGTGGTCGGCACGGTCGGCGGCGAAGCGAAGATCGCCGCCGCGAAGGCGTTCGGCTACGACGAGGTCGTCCTGCGCGACGACGTGGCCGGCACCGGCGAGTTCGACGTCGTCGTGGACATGGTCGGCGGGCCGGCGCGGCGCGCAAGCCTGGACCGGCTCGCCCCGCTGGGGCGCCTGGTGGTCATGGGCAACGCCTCGGGCGCCGAGGACGTCGGCGTCTCGGCCAACGAGCTGTGGTTCACCACCAAGACCGTGTCGGGGTTCAACCTCGCCGGGGTTTCCGCCGTGGCGCCGGAAACCGTGGGGCAGGCGCTGCGCCGCGCGGTCGCGGCCGTCGCGGACGGCACCCTGCGCGTCGACGTCGAAGCCCTGCCGCTGGCCGACGCGGCGGCCGCGCACCGCCGCATCGAATCGGGTTCGACGACCGGCAAGCTGGTGCTCCGCGTGCGGTGACCCGCGGGTGTGACGGGTATCCGCCTTGAGACCTCGGCCGCATCGCGCATAATGGCCCCTGACCGACTGCTTGGTATGTGCCGCGCACCACACCCGAAGGAGACAGCCTGCCGTGAACTCGTTCAAGGACCGCGTCGCGATCGTCACCGGCGCCAGCCGGGGCATCGGCCTCGGGATCGCGAAGACGCTCGTCGAGCGCGGCGCCAAGGTCTGCCTCACCGCTCGCAAGCCGGAAGCCCTGGAGGAGGCCGTCAGCTCCCTCGGCGGTCCCGACGTCGCCATGTTCGTGGCGGGCAAGTCCGACGACACCGACCACCAGGACGAGACGGTCGCCAAGACGATCGAGACCTTCGGCCGGCTCGACTACCTGGTCAACAACACCGGCATCAACCCCGCCTACGGGCCCACCCTGGACATCGACCCGGCCGCCGCGGCGAAGATCCTCGGCGTCAACGTGCTCGCGCCGCTGGGCTGGACCAAGCGCGCCCGCGACGCGTGGATGGGGGAGCACGGCGGCGCCGTCGTCAACGTCGCTTCCGTCGCCGGCCTCGGCGCTTCGCCGGGGATCGGCATGTACGGCGTCAGCAAGGCGGCGCTGATCCGGCTGACCGTCGAGCTCGGCGCCGAGCTGGGGCCGAAGATCCGCGTCAACGCCGTCGCGCCGGCCGTGGTCAAGACGAAGTTCGCGACCGCGCTGTACGAGGGCCGCGAGGAGGAGGTCGCCGCGGCGTACCCGATGAAGCGGCTCGGCGTGCCGGCCGACATCGCGGGCGCGGTGGCGTTCCTGCTGTCCGACGACGCGGGCTGGATCACCGGCCAGACGATGGTCCTCGACGGTGGCGTGACCCTCGGCGGTGGCCTGTGACCGGCGTCGTCGTCACCGGGGGCGGCGGCGGGATCGGCGCCGCGCTGGCCCGCCGCTTCGCGGCCGACGGCGCCCGGGTCGTCGTGGCCGACCTCGACGGGGACAAGGCCGCGGAGGTGGCGGCCGAAGTCGGCGGGACGGCGTTCGCGGGCGACGTCGCGAGCCTGGACGGCGTGACGAAGCTGATCGACAGCGCGCGTTCGACGCTCGGCGAGATCGACGTGTTCTGCGCGAACGCGGGCATCGCGCCCTTCGGCGGCGCGGAGAGCGGCGAGGAGGTGTGGGCGCGCACGTGGGAGGTCAACGTCATGTCGCACGTCCGCGCGGCGAACCTGCTGCTCCCGGCGTGGCTCGAGCGCGGCCGGGGCCACTTCATCGCCACGGTGTCGGCGGCCGGCCTGCTGACCAGCCTCGGCTCGGCGCCGTACTCGGTGACCAAGCACGGCGCGCTGGCGTTCGCCGAATGGCTGTCGGCGACCTACCGCCACCGCGGCATCACGGTGCAGGCGATCTGCCCGCAGGGCGTGCGCACGGCGATGCTGGAGAGCACCGGCACGGCGGGCCAGCTGCTGATGGGCGCGTCGGCGATCGAGCCGGAGCAGGTCGCCGACGCGCTGTTCGCGGCGATGGCGGAAAAGCGGTTCCTGGTGCTGCCGCACCCCGAGGTCGCGGGCTACTACGTGGCGCGCGCCACCGAGACCGACCGCTGGCTCGGCGGGATGAACAAGCTGCAGCGCAAGGTCGAGGAGGCCGTCGGCAAGCTGTGAGCGGTCACCCCGGTGGCCTTGGTGGTGGTCCGATGCAGTGAATGACTCATTCCTGGCGTCCGACGCCAGGAATGAGTCATTCACTGCATCGCCGCGGCCGACTTGCGACACTGGTGGATCACCCGGTACCAGTTCGGGTGCAGGCGTTCCAGTCCGATCGTGCCACCGCCGGGACGGTCGAACATCCGGACGCCGTCGCCGAGGAGGACCGGGACCGGCAGCGCGAGGATCTCGTCGAGGAGGCCGGCTTCGAGGCACTGCCGGGCCACGTCGGCACCCAGGACGTTGACGTACTTCTGCCCGGCTGCCTCCCGGGCCGCGGAGACCGCCGAAGCCAGGTCGCCGACGAACGTGACGCCGGGAACCGGTGCCGGAGGCCGGTGGGTGAGCACGAACTGAGGCCCCTCCCAGCCGCCCCCGAACGCCTTGCCTTCCCCCGGCGACCCCCGGTGCGGGTCGTCGCCGTCGAAGGTGGTGCGGCCCACCAGCAGGGCGCCGATGCGGGGGATGAGCGCGTCGACCGCCGGGTCGGGGCCCAGGTATGGCGTCAACCAGGACATGTCGCCGCCGGGGCCGGCGAGGAAACCGTCGACCGAGCAGCTGAACGCGTAGAGCAGTTTGGCCATGGGACCTGCCTCAGTGATGTCGGATGCAGGTACTGACGGCCGGGGCCGCGGAAACTCATCGGCAGGGCGGGAACCGGGGCGGACGGCGCTCGTTCCAGCTCGCCAGCCCCTCCGTCAGCTCGGGCCGGCCGAACGATTCGATCATCAGCTCGGTGGCCGAGCGTGCCGCTTCGGAAAGCGGCAGCAGCGCCTCCCGGGCGAACTGCTCCTTCATCACCGCCATCGACCGCGGTGCGCTGTAGGTCGCCAGCTCCGTCGCGTACGCGTGCGCGCGCAACCGCAGCTCCCCGGCCGGGACCACCTCCTGGACCAGGCCGTAGTCCAGCGCCTGTTCCGCGGTGAACGTCCGCCCGGACAGCAGCAGGTCGCGGGCCCGGCCCTGGCCGACGAGCTCCGGCAGCAGCTTCGCGATGCCGTATTCGGCGATCAGGCCCCGGCGGGCGAACGCGGTGGTGAACTTCGCGCCCGCGGCCGCGAACCGGACGTCCGCCGAGCACGCGATGACGAACCCCAGGCCGGCGCAGCCGCCGTTGACCGCCGCCACCACCGGGACACCCACCGAGGCCGCCGCCAGCACGTCCCGGAAGTTGTCCTCGACCGGGGGCCGCGTGGCGATCGTGCCGAGCAACCCCAGGTCGGCGCCGGGGCAGAAGGCCCGGCCCGCCCCCGTGACGACGACCGCGCGGACCTCCGGGTCGGCGTCGGCCTGCCGCAGCAGGGCGCCGTAGCGGGCCTGCATCGGCACGTCCATCGCGTTGCTGCGGTCCGGCTTGTCGAAGGTGCACGTCACGACCGGGCCGTCCGCCTCGTACCGCACGCCATCCACAGTGGACATCGCCGCCTCCTCGGGGTCGACCCATACTAAGCGGTCGCTTGGGGAGAAGTCACGCGCCGGACGGGCGGGTGGGCGCCGAGTTCGAAATTATCGAACCCTTTGATTGTCCGGAAACCTCTGTGCCATAGTGCTTTCCGCCCGCACAACGCCGCGCTGGAAGGGGCTCACCCGATGCCGGAAGCAGAACCGAGTGGTCTCCGCAGACGGGTGGTGCTGGGCGGGGTCGGCGCCGCTGTCGCCGCGTCGGCCGTCACGCCGGTCGCCCGGGCCGCCGACGCGCTCACGCCGCCGGGCCAGGCGCGAGAAAGCGATTTCACGGCCGGCTGGCGGTTCGCCCTGGCCAACCCCGACGGCGTCACCGATCCCGGCGGTCGCTTCGCCGACGCCCCGAAGCCCGGCTTCGACGACTCGGCGTGGCAGGTGGTCGACGTCCCGCACGACTGGAGCATCGAACTCCCGCCGACCGGCAAGGGCACCAGCAGCGGGTCCGGCTTCTTCCGCGGCGGGCTCGGCTGGTACCGCAAGATGTTCACGCTGCCGCCCTCGCCGGCGGGCAAGCGCGTGTCGGTGGAGTTCGACGGCGTCTATTCGGACGCCCACGTCTACCTGAACGGCGAGTTGCTCGGCCACCACCCGTACGCCTACACCGGGTTCGCCTTCGACCTCACCGGACGGCTGCACACCGACGGCCGGACGCCGAACGTCCTCGCCGTGCGCGCGACGAACCCGCTGCCCAGCAGCCGCTGGTACTCCGGCAGCGGGATCTTCCGCCGCGTCCGCCTGGTCGTCACCGACCCGGTGCACGTCGCCCGGCACGGCACGTTCGTCACCACGCCCGACATCGCCGCCGGCCGCGGCACGGTGCGGGTCGCCACCGACGTCGTCAACGACTCCGGCGCCGCGGTCACCGCGCAGGTGCGCACGACCGTCACCGACCCGGCGGGTCGCGTGGTGGCGACCGGCTCGACGGACGTCGCGGTACCGGCCGGGCGGACGGTGACGGCGGTGACCGGAACCCGGGTCGAGCGTCCCCTGCTGTGGTCGTTCGAGACCCCCCGGCTCTACCGGCTGCGCACCGACGTCGTCGTGGCCGGGCGCGTGCTCGACACGACCACCGCGGACTTCGGCTTCCGCTACACCGAATTCCACCCGGACCACGGATTTTCGCTCAACGGGAAGCCGGCGAAGCTGCGCGGGGTCAACCTGCACGCGAGCCAGGGTGCGCTGGGCGCGGTGATCGACCCGGCTGCGCTGGAGCACCAGATGCGGCTGATGCTCGCGATGGGCGTCAACGCGCTGCGGACCGCGCACAACCCGCCGGACCCGCAGCTGGTGACGGTCTGCGAACGGCTCGGGATCGTGATGATGGTCGAGGCGTTCGACTGCTGGCGGACCGGCAAGCTCGAATACGACTACCACCGCGACTTCGACGAGTGGAGCGGGCGCGACATCGCCGAAATGGTGCACGCGGCCAAGAACTCGCCCGCGGTCGTGCTCTGGTCGATCGGCAACGAGGTGCCCGACGCGTCGATGGCGGGCGGCCCGGAGATCGCCGCGGGCCTGATCGCCGCGGTCCGCGCGATCGACCCGACCCGGCCGATCGTGATGGGTTCGGACCGCTACCGCGGTGTGCCCGCGCCGGGCTCGCCGCAGGACCTCATCCTCAAGCAGCTCGACGGCCTCGGCGTCAACTACAACACCGCCCAGTCGATCGACGGGCTGCACAAGCAGTACCCGGACAAGTTCTTCTTCGAGTCCGAGTCGTCGTCGGCGACCTCGACGCGCGGCGTCTACCAGGAACCGGAGCTGCTCAACACCGGCGAAAACCACACGCCGGGCAAGCGGGCGACGTCGTCCTACGACAACAACCTGGCCTCGTGGACCTTCAGCGGCGAGTACTCGCTGAAGAAGGACCGGGACCGCAAGTTCTGCCAGGGCCAGTTCCTGTGGTCCGGGCAGGACTACCTCGGCGAGCCGACGCCGTACGACGTCTTCCCCGTCAAGACGTCCTTCTTCGGCGCGATCGACAGCGCCGGCCTGCCCAAGGACGCCTTCCACCTGTTCCGCAGCCAGTGGACCACCGCCCCGATGGTGCACCTGACCCCGATGGACTGGACGAACCACCGGCCGGGCGAGCCAGTCGCGGTGCGGGTCTATTCCACTGTGGACACGGTCGAGCTGCTCCTGAACGGGAAGTCGTTGGGCGTGAGGAAGTTCGACCGCAAGACCACTGTGGACGGCCGGGGCTACCTGGAGACGACCGAGCCGGCCGGCGACGACAAGAACGATCCCTCCGGCAGCTACACCAGCCCGAACGGCAGCGCCGGCAAGCTGCACCTGACCTGGACCGTGCCCTTCGAGCCCGGCACGCTGACCGCGGTCGCCCGGGCCGGCGGCCGCGAGGTGGCGCGCGACGAACTGGTCACGGCCGGGCCGCCGCGCGCGGTCGAGCTGAGCGTGGACGCGCCCGGTGGCGAGGTGGTGACCGGGGCGATGACGTTCGTGACGGCGTCGGTCGTGGACGCCCACGGGGTCGTCGTGCCCGGCGACGGGCCGGTGCTGCGGTTCACCGTCGCCGGGCCCGGCCGGGTCGCCGGTGTCGACAACGGGCGGCAGGAACTCGCCCAGGGCTACCAGCAGCCGGCGATCCCGGCGTTCAAGGGGCTGGCCGTCGCCGTCGTCGCGGCGACCGGCGGGCGCGGCCCGATCACCGTGACGGCGAGTGCTCCGGGGCTGGCGCCGGGGAAGCTCACCCTGCCCGGCTCGTCCCTCGGACAGCGCCACGGCCCGGGAGCGCGCGCGGTCGAGACCCCGGTGGTCCCGCCCGCTTCGACGGCGGACGCGAGCTACTCGGGCGCCCCGGACGCGCTGCCGTCGGCGATGCTGGACGGGAATCCGGCCACCGGCTGGTCGAACTACTACGTCAAACCGGCGACGGCGACGCTGAACGCGGTGAGCAGGCCGCGAGCCGCGGACTGGGTGTCCCTGGCCTGGCCGTCAGCGCAGCGGATCAGTGCCGTCACGGCGAACTTCGTCGTGGACGCGAAGCTGGCGCTGCCGGTCGCCGTCGAAGTCGCCTGCCGCACCGCCCGGGGCTTCGAGCCGGTGCGGAACCTGCGGATCACGTGGGGGACCGGCTCGAACGACCCGACGTCGTTCGCATTCGATCCGGTCGTCACCACGGAGGTGCGGGTGACGATGACCGCGCACGGCTTCCTGCGGATCAGCGCGCTGCTGGCCCGCTGAGGCGCGGGTCCGGCGGGGCGCACCCCCCGCCGGACCCCGGTGGTCACCGGCTACAGGGCGCGAGCGCGTCGAGGCCCTGCGGCTTGGCCGCGTTGCGGCCGATGGCGGTGGCGATCCGGTTGATCGTCGCCACGCGCTTGTCCTCGAGCGGGCCGAGGATGGCGTTCTGCACGAAGTTCGCGCCGCCCTCCCCGGCGCTGGTCACCAGGCGGTTGTTCGCCTCGGCGATCTGCGTGTCGAGCAGCTGCAGGTTGCGCTGGACCTCGGCCTGGGCCTGGGCGGGGATGGCCGGGAGCTTGCTCGCCACGTCGGGGCAGCTGATCTGCCCGGCCGCGGCGTTCCCGGTGTTCCCGTTCTGCCCGGCGTTGCCCTTGCCACCCGTGCCCTGGGCGGGCGCCGCCGGGGCCGCCGGAGCGGCACCCGCACCGGCCTGCCCGCCGACCGAGCACGTGGCCAGGCCGTCGAGGCCCTGCGGCTTCTCGGCCCGGCGCCCGATCGAGATGGCGATGCGGTCGATCGTGGACTTCCGCTTGTCCGCCAGCGGGCCCAGGATGGCGTTCTGCACGAAGTTCGGGCCGCCCTGGCCGACCGTCGTCTTCAGGCGGTTGTTGGCCTCGGCGATCTGGGTGTTGAGCAGGTCCAGGTTGCGTTGCACCTCGGCCTGGGCTTGCGCGGGGATGGCCGGGAGCTTGCTCGCCACGTCGGGGCAGCTGATCTGGCCGACCGCGGCCTGACCGCCCGAAGCGGCGTTGGCGGCGCCGGGGTCACCGAAGGTCGTGGCGATTGCCAGCGCCCCGCCCGCGATCGCGAGGCCGAGGGCCGCCGTCGCGATCTTCGTCCGCCGGGATAGGCGGTGTCGTCCACCGGAAGAAGGCATGAATGACTCCGTTTTCGTGCGTGAGTTAGCGTGAACATATGGGTACTCCGCCGTGTTCGGGGGATACGGCGGGGTTTCTGATGGGGCGGACCAATCTGGTCGCCGACGCCATGGTGGCCTCTCCATCAGGGGTTTGTCCAGTGTGATCCACCTGAAAAAGAAGATGTGAACCATTTCGAACCGGGGTACGTGTACCCCTGTGACGGCGGCATCTGGCTGCATTGTTTCTGCGCACAAGAATTGTCGTGCGCAATTCCGGCGTGCCCGGCCGGGCTTGACGTGGGCCACCGTGTTCTCCTAGCTTCGACATACCGACCGGTCGGTGTCCAATGGAGGTCACGGGATGAGCTGGTACGACGCGAAGCCCTGGCTCGCGAGCTACGACGAACAGGTGCGGGCCGCGGGACCGGCGCAGCCGACGACGGTGCCCGAGTCGTTCCGCCGGGCCGTGGACCACGTCCCGGACCGGGCCGCGATCGCCTACTTCGACGCGCGGCTGACCTACCGCGAGGTCGACGAGCTCTCCGACGGCGTCGCGCGGTACCTGAGCGCCCACGGCTTCGCCCGCGGCGACCGGCTCGCCCTGGTGCTGCAGAACATCCCGCAGTTCGTCGTCGCCCTGCTCGGCGCGTGGAAGGCCGGTGGGATCGTCGTGCCGGTCAACCCGATGTACCGCGAACGCGAGCTCACCCACGTGTTCACCGACGCCGGCGTGAAGGCGGTCGTCTGCTCGCAGCGCGGCTGGAACGCCTGCATCGGCGAGACGGCAGCGGCCACCGGCGTCGGCATCGCGCTCACCACCAGCGAACTGGAGTTCCAGACCCGCGACGACGAGCGCGTCCTGGCCAAGGTCGAGCGGGAGGAGACGCCGGGGGCGACCGAGCTCCTCGACGCCGCGGCCACGCCGGGGCCGAAGCCCCGGAACCCGCCTTCGCCCTCGACGACACCGCGTTGATCAGCTACACCTCCGGCACCAGCGGCACGCCGAAGGGCGCTACCAACACGCACGGCAACGTCGGCACCAACGCCGCGGGCCTCGGCTCGTTCAGCGGCCTGCCCGCCGGCTCGACGCTGTTCGGGCTCGCGCCGCTGTTCCACATCACCGGCATGGTCTGCGAGCTCGGCTCCGCGATCGACATCGAGGGCACCCTCGCCCTGGCCTACCGCTTCGAACCGGGGGTCGTGCTCGACGCGTTCCTCGAGCACCAGCCGTCGTACACGGTCGGGCCGTCCACGGCCTACATGGCGCTGATGGCGCACCCGTCGTTCAGCCGGGAGCACTTCGATTCGTTCGCGCTGCTGTACTCCGGCGGCGCCGCGCT
Source organism: Amycolatopsis mediterranei (assembly GCF_026017845.1). Lineage (NCBI taxonomy): Bacteria > Bacillati > Actinomycetota > Actinomycetes > Pseudonocardiales > Pseudonocardiaceae > Amycolatopsis > Amycolatopsis mediterranei. The sequence continues at coordinate 3,590,788 of NZ_CP100416.1, forward strand.
GCCGCCCGCGGTCGTCGAGGCCTTCCGGGCCAAGACCGGGCACTACATCCACAACGGCTACGGGCTCACCGAAACCACGGCGGGCTGCGTCGTCGTCCCCGGCACCCTCGAGGCCCCGATCGACCCGGAGTCCGGCACCATCTCGATCGGCCTGCCGGTGCCGGACACGATCGTCCGGATCCTCGGCGAGAACGGCGAGGAGCTGCCGCCCGGGCAGGCGGGCGAGATCGCCGTCGAGGGCCCGATGGTCGTTTCGGGGTACTGGAACCGCCCGGACGCCACCGCAATCGGTCCGGGGGTCCGGGTGGCGGAGCCCCCGGCCCGGGGCGAAGCCCCGGTTGTTTCAGTGGAGGCCCTGCCCGGCGGGCGGCTGCTCACCGGCGACATCGGCTTCATGGACGAGCGCGGCTGGGTCTACGTCGTCGACCGCAAGAAGGACATGATCAACGCGTCCGGCTTCAAGGTCTGGCCGCGCGAGGTCGAAGACGTCCTGTACACGCACCCGGCGGTCCGCGAGGCCGCCGTCGTCGGGATCGCCGACGCCTACCGCGGCGAGACGGTCAAGGCCTACGTCAGTCCGGCGCCGGGGACGAACGCGGACCCCGCGGAGCTGGTGGCCTGGTGCAAGGAACGGCTCGCCGCCTACAAGTACCCGCGCACCGTCGAAGTCCTCGACGAGCTGCCGAAGACCACGAGCGGCAAGATCCTGCGCCGCGAGCTGCGGGCGCGGGGGTAACGCCGTGGTCGAGACCGTCCGCGGCGCGATCGCGCCGGAAGCGCTGGGCCGGGTGCTGATGCACGAGCACCTTTTCGTGCTGAGCCCGGAATTCGCCGAGAACTACCCGGAGCACGAGGGGTTCCGCGAGGACGAGCACGTCCCCGAGGCGATCCGGCGCCTGAAGGAGCTGAAGGCCGCCGGGATCGACACGATCGTCGACCCGACGGTGATCGGCCTCGGCCGGTACCTCCCGCGCGTGCAGCGGGTCGCCGCCGAGGTCGAGGTGAACATCGTCGTCGCAACCGGGCTGTACACCTACCACGACGTTCCGCACTACCTGCACTTCCGCGGGCCCGGCACCCTGCTGCAGGGCGAGGACCCGCTGGTCGGGATGTTCGTCGGCGACCTGCGCGAAGGTATCGCGCGCACCGGCGTCAAGGCCGGCCTGCTCAAGTGCGCCACCGACGAACCGGGAGTGACACCCGGCGTCGAGCGGGTGCTGCGCGCGGTGGCGAAGGCGCACGTCGAGACGGGTGCGCCGATCATGACCCACACGCACGCGGGCACGCGGCGCGGACTGGAGCAGCAGGCGATCTTCGCGGCCGAAGGCGTCGACCTGACCCGGGTGCTGATCGGGCACTCGGGTGATTCGACGGACCTGTCTTATCTGACGGACCTGGCCGACGCCGGTTCGCTGCTCGGGATGGACCGCTTCGGCCTCGACCTGCTGCTGCCGTTCGAGGAGCGGGTGGCCACGGTGGCGGCGCTGTGCGAACGCGGCTACGCGGGCAGCATGGTGCTCTCGCACGACGCGTCGTGCTACATCGACTGGCTGCCCGCCGCGCAGCTGCCGGCGCTCGCGCCGAACTGGCACTACCTGCACATCACCCGGGACGTGCTGCCGGCCCTGCGCGAGCGGGGGGTGTCCGAAGCGGACATCACGACGATGCTCGTGGACAACCCGCGGCGGTTCCTGTCGTGGCGTTATCCTGGTGCGTCCTGAGAGGGGGTCCTGCGGTGACTCGAGCAAGCACCCGCAAGCCGGGCGAGGCCACCGGCGACGACCAGGCCGCCGTGCCCCGGCGGTTGCTGGAACACGCCACGAAGCTGTTCGCCAAGAAGGGCTTCGACCGCACGTCCGTCCAGGAGATCGTCGAGGCGGCGGGCGTCACCAAGGGCGCGATGTACCACTACTTCGGCTCGAAGGACGACCTGCTCTACGAGATCTACGCGCGGGTCCTGCGCGAGCAGACCCGCCAGTTGGAGAGCGTGGCCTCGTCGGACGCGCCGCTGCGGGAGCGGCTGGCGGCGGCGGCGTCCGACGTCGTGGTGTCGAGCATCGACAACCTCGACGACAACACGATCTTCCTGCAGTCGATGCACCAGCTGTCCCCGGACAAGCAGAAGGCGGTGCGGGCGGAGCGCCGGAAGTACCACGAGCGGTTCCGCGGGCTGGTCGAAGAGGGGCAGGCTTCCGGGGAATTCCGGACCGACAAGCCGGCCGACGTGGTGGTGGACTTCTTCTTCGGGTCCGTGCACCACCTGGGGTCGTGGTACCGCCGGAGCGGGTCGCTGACGGCCCGCCAGATCGGCGACCACTACGCGGACCTCCTGCTGGATGCGTTGCGGCCGCCGGTGGGCTAGTGCCCGGGTCAGCCGGATGAAGGCTTTTCCGCCCCGGACCCGGCTCCGCACACCGGCCGGGTGGACGGGACGTCCGGGCACCAGCGGCAGCCTCGGCAGCCGGTGCGGCGGGAGCAGGTCACCGGTAAGCCGCAGGCCGGTGCGGTCCCGGCCGACCCGTTGCTGCTGCTCCAGCGCACCGCCGGCCATGCCGCGGTCGGCGCCTTGCTGCGCCCGCGGCGACGTGTTCCTCCAGCGCCGGCCCGGGACGCGGCGGCCGAGGCGGGGCAGGTGAGGCGTCACCGGGATTTCGCTCAGCGACTTGTGAGCACCCGCTAGTGCCGCTGGAAGTGGTCCAGCAGCAGGGCGCTCACCTCGTCGGGCACCTCCATCGCCATCCACTGGCTCGCGCCCTCGATGATCTGGAAGCGGTACTCCGCGTCGATGTGGTGGACCGTCTGTTCCGCCGCGCTCTGGCCGAGGTAGGGGTCTTCGCGGCCCCACAGGTACAGCGTCGGGACCTTGATGCGGCCCGCCGGGATGTCGAACTCGTCGTTCGTCGCTCCGCGGTACCAATTCAACGTCGCCGTCAGGGCGCCCGGTTCGGAAAGGCGGGTCACCGCGCGTTCGACGATTGCTTCCGGAATACGGCGGCTGTAAACAGCCCGTAATTGCGCGGCTTCGTCGCGTAAGAGGTATTTCTCGGCTTTGCCGGCCTCGCGGCGGAAGAAGCGGATGTAGCCGAGGTCGTGGGACTGGCCGTCGTCGGTGGCCACCGCGCGCTGGAGGGCCGCCGGATGGGGCGTGGACAGCACCGTCAGGGATCGGAGGCGGTCCGGGTGGGCCGCCGCCAGTGCCCAGGCCACCATGCCGCCCCAGTCGCGGGCGACGAGGTGGAAGCGGTCCGCTCCCTGGCTGTCGGCGAACGCGAGGGCGTCGCCGACCAGGTGCTCGAGCGTGTAGTGCTCGACGCCGTCCGGGCGCGCGCCCGCCGCGTAACCGCGCTGGTCGACGGCCAAGGCGCGGTAGCCGGCCTCGCCGAGGGCGTGGAGCTGCTCGGTCCACGCGTCGGCGAACTCGGGCCAGCCGTGCAGCAGCAGGACCAGTTCGCCCGAGGCCGGTCCGGCCGCGAGCGCGCTGTGGTGGTGACCGCCGATGGTGACGGTCAATTGCTCCAGCGCACCGGCGTCGGCCGGCGCGACGGCTGTTTCCATGGCGCACAGGCTAGATCCGGGGGCCGGGGGAAAACCATGGGAAGTAGGGCATTTTTGTCACCCTTTACCCGTGAAGTGGCCTTGCTCACAAAATTTTCGCTCAGGTGAGCGAGATTCCGAACGAAACTGAATTTTCTTCATGAATTCGCGCATAGCCGCTGGAGGTCGACCACGGCCTTGTCGACCGCGAAGACGTCGGCCGGGAGGTGCTTCGTCGAGTCCGTGGCCCCGCCGCCGAGCAGGGTGACGTAGCAGCCGTAGTCGATCGCGTACCCGTCGTACAGCCGGCCCGGGCGGCGCGGGTCGACGACGCCGCGCCGGAGGATGTGGAGCAGCCGCGCGTCGCAGAGCGTGTCGACCGCCGCCGGGCGGTCCCCGGTCGGCAGCAGGAACGTCCGGGACCGGCGCCGGCCGATCACCTCGTCGACCAGGAGACCGAGGAGCCGGTCGGCTTCGGTGTCGCGGCTGATGACGGACTGCTTGTCCCGCAGGTACCAGTCGCGCGCCGCCCGGCGCACGTGCGCGAGGGTGATCCGCCCGCCGTGGGCCTGCTGGGCGGCCAGTGCCGCGATGTTGATCGCGTCGCGCGGGACGCCCTCCGCCGCCCGGACGAGCTCGGGGAACGCGCCGCTGCGGAAGGCGGCGTCGACGAAGTCACCGGGCACCGCCGCCGGCAGCATCGAGGCGAGGATCGGCCGGACGTGGCTGGCGAACAGCTCCCGGAAGAACCCCTGGGCCGCCTCTGGCGACTGGTCGAAGACCAGGGCGTCGTCGAGGCTGACGGCGGACGCCGCGTCCGAGCCGACCTCGATGCCGAGGTAGTCGTTCTCGAGCGGGACGAAGAAGCGCGCACGGTGCTCGATCGCGGCGATCTTCACGGTGACACCCCGGGCGGGCAGGACGCTGCGCCGCAGCAGATCCGCCAGGAACGGCTGCAGGTCGACGGGCACGCTGCTCCACTCGTCGAGCAGCAGCCACAGCCGGGCGGGCCGGACGCCGTCGGCCACGGCCTGGACCGCGCGGCTCAGCGGGCCGAACAGCACCCGGTGCTGCTCGACGCCGGTGCGCTTGCGGCGGCTCGACGCCGTCGCCGACGTCTTGTGCCGTGCGGAAGCCCGAGCGCCGCCTCTCGGCGTCACCGACAATTCCGCCGTGTATTCCCGTTCCCGAGCGTCGCCGAAAGTCTGTTCCTGTTCGGTTTCGCCGATGACTTCCACTTCGGTGGCGGCGGACACCAATGCGTCGAGACCGCGCAGAAGGGCGTCCTGGTCCGGGGAACTGCCGTCGACGGCGTAGGAGAAAAGCCGGTCGTGGACGGCCTCGAGGGTGTCGACCAGCAATTGCGTGCCGCGCTGGGCGGGGCTCAACGCGGTGTTGGCGTACAGGCCGCCCGTGGACCCGATCGTCCGCAGGTCGAGGTGGATCGCGAGGTCCCCGGTGCGCTCGGCGAGGTCCTGCAGGTGCAGCAACGCGTGCGTCTTCCCGGTGCCGCGGCGGCCGAACAGGATCTGGTGGTCGGCCGAATTGATCATCGCGGAAAACGATCCGGCGGCGACGTAGGTCGCGGCCAGTGTCGATCGGTCGGCGCTTTCCGCCCGCCGGGGAATGCGCATCAGGGCCTGGTTGAGGTGCAGCTGGATGGCCTGGGCCATGGGAGTCAGCCTACGGCAGCGGGTGCACCGCCCGGCACGGCCGAATGTGTTGCGAAACGCGGAAAACGGCCCGTTCCCCGGCGGGAACGGGCCGTTTCCGGGACAACGCAGCGCGAAGCCCTCCATCGAGGGGGATGGAGGGATTCAGGCGGGCAGGTCGATCAGCTCCGCCAGCCGGGCCCGGTGCCGGCCCGGGGTGCCGAGGGCGAGCTCGTCCGCTTTGGCGCGCTTGAGGTACAGGTGCGCCGGGTGCTCCCACGTCATCCCGATGCCGCCGTGCAGCTGGATCGCCTCCTCCGCCGCGTGCACGGCGATCGGGGCGTTGCGGGCCTGGGCCACCGCCACCGCGATCGGCACGTCGGTGCCGGTGGCCAGCGCGTCCGCGGCGTTGCGGGCCGCCGCGCGGGCGAGCACCAGGTCCGTGTACAGGTTCGCCAGCCGGTGCTTGAGCGACTGGAACCCGCCGACCGGGCGGCCGAACTGGTACCGGCCCTTGAGGTAGGTCACCGTCTCGGTGAGCGCCCACTCGGCGACGCCCGTCTGCTCCGAGGCGAGGATGCCCGCCCCGAACAGCAGCGCCTGCTCCAGCGCCGCGGCGGCCTCCGGGCCCGAGGCGACCAGCGTGGCCGGGGCGTTGTCCAGCGCTACGTCGGCCACCCGCCGCGTCAGGTCGAACGACACCAGCTCGGTCACCGTCGCGTCGGCCGCCGAGACGACGTACAGACCCGGCCCGTCGGGGCCCGCCGCCGGGACGACCAGCAGGTCCGCCACCGACGCGTCGGCGACCGTGCCCACCCGGCCGCTCAAGGTCCCGGACGCCGACACCGTCACCGACGCCGGGAAACCCGCGCCCGGCGCCGTCGAGAGCGGCACCGCCAGCGCGCCGATCGCCTGGCCCGCCGCGAGCCGGCCGACGAAGTCGCGGTCGGCCGTGTGCAGCAGCGCCGTCGTCGCCAGCACGACGCTGCCGAGGAACGGCACGGGCGCGACACTGCGGCCCAGCTCTTCGGCGACGACGGCGACCTCGCGGGCCGACGCGCCGTGGCCGCCCAGCTCCTCCGGCACCGCCAGCCCGGCCACGCCCACCTCGTCGGCCAGCGTGCGCCACAGCTTCAGGTCGTAACCCTCGGCCGTCTCGATGCGCGCGAGCAACGCCGGCGCGTCGGCCTTCGCCTTGAGCAGGTCCCGGACCGAAGCCCGCAGGTCCTCTTCGACGTCGGAATACAGCAGGTCAGGCGATGTTTGACTCATCGGGGGAGGTCCTTCCAGGCGACGTCCTTGTCGACGCGCGGCTCCGAGGGCAGCCCCAGCACGCGCTCGGCGATGATGTTGCGCAGGACCTCCGAGGTGCCGCCCTCGATGGAGTTCCCCTTCGCGCGCAGGTAGCGGTAACCGGCTTCGCGGCCGATGAAGTCGACGATCGCCGGCCGCCGGAACGTCCAGTCGTCGTAGGCCAGGCCCTCCTCGCCGAGCAGTTCGACCTCCAGGCCGGTGAGCGCCTGGTTGAGCTCGGAGAAGGCGACCTTCATGGCCGAGCCCTCCGGCCCGGGCGCGCCCGCCGTGAGCTGCTGGCGCAGCCGGGTGCCGGCCAGCCGCAGCGTTTCCGCCTCGACCCAGTGCCGGACCAGGCGGTCGCGCAGCTCCGGCGTGCGCAGTTCGGGCCGTTCGCGCCAGGTCTTCGCGACGATCCCGATCAGCCCGCCTTCGCGCGGCTGGACGTACCCGCCGATCGCGACGCGCTCGTTCATCAGCGTCGTCTGGGCGACCTTCCAGCCCTCGCCGACCGCGCCGAGGCGCTGGGTGTCCGGGATGCGGACGTCGGTCAGGAACACCTCGTTGAACTCGGCTTCGCCGGTGATCTGGCGCAGCGGCCGCACCTCGACACCGGGCGCGGTCATGTCGCACAGGAAGTACGTCATGCCCTGGTGCTTCGGCACGTCCGGGTCGGTGCGGGTGACCAGGATCGCCCACTGGGACTCGTGTGCACCGGAGGTCCACACCTTCTGGCCGGTGACGATCCAGTCGTCGCCGTCGCGCACTGCCCGCGTGCCGAGCGCGGCGAGGTCGGAGCCGGCGCCGGGCTCGGAGAACAGCTGGCACCACACCTCCTCGCCGGTCCACAGTGGACGCAGGAAGCGCTCGCGCTGCTCCGGCGTGCCGAAGGCGAGGATGGTCGGCGCGGCCATGCCGAGGCCGATGCCGATCCGGCGCGGGTTGTTGTCCGGCGCACCCGCCGCGGTGAACACTTCGTCCACAACGGACTGCAGGGCGCGCGGCGCGTTCTGCCCGCCGAGCCCGGCGGGGAAGTGGATCCAGGCGAGCCCGGCGTCGAACCGCGCCCGCAGGAACTCCATGCGGTCGGTCGACGCGGGGTCGTGCGACGCGAGGAACTCGGTCGCCTGGCGGGTCAGGTCTTCGGCGGTGACAGTCACTTCGCGCCCTCCGAGAGGTACTTCTTCAGTTCGCGCCGGGCCAGCGAGCGCTTGTGGACCTCGTCCGGCCCGTCGGCGAGGCGCAGCGTGCGGTTCCCCGCCCACATGGCCGCCAGCGGGAAGTCCTGGCTGACGCCGCCCGCGCCGTGCACCTGCACGGCCTTGTCGAGGATCCACTCGACCGTGCTGGGGGTGGAGATCTTGATGGCCTGAATCTCGGTGTGCGCGCCCTGGTTGCCGACGGTGTCCATCAGCCAGGCGGTCTTGAGCACGAGCAGCCGCTGCTGCTCGATCTTCACGCGCGATTCGGCGATCCAGTCCTGCACGACACCCTGCTGGGCGATCGGCTTGCCGAACGCCTCGCGCGAGATCGCGCGGCGGCACATGAGTTCCAGCGCGCGCTCGGCCATGCCGATGGCGCGCATGCAGTGGTGGATGCGGCCCGGGCCGAGCCGGGCCTGGGCGATGGCGAACCCGTCGCCCTCGCCGGCGATGAGGTTCTCGACCGGCACGCGGACGTCTTCGAAGAGCACCTCGGCGTGGCCGCCGTGGTCGCTGTCGTCGTAGCCGAAGACGTGCATGCCGCGCTTGACGGTGACACCCGGCGCGTCGCGGGGGACCAGGATCATGCTCTGCTGCTTGTGCGGCGCGGCGTCCGGGTCGGTCTTGCCCATCACGATGAAGATCTTGCACGCGGGGTTCATCGCGCCGGAGATGTACCACTTGCGGCCGTTGACGACGTACTCGTCGCCGTCGCGGCGGATGGCGGTCTCGATGTTGCGGGCGTCGGAGGAGGCGACGTCCGGCTCGGTCATCGCGAAGGCCGAACGGATTTCGCCGTTGAGCAGCGGTTCCAGCCACTGCTTCTGCTGCTGCTCGGTGCCGAACATCGAGAGCACTTCCATGTTCCCGGTGTCCGGGGCGGCGCAGTTGACCGCGGTCGGCGCGAGCCGGATGCTGCGGCCGGTGATCTCCGCCAGGGGCGCGTACTGGAGGTTCGTCAGGCCCGCGCCGTGGTCGCCGGGGAGGAAGAAGTTCCACAGGCCGCGCTTGCGGGCCTCGGCCTTGAGCTCGTCCATGACCGGCGGGATGGCCCACGGGTCGTCGCGTTCGGCGAGCTGCTGCTCGAACACCGGCTCGGCGGGGTAGATGTGCGAGTCCATGAACTCGAGGAGCTGCCCGCGCAGCTCCTCGGTCTTCTCGTCGAACGCGAAGTCCATTTACTTCTCCTCTTTGAGAATCTCGTTGCCGTGCGCGATGAGCGGCGCGACCCCGGCGCCGACGCCTTCGAAGCCCGCCCCGACCGTCTGGCCCTTGCTGAAGCGGTAGTAGATGCCTTCCAGGATCACGGCCAGCTTGAAGAACGCGAAGCTGACGTACCAGTCCAGCTGCGAGACGTCCCGCCCGGACAGCTCGGCGTAGCGGGCGACGACCTCGTCGGTGCCCGGGTAGCCCGGCGCCGAGCTGGCGTTGGACACGAACGGCAGCGACACCTTGTCGCGCTCGGCGTAGGCCACCAGCAGCGCGAGGTCGGTGAGCGGGTCGCCCAGCGTCGACATCTCCCAGTCGAGCACCGCCGAGATCTCGTCGTTTGTGTCGACCAGGACGTTGTCGAGCCGGTAGTCGCCGTGGATGATCGACGGCTTCCCGGACACCGGTACCGCCGCGGCGAGCCGGTCGTGCAGCTCTTCGATGCCGGGCAGGTCGCGGCTGCGGGACGCGTCCAGCTGCTTCTTCCACCGCCGCAGCTGCCGCTCGAGGAAACCCTCGGGCCGGCCGAAGTCGCCGAGGCCGACCTGCGCCGGGTCGACGGCGTGCAGGTCGACGAGCGTGCCGACCAGCGCGTCGGCCATCGCCCGGGTGCGGTCCGGGCCGAGTTCGCTCAGCTGGTCCGCGGTCCGGTACGGCGTGCCCTCGACGAAGCTCATCACGTAGAAGGGCGCGCCGATGACCTCGGGGTCCTCGCACAGCAGCAGCGCTTCGGGGACCGGCACGGCGGTGTCGCGCAGCCCGGAGATCACCCGGAACTCGCGGCCCATGTCGTGCGCGGTGGGCAGCACGTGCCCGAGCGGCGGGCGGCGCACCACCCAGCGCGACCGGCCGTCGCCTACCACGTAGGTGAGGTTCGACCGGCCGCCCTCCACGACGTCCGCGGTCAGCTCGCCGGCGGCCAGGCCGGGCCGGTGCGCGTCCAGGTGGGCGCGCAGGCGGCCCAGGTCGAGACCCGGCGGGTCGGTGCGGCTCATCGTGCCTCCTCACACTCTGCTTTCGGGGGTCCGGGTGGCGGAGCCCCGGACAACACTGCCGGATAGCGTACCGACTAGTCGGTATGTCGTACAGTGGCCCCGCCGGGGATCACCCCGGCCGGGTGGTCACGCCAGGAACCGGGTGACCCACTCGGCGACGCAAGCGGGCTTCGCTTCGCCGTCGATTTCGACGGTCCACTTCGACACCGCCTGCTTGCCGCCCGGGATGTCGGTGATCTCCACCAGCTCCGCCCCGGCGCGCACCTTCGAGCCGACCTTCACCGGCTGCGGGAAGCGGACCTTGTTGAGGCCGTAGTTGATGCCCATCCGGATGCCGTCGACCCGGTAGATCTTCGGGCCGAACGCCGAGAGCAGCGACAGCGTCAGGAAGCCGTGGGCGATGGTGCCGCCGAACGGGCCCGCGGCCGCCATCGGCTCGTCCACGTGGATCCACTGGTGGTCGTCGGTGGCGTCGGCGAACTGGTTCACCCGCTCCTGGGTGATCGTCAGCCACTCGCTGTACCCGAGGTGCTCGCCGGCCGCGGCCGCGAACTCGTCGAGGGTGCCGAATACGCGCATGTGCTCAGTCCTTCGGTCCGCCGGCGACGTAGATGACCTGCCCCGAGACGAACCCGGCACCCTCGCTGACCAGGTACGACGTCAGGTTGGCGATGTCCTCGGGCGTGCCGACGCGCTGCACCGGGATCTGCGACGCGGCCGCCGCCTTGAAGTCCTCGAAGCTCATGCCGAGCCGCTCGGCGGTTGCCGCGGTCATGTCGGTGGCGATGAAGCCGGGCGCGATCGCGTTGGCGGTCACGTTGAACTTGCCCAGCTCGATCGCGAGGGTCTTGGTGAAGCCCTGCATGCCGGCCTTGGCGGCGGAGTAGTTGACCTGCCCGCGGTTGCCCAGCGCCGAGGTGCTCGACAGGTTGACGATCCGGCCGTACTTCTGCTCGGTCATGTGCTTCTGCACCGCGCGGGTCATCAGGAAGGAGCCCTTGAGGTGCACGTCGAGCACGGAGTCCCACTCCTGCTCGGTCATCTTGAAGATCAGGTTGTCGCGCGTGATGCCGGCGTTGTTGACCAGCACGACCGGCGGGCCGAGCTCGTCGGCGACGCGGGCGACGGCCGCCTCGACCTGCTCGGCGGCACTGACGTCGAGGGCGACCCCGACGGCCTTGCCGCCCTTGGCGACGATCGCCTCGGCGCCCTGCTTGACGCCGGCCTCGTCCAGGTCCAGCAGTCCGACGGCGAAGCCGTCATCGGCCAGCCGCGCGGCCACGGCGGCGCCGATGCCGCGGCCGGCACCGGTGACCACGGCGACACGGGAAGGGGAATCGGTCACGGGGGACCTCCTCGTCGTTGAGAAACGGGCTCGTGCCCGCGAGCCTACTAAGCGGTTGCTTTTTCGGCGATACGCGGGAGGAGATTCCGATGTGACGTAAGCACGCGCAGGATCTTAGCCGTGTCGGCCGCGTGAAGCCGCCTGCTCCGGATGGGGGAACGGGGTTCGGCTCCGTTACTCGAACACTCCGTAGCCCGCGACGGCGTGGGCCCGGACGCCGTCCATGTCGAGTTCCACCCCGATGCCGGGCGTGTCCGGAAGGGTGATGTAGCCGTCCTTGACGATCGAGCCGCTTCCGTCGGGGGCGTGGACGTAGCTGTCCCACACCGCCCGCTCCTCCAGGGCGTGCCATTCCTGGACGAAGAAGTTGGGGATCGCCGCGCACTGGTGCGACGTGGCCATCGTGCCCAGCGGCGTCGACACCAGGTGCGGGGCGAAGGGGATGTAGTGCAGCTCCGCGAGGTTGGCGATCTTCTTGGCCTCGGCGAGGCCGCCGCACTTGGGCACGTCCGGCTCGATGACGTCCACGGCGCCGCGTTCGAGCAGCTCGCGGAAGCCCCACCGCAAGTAAAGGTTTTCTCCGGCGCAGATCGGCGTGCGGGTCTGGGCGCGCACCCGCACCAGCGCGTCGACGTTCTCCGCCGGCAGCGGCTCCTCGAGCCACATCAGGCGGAACGGCTCGAGCTCCCACGAGATCCGGCAGGCGCTCGGCACGTCGTAGCGGGCGTGCAGGTCGATGGCCAGGTCGACGTCCGGGCCGATCGCTTCCCGGACCGCCGCCACGCGCTCGACCATCGAGCGCACCTCGGCGGCGTTGACCGTGTGGTTGAAGGTGTCGAACTTGGCCGGGTGGCGCAGGTCGTCGATGTCGAACTTGAGGGCGGTGAAGCCTTCGGCGACCATCCGCTGGGCCCGGTCGACGCACCCGGCGATCGAGCCGGCCGGGTCGTCGCCGTCGCCGCAGTCGGCGTAGAGGCGGATGCGGTCGCGGAACTTCCCGCCGAGCAGCCGGTGGACCGGCTGCCCGGCGGCCTTGCCCGCGAGGTCCCACAGCGCGAGCTCGATCCCGGACAGGGCGATCACGAACACCCCGCCCTGGGGGCCCGCGAAAACCTTGCTGCGGCGCAGTTTTTCCCAGCACCGCTCGACGTTGCGCGGGTCCTCGCCGATCAGCAGGGGTGTCAGGGAGGCGATCATCCCGACGACGGCGCCCGCCCCGGCATCGGGGTTGGCCTCGCCGAACCCGCTGAGGCCTTCGTCGGTGTCGATCCGCACCAGCGTGGCTTCACCGTGGTAGGCCACCACCGCCGTCGTGACGTTCACGATCCGCATTGCTCTCCCGCCGCCGGGTCACGCAGATGAACGGGGACTGTCGCGAGGTCCAACTTGTCCTATAAGCTGATGACATGCCAAGGAGACAAGAGTCTCCGGACGCTGTCAAGGTCCGGACTCTTCCGGTGCAGGTGGCGGCCCACCTGACCCGGCGCATCGTCAGCGGCGAAATCGAGGACGGCCGGGCCCCGTCGGAACTCGAGATCTCGAGTGAGTTCGGCGTCTCCCGGGTGGTGGCACGGGAGACGCTCAAGATCCTCGCCTCGCTCGACATCGTCGACGTCGCGCAGGGCCGCCGCGTCGTCGTGCGGCCCCGCGCGGAGTGGGACTACCTGAGCCCGTTGCTGATCGAGTGGCTGCCCACCGAAAGCGTCGACGAGCTGTTGCAGGAACTGCACCAGATGCGCGTCCTGCTCGAGCCCGAACTGGCCGCCATGGCCGCGGCCAGCATCACCGACGAGACGCTGGCCCGGCTCGGGGACGAGATCGGCCGCATGGCGGCGCTCGAAACGGACCCCGAGGCCTACCTCGAGGTCGACCACGAATTCCACATGGAGATCTGCCGGGCGGCCGACAACCGCATCCTCGACCGGATCATGTACTCCGCCCGCTGGCTCGGCACGGCCAGCCGGCGTCTCACCAACGAGGCGCCGGCCGGGCTGCGCCGCGCCACCGCCCAGCACACGGAGATCTACGAAGCGCTCGTCGCGCGCGATCCGGCCGCCGCCCGTGCGGCGATGCGCAAGCACCTGAGCAACAACTACTCCACGCTCCTCGCGGAGAAGGAGCAGCGAAGCAAGCGGGCCGCCCGGCGGCGCTAGGCACGGCACGACCGAGATCCGCCAACCGTTGACCAGGACGGAAAAGGCATGGCAGCACCCGCGATCCCGCCGATCCGGCCGGGGCTGACCGGTCCCCTGGGGGACCCCGCGCGCGAGCCGGTCTTCGCCGCGTGAACGACCCACAGCTTTGAACGACCCACGGCTTCGAAGACCCACAGCTTGGAAAGACCCGCAGCGCGGCACTCGCCTCGCTGTCCCGCCGGTTGCAACGTCGCCCCGTCGGTACGCGTCCGCCCGATCGGACGCGAGAGGAGTGGTCATGGAAGAGAACAGGGACTGGTCGAGACGCTCGTTCTTCGGGCTGAGCGCGCTGGGGGTGCTCGGGCTCGCCGGGTGCGGGAGCGGCCCCGCCCCCGCACCGCAGGTCGACGTCCAGGTCCCCAAGGCGCTGCTCGATGAAGCTTCCAGGCTGCGCGGCGGGTCGGTGGGGATGCTCTCGCAGAAGCTGTACTCCGAAGCCGCCAACAAGGCGCTGGACAAGTCGCTGCAGGTGTTCGCTTCGGCCACCGGCACCACGATCCGCAACGACCTGGTGTCCGGCGACGCCGGCGACATGGTCGCGAAGATGGACGCCGAGGTGAAGGCGGGCACCAACCGCGACCTGGCTTTCCTGAGCGACCGGCGGTTCGTCGGCCAGCTCCACAACCTCGGCGCCCTCACCGACGTCACCGACGTGGTCACGGAGATGAAAGCGCTTTACGGGGACCCCGCGACCGAGGCGAACGACTACTGCGTGTTCGACGGGCGCTGGTTCGCGATCCCGTACCACTTCATCGCGACCGGGATGTACCTGCGCAAGGACTGGTATCAAGAGAAGGGGCTCCCGCTCAAGCCCCACTACACGTGGGAAGAGCTGCGCGACAACGCGTTGGCGGTCTCCGACCCGGCGAAGCGGCGCTTCGGCTGGGGCCTTACGGTGAACCGATCCGGCGACGCCAACGGCTTCATCGCGAACGTCATCAACACCTACGGCGGGGCGATCGCGGACAACACCGGCACGAAGGTGATGTTCAATTCGCCGGAGACCGTCGCCGCCGTCACGTTCATCGGCGACATCTACACGAATTCGAAGTACCGGCCGATGCTGCCGCCCGGGATCGGGAGCTGGACCGACTCGAGCAACAACGAGAACTGGCTGGCCCAGATCCTCGGGCTCACGCTCAACCAGTTCAGCGTCTACGCCGACTCGAAGACCAAGAAGAACCCGGTCTACGCCAACACGCACGTGTTCAACGGCGCCACCGGGCCGGCGCTCGACCGGCCGCTCGCGTTCGGCGAGTCCAACTCGTTCGTCGTGTTCAAGGGCGCGAAGAACCCCGACCTGGCCAAGCTGGTGGCGAAGTTCATGGTCGGCGGAACCGCGCTGCTGGGGGTCGCGAAGGAAGCACCGTGCCTGGTCAACCCGTCGTGGAGCAAGGTGTGGGACTCCGACCCGTACTACACGAGCGGTGACCCGGCCTTCCCGGCGTTGCGGGAGCAGACCCGCGCGCAGCTCCCGGTGACCACCAAGACCGGCTACGCGTTCCCCCAGACCCCGAGCCCCGGCGAGCAGGCCGCGACCGCCGCCTACCTGCTGACCGACATGATGCAGTCGGTCATCCAGGGCACCAAGCCGGCCGACGCCGTCGCCGCGACCCACGCCCGGATCGTGCAGATCTTCGAGCAGCAGGGCTATCGGCAGTGACCGTCCTGCGTCCGCGCCCGGCGCCGGCCCGTCCGGCGCCGCGCGCGTCCTCTTCGCTCACGCCGGCGCAGCGGCGGCTCGGCCGCGACTGGCGCCTCGCCGCGGTGTTCATCGGGCCGACGCTGGTGCTGGTCGCCGGCCTGATCCTGGTCCCGATCGTCAGCTCGGTCTTCACCAGCGCCACGGAGCGCCACGGCGCGGAGACGGTCTTCGTCGGGCTGGCCAACTACACCGCGCTCATCAAGGACGCCCTGTTCCACAAGGGCGTGCTGAATTCGTTCGTCTTCACCGCCTACGCCGAGATCTTCAAGGTGACCTTCGGGCTCATCGCGGCGTTGATGCTGCACCACATGCGCCGCGGGCGGGCGCTCATCGCCGGGGTGATCCTGCTGCCGTGGGTGATCCCGACCGTCGTCACCGCCTTCACCTGGCGGTCCTTGCTCGACCCGATCTTCGGCAGCGTCAACGTCCTGCTCACCGACTCCGGCATCGGGCCCGGCCTCGCGGCGATCGGGCTCGTCGACAAGTGGCCCGCGGAGTGGCTGTCCGATCCCGCGCTCGCGATGCCGGCGGTCATCCTGGTCAACGTCTGGAAGGGCATCCCGTTCTTCACGGTGACGTTCCTCGCCGGGCTCAAGGCCATCGACGGCAACCTCCACGAGGCGGCGATGGTGGACGGCGCCTCGCCGTGGCAGCGCTTCCTGCACATCACGCTGCCGGGACTGCGTCCGGTGATGATCGTGACGGTGCTGCTGTCGTCGATCTGGACGTTCAACAACTTCGACCTGATCTGGCTGATGACCCAGGGCGGACCGGGGGACGCCACCGCCCCGTACGTGATGGTGGCCTACTCGAAGGCCATCCAGCAGCTGCAGCTCGGCGCGGGCGCCGCGGTCACACTGGTGATGCTGCCGGTCATCGCCGTCCTCGTGGTGATTCTCGTGCGGATGATGCGGCGCAGCGATCTGCCCGGCGCGGCCGATCCGGGACGTCGGCGGCTGACTCCCGTTCAGCGCAAGGCGTTGCCGTGGGTGATCGTCGCGGCCTCGGTGCTCGTGCTGGCCTGGGCGTCGCCGCAGATCGTCGGGAAGGCCGCGCTCGTGCTGGGCGTGTTCGTGGTGCTCGCGGCCGCCGTCGGCCGGATCGTCTCCGTGTTGGCCGTGCGCGGCAACCGGCTGGCCGCCCGCTTGGTCGCCGGCACGGGCTCGGGCGTCGCACTGGTGGGCCTGCTGGGTTTCGTGCTGGCCCCGATCTACTGGATGACGGTCACGGCCTTCAAGTCCGACGACCAGATCGTCGCGCGCACCGACGACCTCTGGCCGACCCCGTGGAGCACCGAGCAGTTCACCAACCTGTTCACCGGCCACGCGTTCGGCACCTGGTACGTCAACACGATCCTGGTGTCGGTGGCGTCCACCGCGATCGCCCTGGTCTGTGCGGCGCTGGCCGGCTACGCGCTGGCGCGGCTGAAGTTCCGGGGTTCGGAGAGCTTCACGGTGACGATCCTGCTCACCTACGTGATGCCGGGCGCGCTGCTGTTCATCCCGCTCTACCAGCTGATGAGCGCGATCGGGCTCAACGACTCGCTGTGGTCGCTCGTGCTCGCCTACCCGACGTTCACCCTGCCGTTCGCGACGTGGCTGCTCGTCGGCTACTTCAAGTCGATCCCGGCCGACCTCGAAGAAGCCGCGCTGGTCGACGGCTGCACGCGGTTCGGGGCCTTCCTCCGGATCGTGTTGCCGCTGGCCAAACCGGGCCTGCTCGCGGTCGCGCTGTTCACCCTCACCAACGCGTGGAACGAGTTCCTGTTCGCCTTCGTGTTCATCACCAAGGACAACTACAAGACGCTGCCCGTCGGCATGCAGTCGATGATCTTCGGGGACGTCGTCCCGCAGGGCCAGCTGGCCGCGGCTTCGCTGCTGATCAGTATCCCGGTGGTGCTCATGTACGGGTTCGGGCAGCGCTTCCTGACCGAGGGCCTCACCGCGGGGGCCGTGAAGGGATGAGCGCGCCCGTCAGTCCCGGCCCTGTTCGGCGCGCCACCGCTCGTACTCGGGCCGGGCCTCGTCCGAGAGCGGGTAGTACCGCCGCAGGTCGCCGCCCTCGGCCAGCCGGATCCGGGAGAACTCTTCCCATTCCGCGTGTTCCCGGGCGGCCGCCACCAGCGCGGGCGCGAGCTTGACCGGCACGACGACCGCGCCGTCGTCGTCGGCGACGACGAGGTCGCCCGGCTCGACGAGCGTGCCGCCGCACGCCACCGGCACGTTGACGGCGGCCGGGACGATGTCGGTCTGGGCGTGGAAGTTCGGGGTGGCGCCCCGGATCCACAGCCCGAGGCCGAGCTGCTTGGCCTCGCCGATGTCGCGCAGGCACCCGTCGACCACCACGCCGGCCCCGCCGCGGCCCTTGAAGTAGGTCAGCATCATCTCGCCGAACACGCCGCTGCCCAGGTCGCCGCGCGCGTCGACGACGATCATGTCGCCGGCCTGGGCGTGGTACATGACGTGCCGGTGCAGCTGCTTTTCCGGTTCTTCGTACTCGTCGACGGGGTAGAGGTCTTCGCGCTTGGGCAGGAACTGCAGCGTCAGCGCCGGGCCGGCCACGCGCACGCCGGGGGTCACCGAAACCGGGCCGCGGATGAACGCGCTGCGGATGCCCAGGCGGCTGAGTTCGCCGCTGGCGGTCGCGCTGCCGATGGCCGCGAGGGCCGCGCTGAGCTCGGCGGGCGGGCGGGCGATGTCGTGCGACTCGACCACGTCGGTGAGCCCCCTCGGGTCGGCGCTGACGTGACTGCCGGAGAGTTCCGGGAAAATCTTGCTCCGAGCCTAGCCCGGCTCGGACTGCCTCGGCCAGTGGCGCTGCCCGGCCCGCTCGCCGAGGCCGGCCGAATGTCGCGTTTGCGCGGGGCCGCCTTCCGGGTACCGGGTCAGGACCACGAGGTGGACGGGGTGCCTGCGGATGACGAACGAAGTGCCGGACGTGCTCGCCGGGCGCTACGAAGTCGGGCCGTTGCTCGGCAAGGGGGCCACCGCGCGGGTCTACCGGGCGGTGGACCGGGAGCTGGGGCGGGCGGTCGCCGTGAAGGTCTACGACCGGCACGCGGTGGCCGTGGAGCAGCTGCGCCGGGCGCGGGAGAAGGCCCTGCTGGCCAGCGTCCACCACCCCGGGGTGGTGGCGTTGTTCGACAGCGGCACCGAGGGGGAGCGGCCGTACCTGGTGATGCAGCTGGTCGACGGGGAGAACCTCGCCGAACGGTTGTGCGCCGGGCCGTTCACCGCGGCGGAGGTCGGCGAGCTGGGGGTCCGGTTGGCGCACGCCCTGGCTCACGTCCACGCGCGCGGCATCGTGCACCGCGACCTGAAACCCGCGAACGTCCTGCTCGGGCCCGACGGCCCGCTGATCACCGACTTCGGCATCGCGCACGCACTGGACTCCACGCACCTCACCGGCACCGGCCTGGTCACCGGCACCGCCGCGTACCTGGCGCCGGAGCAGATCCTGGGGGAGCCGGCCGGCCCGCCCGCCGATGTCTACGCGCTCGGGCTGATCCTGCTCGAGTGCCTGACCGCGCAGCGCGAGTTCCCGGGCACCCTGGCGGAGTCGGCGATGGCCCGGCTGCACCGGGCGCCCCGGATTCCCGGCGGCACACCGGATCCGCTCGCGCACACGCTGCGCCGGATGACCGCCCGTGAACCCGGGGACCGGCCGGATGCCGAGCTGCTGCCGCAGTTGCTGCGCGAGCCCGCCGACGCGGTCACCGCGGCGGTCCCGCCGGCCGCTCCGCGACGGCGGCGGGTACAGGCCGCGGCCGGTGTCCTCGTGACCGCGGCCGCGACGGCCGTGCTCGCGGTGGTGCTCGGCACTCCGGCCGCTCCCGGGACCTCCCCGGCGCGGCTGCCCCAGGCCGCCCCGCCCGCCACGTCCGCCGCGGTACCGCCGCAGGTCACTTCGTCCCCGGCGCCGGTCGCCGTGCCGGCCTCGGCGCGGGCCGAGAAGCCGGTGACGGTGGGGGTGGTGGGACCGGCCAGGACCGGCCCGGTGCAGCCCGAAGGCGGCCCGGGGAAGCCCGACGGCGGCCCCGCCGCGAAGCAGGACGGCGGTCCACGCCGCGGCCCGGACGCCTTGAAGGACAAGGGACCCGGAAGGACAACGGGGAAACGGTGACCGCGCCGCGATCGAGGACGGCGGGCGGTTTCCCGGTTTCCCGCCGGGCGGCTCAGCGGCGTGGCCGCACGATGCGGGGTGCGGGCCGCGCGCCGGGTGGGCGCCTCGACCGCGGTGCCGGGCAGCGGCGCGCGCCGTCGGTTCGCGTCGTCCTCGCCTCCGGAGCCCGGAGTTCGCCCCGGACGGCCCTGATGAAGATGCGCCGCGTGGTCTCGGCCGGGGGCACGTTCAGGTCGCGTTGCAGGCGTCGCACGCACATCCGGTGCCAGCTGCGCACCTGGCCGAGCTCGCCGCGCCGGGCGTGCAGGACCATCAGCGTCTGGTACACCTCCTCCTGGTAGGGATCGATCTCCAGGATCCGGCGGCACGCGTCGACGGCCTCGGCGTGGTCGCCCCGCAGCAGCGCGTCGGCGCGCAGACAGGTCAGCGCGTGCAGCGCCCGGGTCCGGTAGTACGCCCGCTGTTCGTCGACCCAGTCGCCGTCCTCCCCGGCCAGGAAGTCGCCGGTGTACAGCCGGGCGGCCCGCCGGTAGCAGGCCGTGGCTTCGGCTCGCGCTCCCCGCGCCTCGGCGGCGTGCGCCGCGCGCAGGGCCCGGTCGAATTCGTCGATGTCCAGCCACAGGCCGGTGGCGTCGAGCTGGTAGCCGTGCTCGCGGCTGACGACTTCGACCGGCCGGAGGTCCGGTGCGCCGCCGGCGGCCCGCTCGAGCGTCCGGCGGAGGCCGTGCACCGCCACCTTCAGTGAACTCGACGATCGCGACCACGCCCCACCCGGCCACAACGTCTCGAACAGCTTCTCCCGCCGGATGATCCGGCCGCGGTTGAGCAGCAAGTACTGGAAGAGCTGCCGCGCCTTGCCCGCGTGCCAGGACGTCACCGCGGCACTGCCCACGGATACCTCGAAAGCGCCGAAACACCGGACCACGACCGCGGTATCATTGTTCCGGCCACCCCGGGTTTCCGGCTCCGTATCGTCGTTTCGCATGCTGCCGTCCCCCCATCCGACCACGAAGAACCATTACCTCGATGCGCGATTCCACGCTAAGCGGCCGTTCCCCGCCGTTCAATGCCGGGCCCGCCAACGACGAACCGGTTCGCGACGATGGTCGACGGGTCGTGTCACGAACGTCGTAGCCCGCTTTCCGCTTCCGGCGGAGTCGCCGCTCGTTCACGGGCCGCAGAATCTTCGGTTGTTGCCGCATTCCGCCGAATACCCGGCCGAACGGAGGTGCCGATGACTTCGATGATGATTCCGAGTGGTTCGTTCCGATTTCCCGCAGCCCGGTCCGTGCCGGATCTGCTGCTGCGCAGGATGCGCCTCGCGTGGCGGGAGGCGCGGCCGGTGGTCCAGATCATTTTCCTGCTCCGCTTCGCCGCGGGTGCGGCACTGGGTGCGGCGGGCAGTGCGTACGGCGCGGTGAACCGGCCCGCGCTCCTGGAGGCCGCGCTCGGCTGGCTCGCCGCGACGTGGGCCGTCTACCTGCTGAACGGGATCGCGGACGTCGTCGAAGACCGCGCGAACGGCCAGGTGCGCCCCATCGCGCGGGGCGAGCTGTCCCGGCGGTCGGCGAGCACGATCGTCGGGGCGTTGTCGGTGGCCGCGCTCGTGTTCGCGGCGGCGGTGTCGACGACCCAGCTCCTGCTGACCGCGGCGATGCTCGGGGTCGGCTGGGCCTACTCGCTGGGGCCGTGGCCGCTCAAGGCCAACCTGGGCGGGTTCGTCGCGGCGGTGACCGCGCTGGGCATGCTCACCTACCTGGCCGGCTGGTCGGCGGCCGGCGGCGGGCGGGTGACCGAACCGGTGTTCCTCTTCGGCCTGATGATGTCCCTGTGGATGGGACTGGGCGGATCGACCAAGGACCTCGCCGACGCGAAAGGCGATCGGCTGGCCGGCCGGAAAACGCTGCCGGTGCTGCTCGGTGATGGCCCGGCCCGCGCGGTGATGGCCGTCGCGGCCGGTTCCGTCGGCAGCGTTTTCGCCGTTCTTTGCGCTGTCCGGGGGAGCGTGGTACTCCCCGCGGCTGTGGTCGTGCTCGCCGGATCGGCGGTGCTTTCCGGCACGGTGCTCACGTCGCTGAGCCGCGGTGCCCGATCCGCGCAACGCCGTCCTTATCGCGTGTTCATGGTGACCCAATACTGCGCGCACATCGCGTTGTTCGGCTGTCTTGGGCTGACTTCGCCGCTGTGAGAGAATCGCCGGCGTGGCCGATGAAGACGGGATGTTCCCCGCTGCCCTCCGGCGGGCGACCCTGCGGTCGTTCCACGATCACCTGCAGGCGGAGGGCAACCGCCTGGCCCAAGTCCCGGAGGCCGCCGCCCAGCTGCTGCGCCAGGCCGGGTCCGTGCTCGAAGACGTCGAGACCGCGATCGCCGGTACCCCGGCACCCCCGACCGAGGGCGAACGGCTCAGTGTCGAGATCGGGGCCAGCCGCGCCAGCCGGGGCGTACACCCGATCGAGTCGGCCCACGCCGCGGTGACGATGTACCGGGTCCTGCTCCCGGTGGTGCTGGAGCGGACCCGGCTGCGTGGTGAGCAGGATTCCACGCTGCTCACCGCCGCCGGCGCGCTGCAGGAGTCGATCATGCACCGCGTGGGGATCGGCGCGGTGTCCTACGCCAGCTTCCTGCTCGAGAAGGTGAACCACTCGCACCGCGACGAACGGCGCCGGATCGGCCGGGAGCTGCACGATCGCGCCGCCCATTCGGTCGGGGTGGCCCTGCAGGACCTCGAGCTCTACGACGTCTACGCCGACACGGATCCGCCACGGGCCCGTGCCCGGATCGGCACCGCCCGCACGGCGTTGCGCGAAGCGCTCGAGTCGATCCGGGGGCTGGCCAGGGAACTGCGGGAGTCCGCGGTCGAAGTCGGCGGCCTCGCGAAGGCCCTCGACGACTACGTGGCCACGCGGGTCCCGCCGTGCATCCGCACCACGGTGTCGGTGACCGGCGACGAATACCTGCCGGACGAGGTCTGCGAGGAGCTGTACATCGTGCTCCGCGAAGCCATCCGGAACGCCGTCCTGCATTCGGGCGCGAAGACGCTGGAGGTGAGCGTGACGGTGGCCGGCGCGGAGGCGCACGCGACCGTGCGGGACGACGGGCGCGGGTTCGACCTCGCCGCCGCGCTGGCCGCGCGCTCGGGTGTCGGGCTGTCGTCCATGCGGGAGCGGCTCGAACTCCTGGGCGGCACCTTCTCGATCACCGCCACCCCGGACGTCGGGACGGAGATCTCGATCGTGATCACCCACCTCGGAGCTCATCGATGACCGGCGCGGGTGAGGAGAAGGTCACCATCGTCGTCGCCGATGACCACACGCTGTTCCGCCAGGGGCTGCGCGAGCTGCTGTCCACGGACCCGGAGTTCGACGTCACCGGCGAAGCCGCCCACGGCGACGAGGTCATCACGCTGGTGCAGCGGCACCGGCCGAACGTCCTGCTGCTCGACGTGGAAATGCCCGGGCCCGGCGCGAAAGCGGTGATCGAGCGGGTCCGGCGGACGTCCCCCGACACGGCCGTGGTCATCCTGACCATGCACGACGCGCCCGCCCTCGTGCGCGACCTGCTGGACTACGGCGCGGCGGCGTACCTGGTGAAGAGCATCGCCCGCGACGAGCTCATCACCGCGATCCGGTCGGTGAGCCGCACCCGGGACAACGTGCTGCTGTCGATCCCGCGCGCGACGATGGAGTCGCTCGAACGCCAGCAGGAGCAGCGGACCCTGCTCTCCGATCGGGAGCTGGAAGTCCTCCGGCTGGTCGCCGCGGCGATGAGCAACGCCCAGATCGCCTCGCGCCTGTTCATCAGCGAGGGCACCGTGAAACGGCACCTCACCAACATCTACGGCAAGCTGGGGGCGGTGTCCCGCGTCGACGCGATCAAGAAGGCGGCCAAGGCCCGGCTCATCGAGGGCCTCGACCACTGACCCAGTGTCCACTGAGGACTCGCACGTAACCGTGACGTAGCCGTCGTCTGCGATTCTCCGAAGGTATCGGAAAACTTCGACTCCCCCGGAGGTTCGCATGGCAGCGATGTGGATCGACTCGGTGCCCCAGCCGTGTCCGCGCTGTGCGCGGTCGACGGTGCTGGCCACGTTGCGGTGGCGGCGGCAGTGGGTGCACGTGGGCACCTGGCGGCCCGAGTGCGAGCGAGCGGCCGCACCGGCGGTTCCGGGCGGCGCCCTCGCCGGCGCGCACCGGTGACCACGACAGCGGAAAATCCCCGGCCACCGCCAGGTGACCGGGGATTTTCGTGCGAGAGCTCAGGAAGTGAGCCGGAACCGGAACTTCCGGAACAGCTCCGTCTCGGCGCGGTCCCGCCCCCGCAACCGGAGGGCGTAGCTGATCAACGCGTGGTCCAGCATGTACAGCCGGTTCCCCTCGGCACGGCCGCCGTCGGACAGGTGGTCGACGACCCAGGCCACCGCCGAGCGGCCGCCGTACCGGGCCGACGGCGCGAAGAGCCGGTCCGCCTCCCCGATTTCGCCCAGCATGTTCAGCGCGTAGCTGAACGGATAAGGGCGGTTGGTGCGGTCCAGTTCGGTCCGGTCCAGGTCGGGGTAGGAGTTCACCAGGCGGTCCAGCCCCCGCTCGGTGAGCAGGTCCGGCCGGCCGGTCACCATGGCCGTCTCGATCATGTAGGGGTAGGCGATCCCGTTGCGGAAGAAGTTCGCGCCGGGATCGGCGTGCTCCCACTGCCCCAGCACGTCTTCCACGAAGGCGTCCAGGTCCGGCACCTCGGTGGCCAGGCGGCCCAGGTTCTGCAGCGCCACGAGGTAGTACAACGCCATGTGGGTCCGCTCCACCGGGTCGATGCGGCCCAGCAGCTCCTTCGCCTCCGCCAGCCGGTCCTTCCGGTAGGTCAGGTACTCGGCGCGACCGGACATCGCGATGGCGTTCAGCATGGTCAGCAGCGGGTAGATCTTCCCGAACGCTTCGGTCATCGGTTGCGGGAAGGCCGGCGGGAGGTTCACCTCGTCCGCGCGGTCGAGGTGGTCCAGGACCTCCTTCAGGTAGTCCCGGGGCCCGTCGGAGACGTACCCGTCGTAGCCCAGCAGCGAGAGCACCGACAGCAGCATGGATCCACCGCGTCCGCGGAAGAAGGGCGCGGGGATCCGCTCCAGGAGTTCCAGCGCCTCGCGGACGTGGTCGCGTTCGCCGGTGACCAGCCGGTCGGTCAGGCCCAGCTGGCCGAGGGCGAGGAACACCGCGGTACAAGCGGAAAGCCGCTCGTAGTCGCCGTGGCGGCCGCTGTTCTCGTCCTTGATCCGGTCGGGCCGGATCTGGTCGGTCGCGGCGAGGATTTCCGCCGGGAAGTCCATCCACTCGTTGACCAGCAGCTTGTGGTCGAGCCCCAGCTTGGCGAACGCGTCCATCAGGATGCTGCCCGCGGTGACGCGGTAGTAGGGGTTCTCCTCCGACCGCACGGCGTCCACAATGGACCCGACGGCCGAGCCGACGTCGACCCGGGAGAAGTCCGCGGCCGGGTTCGCCACGTTCAGGACCAGGTCCGCCAGCAGCCGGGAGAACAGCGTGTAGGAGTTGGCCGGCGGCACCTTGGCCGCCAGCAGGTCGAACGTGTGCCGGATCCGTTCGGCGGCGACGGGGTCGTAGCCGATGGGGTACTGGCCGAGCCCGATGCCGCGCACCATGCGGCTCCACGGCGTCGCGATCATCCGGGACTCGGTGGTGAGGTCGTCCAGCCCGGCCACCGGCAGGGCCGGCGATGCATTGGTCATGGGTCAGCCCTCCTCCTTCTGCCGGGCGTGCGGGAGCCCGGTGGTGTGCGGTGCGTTGACGGCCGGGCGGGTGCTCGGCCGCGGTGAGCGGGGGGCGTGCTGTCCGGACACCGCGCGACGGCGAGTGGTGCGGCCGGCGGACGTCGTTCGCCGGCGTGGCCGCTCCAGGTGGGCCAGCGGCGGCACCGGCACCCCCAGGAACTCCGTCCGTTCTCCGGTCAGCATCTGCAGCGCCCAGTTCAGCCACTTGACGCCCTCGCAGTAGATGGCCACCGGCCGGCGCTGCGCCTGGTAGGTGTCGGTCAGCGTGCCGTCCAGCTCGGACTGGAAGTGGAACGGCGGCATCGCCGTGAAGTGGGTGCCCATCATGAAGACGAACCGGATGATCCAGTAGGGATCCTTGAGCTGGCGGGATTCCGGGTCGTCCCGGTGCACGGCCGCCATCACGGCGGCGAAGTGGTCCTCCATCCCGCGCGGCGCGTCCGGGTCGACGGCTTCGCCGCGGGCCACCACATCCCGTACCCCGTAGGACTTCTGGTACGGGTTCCCCGCCACGAACCCGATGTCGACCCGGGGCGTCCGGCCCGAGCCGGTCCGGACCCGCAGGGTGAACTGCTCGTAGTGGATCTCGTCGTAGTGGCCGATGGAGTTGTGCCAGGGCTTGTTGTCGTACATCGCGTCGTCGCGGGTGTCCCGGCCTTCGCTCTTGAAGCCGATCGCCCGCGGGTCCAGGAACCGGATCCCGAGGGACTCCGCCGTGATCGCCGCCAGTGCCGCGTCGATCTCCTCGCGCGGAGCACCCGTCTCGATCAGCCACTGGGCGTGCAGCAGCGGGACGGTGTTCTCGACCTTGATGTTCTCGGTGTTCGTGTCCCCCATGACCAGGGAGTGGAACCGCGGTTCCAGGATCCGGAGGTACTCCGGGTGGGCGCGGAACCGGGCCAGCACCGCCGGCGCGTTGAGGTAGCTCACGCCGTCGATGACGATCCGTTCGGTGTCGAGCAGCTCCGGGGTGAAGGTGCGCGGCGCCGTGCGCCGGCACAGGTCCAGCCGGTCCTCGATCTTCCGGAAGTAGGAGACGTCCAGGGTCTCGCCCGGCGCCGGGACGCGGTTCACCGTGTGCACTTCCCGGTTCAGCACCCGGAAGATCTGCTCGTAGAGGCGGGCGACCACCGCCGGTGGTGGCGAGTTCCGCTCCACGAACCGGCTGACCTCCTCGCCCGGGACGTAGCTCATCTCGTAGATGACTTCCTTGCGGGTGGCCGGGCCGTCGGCGCGCAGGTGCGGCGGAACGGGGATGACCCGCTCCTGGATGTCGTAGACCTCGGGGAAGTACCGGCGCACGGGCTCCGGCAGGGCCTGCAGGTACTCCGCCTGCTTCCGGGCCTTGGCGAACGGCGGCAGCATCACGCCCCGGCCGTCCGGGTTCCAGCTGACCGTGGTCAGCGCTTCGCTCAGCACCTTGCGGACGGTGGTCCGGTCTTCGCCGTCCTTGCGCAGGAAGATCGTCATCGACTCGCTGCCGCCCTTGCCGAAGCCCAGGACGCGTTCCCCGATGCCGACGTAGGCGTTGACGGTCCCGCTGAGCACCCGCCGGCTCTGGGCGTAGCGCAGCACCTTCTCGTGCTCCACGGTCAGGGACAGGATGCAGTGGTCCTCGAACTCGTCCAGCGCCGCGTTGACGCCCCTCGTCCGGACCTCGGCGGGGGAGGAGACGGAGATGACGTCGGCGTGGTGCGGCCCGGCGTCGACGCCGTCGGCCTCCAGCGTCGACCCGAGCGCCAGGATCCGGCAGTTCCCGTTGAGGTGGACGCGCCGGCGCCCGGTGTCGAGAGCGCCGTCGAGGAAGACGCCGCGGGTGGCGGCCGCGATGTCCTTGGCCGACCACAGCGGGACGCCCGCCGGGGAGACGAGGGGGAGCTCGGGGTGGGTCAGCGAGGACACCAGGCGATCGAGCGCGGCCTCCAGGTCGAGGCCAGGGCCGATCTCCCGGGACAGGTCGTGGAGGGCCACGACGTCGGCCAGTGGCGCCGCGCCGGACGCCGCCAGGGCCGCCAGCCAGCCCACCGGGTCGCTTCCCTCGAGGTAGCAGTCGTTCTGCCGGAACAGCGCCGGCCGGTCGTGGCGCAGCGCCTGGAACAGGGCCTGCTGCCGCGGGATGGCCGTCTGGCCGCGGTCGGCGAGCCGGTCGAAGTGGACGACCACGACCTCGTGCTGCCCGGTGGTGGCGAGCTTCCGGTCGACCGCGCGGCCCGCCCGGTCGAGCACCCTGAGCTCGGTGTGCACCTGCCCCGGCCGGTCGCCGGTGAGCTCTTTCTTCAGCCGCGCCCGCAGCACCAGCTCGCCGTGGCCGGCGTCGATGTCCGCGCGGTGCCGGTAGGTGTGCTGGACGACCTCGAGCAGCTCGTAGAAGGCCGGTGCGGCGTCCCGCTCGGGGCGGAGCAGCTCGTCGGTGACGACGCGCCGCAGGGTCCGGTGGAGGTACTCCTCGCCGAACGGATGGCCCGACGTCACCCGGAAGAGGTCGCGGAGCGGCTCGAGGTGCTCGTCGGTCAGGCGGTCGCCCGAGTCGCGCAGCTTCGCCAGCTCGGCCAGCAGGACGTCGACCTGCTTCAGCACGCCGAGGACCGGGTCGGCCGTGCCGGTGTAGGCCGTCACCGGGACGGCCAGGCTGTTGTCGGTCAGCAGCTGCACGGACTTTTCCCCCGGTCCCAGCTCCACCACCAGCTCGGGGTGGAGGTCCGCCAGCGTCGCCGCGGTCTCCCGCGACGCCATGACTTCGTCGGTGATCGCCAGGATGCCGGTGCGGACCTCCTCGGCCGTGGTGAGCAGCCCCGCGCCGTGGTTCGAGACCACCGGGGTGTGCGGCGCGCGGAACTCGAGGCCCTTCGCGTCCAGGAAACGGCCGAGGGCTTCGCGCACGCCGCTCATCCGGCCGGAATGGGCCAGGAAGTTCGTCGGTTTCTTCAGCTCCTCCGCCCGCACTGCGGGGAACCGGCCGATGAACTCGTCGAAATCCGTCTTGACGCCGCGGCGGACGTACACATTCGTCTGCCGGTCCGAATAGAACTTGTGGATTTCGACATCGACCTTCGGGAATTCCCTCCCGATCTCGCAGAGGGTCACGGCGAGTTCTGCGGGGTCACCCTTCAGGGCGACGACGTGGAACGGTTCGGGGACCAGTTGCCGGCCGTGCAGCGATTCCGGGAGGTACGCGGCGACCTCGCGGGCGATCGGTTCGTCGGGAACCGCGCCTTCGGCGGCCACCAGCATCAGCGGCGTGAAAACCCGGGCGATCTCGACGCCGTCACCGACGGACAACGCCCCGCTCGCCACGGCCGACGTGATGATGCCGAAGCTTTCCCCGGTGTAGGCCACGAAGTGCAGGGGGATCCCGCTCTTCGCCGCCGTGTCCCGCAGGTGGGCCTCCAGCGCCACGCTGTGCGTCAGGATCGCCGCGCCGAGGAAAGCCTGCTGCGCCAGCCGTTCCGCCGGCAGGTTCTCCGGGATCAGCAAGAGCTGCTCCGGGCGGCCGGGGACGCCGTACGCCCGCGCGGCCTGGTCGTAGACCTCCCGGACCGCCGGGCTCCCGGAATCCAGGAGGTGACGGCCGAGGTTCTGGTACGCGGCGCGGCTGCCCAGGCCGGGGAAGACGCCGGCGACGGGGTGCGGGCCGGGCCCCGGCGCGCGCTTGCGCGCGGGGGGACTGGTGCGTCGGCCGAGCGGGTGCCCGGTCGAACGGGAACGGGAAGGAACCAATCTCATCGTCTCTCCCTGAGTTGTCCGGAGTTTGTCCTCGACGGGAAACGGGAACCTCGCGCTATCGCCGGTCGGCGTCGCGTGGTATCGAAAGTAGGAGCGCCGGACAGCGGGCTCAAGCGAATCAGTGCTGGTGGAGCCGATGAGACAGGCCGCACTGTTACCAAAGTCGTAGCGACGATGGCACTTCCGTGGGCGGTGCCCGTTCCGGCGTCCCGCCTACGCTGAGGTCATTCCCCACGAGGCGTGCACAGGAAAAATGGATGGAGGGTAGTCATGCCTATCGGGCTTCTCGCCTTGGCGCTGGGAGGCTTCGGCATCGGGCTCACCGAGTTCGGGATCGTGGGTCTGCTTCCCGAGGTGGCGGCGGACTTCGGGGTCACCGAGCCGGTGGCCGGGTACCTGGTCTCGGGTTACGCGCTCAGCGTCGCGTTCGGCGCCATCGCGCTGACCCTGGCGATCACCCGGTTCGACCGGAAGAAGGTGCTGCTCGGGCTGATGGTGCTGTTCATCGCGGGCAACCTGATTTCGGCGGTCGCACCGGTCTACTCGGTGATGCTGCTCGGCCGGATCGTCGCGGCCCTGTGCCACGGCGCGTTCTTCAGCGTCGGCGCGGTGGTCGCGGCGGAGATGGTCCCGGAGAACCGCAAGGCGAGCGCGATCGCGTTGATGTTCGGCGGCCTGACCGTGGCCAACGTGCTCGGCGTCCCGCTCGGCACCCTGCTCGGGCAGCAGCTCGGCTGGCGTTCGACGTTCTGGGCGATCACGGCCATCGGCGTCGTCACCCTGGCCGGCATCGGGGTGCTGGTTCCGCGGCCGGAGCCCGTCGGCCGGACCAGCCTGCGCGGCGAGCTCGGCGTGTTCCGCCGGCCCCAGGTCTGGATCTCGGCGGCGATCACCGTGCTGTCCTACGGCGGTATGTTCGGTGCGTTCACCTACATCGCCTACACGCTGACCGAGGTCAGCGGGTTCGCCGCCACCACGGTGCCCTGGCTGCTGGTGTTGTTCGGGGTCGGCATGTTCGCCGGCAACTTCCTCGGCGGCAAGGCGGCGGACCGGGCACTGGACAAGTCCCTGCTGGTGATCTTCGCCCTGCTCACGGCGGTGCTCGCGGTGTTCGCGCTGACCGCGCACAGCCAGGTCCTGACGATCATCTCGCTGTTCCTGATGGGCACCGTCGGCCTGGCGGCCGCGCCCGGCCTGCAGCTGCGGATCATGCGGTACGCCGACGACGCGCCGACGATGGCCTCCGGCGCCAACATCGCGGCCTTCAACATCGGCAACGCGCTCGGGGCGTGGCTCGGTGGCCTGGCCTTGGCCGCCGGACTCGGGTTCGTCTCGCCGCTGTGGGTCGGCGCCGCGGTCAACGTCGTGGGCCTGGCCGTCCTGGCCGCCGGGTCGGCGGCGGCGCGGCGGCGGCGCCCGGAGGTCGCGGGGACGTCGCAGAAGACTCCCCAGGCGGCCATCGGCTGACGCACTTTTCCTGGAGCCGGACGCCCGCTTCCGCACCGGAAGCGGGCGTCTCGGCGGTCAGCCCCCGCGAGCGCGGGCCGCCTTCCCGGACCCGGGGAAGACGGCCCGCCCACCGGCGGGAGCCGGGGTTCAGCCCCGGGCTGCGGCCACCGCGGCGGCGGCCGGCTGGTCGGCGGCCGGCGGCATCAGCTTCGGGTATTCCTTCTGGAACTTCTCGATCATCGTGGCGGACGGGACGATCCGGTTCGGGTTGCCCTGGCTCGTCGCCTGCTTCTCGCCCCAGGTGCCGGCGGCCTTGCGCTGGTCCGGGGTGCCGTGGCTGTGGTAGCAGTCGCCGATGGAGGCGTCCAGGTAGCTGACCTCCTGCTGGGTGCGGGCGTCCCAGGCGAAGCCCTTGGCGTGCGCGACGAAGTAGCCGCCGTAGGCGTCGGGGCCCATCTCGGAGGACTCGTTGCGCGGGTAGTTGTCGTGCGCGAAGTCGACCTGGTGGCCGTACTCGTGCCCGACCACCGACTCCACCGAGACGTCGTCGAACCCGAGGGCGTTGACCGTGTCGAGCAGGCCGTCACCGAGCGCCACGCGCTTGCCGCCGAGGCTGCCGGCCGGAGCGGAGAACGCGTTCAGGGTGATCAGCGGGTTGCGGCCGCCCTGCATGGCCGGCACTTCGTAGAGCACCTTGGTGGCGAGCGCGGCGGCGGCCTTCACCTTCGCCGGCGCGAGACCGAGGCTGAAGGTCTGCGCCATCTTCGCCTGGCTGCCGAGATCGGTGCCCTTCCAGGCGACGAGCTGGATGTTCCAGCTCTCGATGTCCCAGAAGCCGCGCAGCCTGGCGATCGTGTCGGTGGCGCGCGCGGTGTACTGGCCGTCGGTGCCGAAGACCTGCGGCGCCTTGTCGTTCGTGACGCCCTGGACGTAGAGCTGGCTGAGCCCCGACAGCGCGTCGAGCGCCTGGCCTTCGAGCGGGGTGAGCTGGGACGCGAGCTTGTTCGCATACGTCAGCAGCGCACCTTCGGTGCAGCCCGGGATCGGGCCCTGCGCGGCCCGGCTCCGCGGACCGATGCGCGGAACGGGCGAGTCGATGAGCCGGTCGACGCCGCGCAGCGCGTCGGCGGGCAGGCCGTTGTAGAGGTCGATGACGTCCTGGTACAGCTGAGCGACGTCCTGCTCGACGGTGGACGGCGTGTCCGCGGCCGCCGGAACGGCCGTGGCGAGCGCGAGCGCCGCGGCGGTACCCGCGGCCGCAAGAGTCTTGCCGAGGAATCTGGTCCGGTTGCGCAAGGTGGGTTCCCCTCTTCGGTTCCGGTTCAAGATCACGAAGCACCGCCACACTAGGGCGGTGATTGACGGTGAAACCGGAGCCGGACCAAGACCCCCGAAATGGCCCACGACTTTCGGCGGGTTTTCGCCGTGCGGGCATCGGCCGAAAGTACTAGAAGCCGCCGCGGCGAAGCCGGGTGCGCAGGATGGCGAGGTTCCCGCCCGCCCCTTGGCCGGTGTCAGTCCGGGAACCCGGTCACCGGCAGCACGAGCCGGAAGCAGGCGCCTTCCCCGAGCGTGGTCTCGAGTTCGACGTCGCCGCCGTGGGCGCGGGCCAGGGAACGGGCGATGGCGAGGCCCAGACCGGCGTCGGCACCGGGCGTGCGCGTCCGGGAGCGGTCGGCCCGGTAGAAGCGGTTGAAGACGCGGCCCGCCTGCTCGGCCGTCATTCCCGGACCCTCGTCGGCCACCTCGAGCACCGCGCGGCCGTCCGCCGTTCCGACCCCGATGCGCACGCGCGTGCCCGATGGCGTGTGGGCGGCGGCGTTGCCCACCAGGTTGGTGACGACCTGCCGCAGCCGGGCCTCGTCGGCGTCCACCGGCGCCGGGCCGGGCGGGCCGGTACCGCCCGGCCCGGTCAGGGAAACGGTGCGGGTGGGGTCGAGGGTGCGCAGGTCGTGCCGGGCGTCGCCGGCGAGGGTGCGCAGGTCCATCGGAGCCCGGTCGAGCTGCTCTTCGGGTGCCTCGTCGAGCTGGGCGAGCAGCAGCAGGTCCTCGGTCAGCGCGGTGAGCCGGGTGGCTTCGCGATCGATGCGGCGCATCGTTTCGTCCACATCGGACGGTCCGGCCAGTGCGCCCATCCGGTAGAGCTCCGCGGAACCCTTGATGCCGAACAGCGGGGTGCGCAGTTCGTGGCTGACGTCCGAAACGAACGTGCGCATCCGCGCTTCGGAGGCGGCCCGGTCGGCGAAGGCCCGTTCGAGCTGGCCGAGCATGGTGTTGAGCGACCCCGCCAGGTGCCCGATCTCCGTGCCGGGCGGCGCGAGGTCCGGGACGCGCCGGGTGAGGTCGCCGCCGGCGATCGCCGCGGCCGTGTGCTCGATCCGGCGCAGCGGCCGCAGGCCCCGGCCGAGGGCGAGCCAGCCGGCCGCGGTCAGCACGACGAGCAGCGCGGCACCGGTGACCAGGCTGCTCGTCCGCAGCTGGGCGATCGTGGCGTCGGCTTCGGCGAGCGGCGCGGCCGAAACGACCGTCCCGCCCCAGCGGACGGCGGGCCGCGCCAGTGCCCGCCAGCGCTGCGACCCGTCGCTGGCGTCGAGGTCGACGGCCGTCCCGTCGGCCGGGACCGTGCGCAGCGCGTCGAGCGGCGGCAGCGCCGCCCCGTCCACCCGCGACGAGTGGAGGCCGCCCGCCACCGCGCCGCTCGCGTCGAGGTACACGACGTATGGAGTGCCGAACAGGTCGAGCGCGGGATCGACGAGATCGGGCCGCACGGCCGGGCTCGCGGCCGGCGGCGGCCCCGCCGCCAGGGAGATGAGCTCGGTCATCGAGCGCAGCTGGCCGTCGAGGCGGTCGAGCTGGAAGCGCTCCAGCTGCCCGGAAACCAGCGCGCCGATCAGGGTCAGGCCGGCGAGCAGCAGGCCCGCGGTGAGCAGCAGCAGCCGGGCCCGCAGGGAAAGCCGCCTCATCCGCGGGGCTCCCGCAGCACGTAGCCCACGCCGTGCACGGTGTGGATGAGCTTCGGCTCCGCGGTGTCGACCTTGCGCCGGAGGTAGGAGATGTAGGTGTCGACGATGCCGGCGTCCCCGCCGAAGTCGTCGCGCCACACCCGGTCGAGGATCTGCCCCTTCGACACCACCCGCCCGGCGTTCTCCATCAGGTAGCGCAGCAACCGGAACTCCGTGGCGGACAAGCGGATCGCCTGCCCCGCACGCGTCACCTGGTGGCCCTCGGCGTCGAGCGCGAGCGGGCCTGCCGTGAGCACGCCCGCCGGCCGGCCCGCGGTCCGGCGGAGGATCGCGCGGATCCGCGCGATCAGCTCCGCCAGGTCGAAGGGCTTCGTCACGTAGTCGTCGGCGCCGAGGGACAGGCCGGTGACCTTGTCGGACTGGCGGTCCCGCGCGGTCAGGAACAGGACGGGCACCGGCGCGCCGTGGCCGGGGTGCCGCTCGCGCAGCCGCCGGACCACCTCGAAGCCGTCCATGTCCGGCAGCATGACGTCCAGCAGCACCAGGTCGGGCGGCTCCGCGGTGGCCGCGGCGACGGCCTCCCGCGCGGTGGCCGCCGACGTCACCCGGAAGCCGGCGAACCGCAGCGCGGCGGAGAGCAGCTCGCGGACGGTGGCTTCGTCGTCCACCACCAGCAGCCGGGACGTCATCGCTTCCATACCCGCGAGGATACGGAGAACCCGTCGGCGAGCAGGGAGCCCGCGAAGCCGGCCACCGCGCCGCCCGCGAGCCCGGCCACCACGGCGAGCAGCGGATTCGCCGTCACCTGCGCGGCGAAGACGGGCAGTGCCAAACCGAACACGCCGACGGTGACGTCGACGGAGATCCGCGACAGCAGCGTCACGACGGCGAGCACGGCACCGGCCGCCGGCGCGAACCACGCGGCGGCGGCCGCGGCCCGGCGCAGGGGTCCGCCGGGCCGGCGACGCCCGGCCGCGAACGCGACGGGCCAGCCCAGCAGCACCACGGCCGACAGCCCGAGCAGCGGGCCACCCGTCGGGACGGGCGCAGCGGGCAGCGCGCACGAGAACACGCCGGAGGAGCTGATCGTCCACGGCACGCCGAGGCCCAGCAGCACGGCTCCGCACACCAGCTGGGGGAGAGCGAGCAGGACAACCCCGGCGGCCGCGGCGCCGCCGAACGTCCAGGCCGCGGCCACGCCCAGCACGGCGAGCCCGGCCGCGGGCCACCGCGCGGCACGCAAACCCGTTGCCACGGCGGGAAATCGCGTGGCGAGCCAGCAGACTCCGACGACCACGAGCGCCCCGGCCACGGCCCCCACCACCGCCGGCCCCACGGCCACGGAGAAACCGGCGTCGAACCGGCCGGAACCGGGCAGGCGCGCGGGACCGGCCGCTCGTCCGCAGCCGCCGGCACCACCCGCCGTGACGCCGTCCGGCATCCTCAGCGTTCCTCGTGCCAGCAAGGCGCTCACGGCGAGTCCCGCCGACAGGGCCACCGCCGCGACGGCACCGCGGACGAGCACCCCGGCTTCGCGGCGCCACAGCAGCAACGCCCCCAGCACCACCGCGCCCGCCAGGGAAACCCCCAGCGGCATCACCTCGAGGCCGCCTCGCACGGCCAACGGAAGGCCACCCGACGGGGCCGCGACGACGTCCGCCGAGCCGCCCGCGGCCAGCGCGACGGCCGCGGCGGTCAACGCGCCGAGCCCTCCGGCGCGGCCGGCGCCCAGGAGCGCCAGCCCGGCCGTGGCGACCCCCGCCATCGCGAGCAGCGCGGCCGCGGCCGCCAGCAGGCCCCGCCCCACCTCCCGCATCACACGTCCCGGCGCCGGAAGACCACGAACGCCACGGCCAGCACGGCGGCGACCCCGGCGCACATCCCGGCCAGGTTCAGCCACGGGTGCGGGAAGTCCGGATCGGGCACCGTCTTGAAGACCGCGGCCGCCCCGAGCGTCGGCCAGTAGTAGAGCAGGCCGTGCAGCCAGGCCGGGAAGAGCCCCGCGAAGCCGGGGACCAGGAAGACGATCCCGACCAGGGTGGCGAGCGCGCCCGCCGTCGCCCGCATGATCGTGCCCAGCCCGACCGCGAGCAGCGCGATCGCCGCGAGGTAGAGCCCGCCGCCGGCCACGGCGGAGAGCACGCCGGCATCGCCGATCCGCGCGTGCGGCACGCCGTGGACGGCGAGGACGGCCTGGCCGAGGAAGAAGGCGGTGAACATCAGCACCTGGCCCGCCACCACGGCGACCGCGACCGCCACGACCACCTTGGCCGCCAGCAGCCGGTGCCGCCGGGGTGTCGCGGTCAGGGACGTCCGGATCAGGCCGGTCGCGTGCTCGGAGGTGACGACGAGGATGCCGAGCACCCCGATGATGAGCTGCGCGACGATGTACGACGTCAGGCTGCGGCCGGTCGGATCCCAGGGTTCGTCGCCGGGGTACTGCTTCGCGGTGGCGTTCATGACGAGGGCGGTGATGCCGAGCCCGACCGCGTACAGGCACGCCAGGGTGTACCAGGTGGAGCGCAGGCTGCGTACTTTGATCCACTCCGCGCGGACGGAACGGGTGAAGGACACGCTCATGCGATCGCCCCCTGGTAGTCGGTGCGGTCCTTGGTCAGTTCCATGAAGGCGTCCTCCAACGAGACGCGCTGCGGCGTGAGCTCGGCGAGCGCGACGCCGTGGTAGGCCGCGACTTTGCCGATCTCCGCGCTCGTCATGCCGGACACGACGAGCGACGCCTCGGTCCCCTCCCGCACGGCGGCCCCGGCGGTCGTCAGCAGCCGCGCGAAGCCCGGCTCGGCGGTGCGGACGAGCACGGTGCCTTCGCCACGCACGAGCTCGCTCACCGTGGTGTCGGCGACGAGCCGCCCCCGGCCGATGACGACGAGGTGATCGGCGGTCTGCGCCATCTCGCTCATCAGGTGGCTGGACACCAGCACCGCCCGGCCCTCGCCGGCGAGTGAGCGCATGAAGTCCCGGATCCAGCGGATCCCTTCCGGGTCGAGACCGTTCACCGGCTCGTCGAAGATCAGCACCCGCGGGTCGCCGAGCAACGCCGCGGCGAGGCCGAGCCGCTGCCGCATCCCGAGCGAGAACCCACCCGCCCGCTTCCCGGCCACAGCGTCCAGCCCGGTCCGGCCGAGCACCTCGCCGACCCGGCGGCGGGGAAGGCCGTTGCTCACCGCGAGGGCCAGCAGGTGGTCGCGGGCCTTCCGGCCACCGTGGACGGCACCGGCGTCGAGCAACGCGCCCACCTCGGTGAGCGGCACGGCGAGGTCCCGGTACCGGCGCCCGCCGATGGTGACCGAGCCCCGCGTGGGCGCGGCCAGGCCCACGATCATCTTCATGGTCGTGGACTTGCCGGCGCCGTTGGGCCCGAGGAACCCGGTCACCTGCCCGGGGTGGACGGTGAACGACAGGTCGTCCACCACGGTGTCAGGCCCGTACCGCTTGGTCAGGCCCCGGATTTCGATCGTCATGCCGGCGAGCGTGGCGCCCGCGCCTGGCCGGATCCTGGGAGGTGGTGGGAAAACCCTGAGAATCCGGCCGTCAGGGGCGGTACCGGCCGGGGAGCACCCCGGAAATCGCAACCGGATCGCCGGGCAGGCCGCGTCTTGTGCGCGACGTCGGCCGTCAGCAGTCCGGCGGGGTGCCCGGGTGGACGACCACGCTCGGGGTCCGCGCCGGCCGGTCGCCGTCCGGGGCGGGCTGCGGGCAGACCCGGACCACCGGGGGACCCGCGTCCGCGCGGTTTCCGCTGTTGTCGAACGTGATCGGCCCGCCGGCGCCCGCCACCGCCTGGCCACTCGAAGAGAACCCGCTGATCGCCGTGTTGACCTGGCTGCGCTGGACCGGCTTCGCCGACGGGAGCGTGCGCAGGGCCGCCGAGATCGTGGTCACCGCGTCGTAGCCGTTGACCGCCCAGCCGTCGTCGAGGTGGGTCGCGTCGAAGCCGGCGCCGGCGAACGCCATTTCGAGGTCGCGGAACCCGGGGTTGTCGCCGCGGAAGCGGTCGGCGCCGGAGACCAGTGTGGACACCAGCCGGATCCGGCCGTCGGTGAAGCTGGGCGAACGCAGCGCCCGCAGGCGGAGGTCCTCCAGCATCGCGTTGTCCTCCGGCGAGCGGACCCGGAGGCCGTCGGACGTGCTGACCACGGTGACCGACCCGGCCGCGCACCGGCCGCCGACCAAGGCTTCGTCGAGGCTGAAGAGGAACCGGGCCAGGTCGCCACCGCGCGCGATGTAGAGCACTTCGACGTCCTTCGCCGCGCCGCAGACCCGTTGGGCGGTCAGCGGGACCGTGCTGGCTTCGTCGGCGTCGAACTTGACCTCGGTGATCTTGCCGCCGAACCGGCGCTGCATCAGCGGCAGCGCGGTGCACGGGTACGGGTCGGAGCCGCCGGTGGGCACCATGAGGAAGTCCGGGCGGCCGGGCAGCGCCGCGGCGAGCTGCTCGATCTGCACGGCGTTCCGGTAGGCGACGCGGTAGAAGTAGTCCCTCCCGATCCCGCGCGGGTAGGTGATGTCCGGGTCGCACGCGCGGAAGTCCGGCTGGTCGTCGCGGGACCCGGTCTGGTCGAAGCCCTCGGCGGTGATCAGGTCCGACACCATCGGGACCTTCGCCGCCGCCAGCAGGTCCGCCACCTCGGCCGAGCGCTGCCGGCTCAGCCCGAGCCCGGCGACCGCCACGACATCCGGGTCGTCCGCGAGCGCCCGGGCCACTTCGACGGCCTCGTTGTCCGGCCCGTAGGCGCCGACGTTCGCGACCACCAGCCGCATCGGGTGCAGGCAGCCGGTGTCGTTGGCGTGGCGCTGCCCGGCGGCCATGCCCTCGAGCTCGTGCAGCGCGCGCCCGCCGGCGTTGCGGTCGGTCAGCGTCAGCAGCACGCCGACCGTCACCGGGGTGCCCTGGGGATCGCACTTGTCCGCGGCGGCGGCGTTCTGCTGCTCGACCACGTGCAGCACGGCGGAGAAGCGGTCGAGGCCGAAGTCGTACGAGCCGTCGCTGAGCCCCACGCACTCGTCGCCGGCCGACCACGCGGAGCCGTCGAACCAGCCGCAGGTGAACGCCCGCTGCAGCGGCTGCTGCCAGACCAGGCCGCCCGCCAGCAGGAGGACGACGGCGAGCACGGCGGACAGCCGCCACCAGTCCGTCCACCGGTGCGGGAAATCCCGGTTCGGGTCGGGGAAGATCGTCCAGCGGAAGCGCGAGGGCACGGCGAATCCTTTCGGAACAGGGAGGTTCAGTACCGGTTGCGGTCCGCCGAGTAGCGGTCGGCCCGCTCGAGGAACGGCTGCCGGTCCGCGACGCCTTCGCTTTCGGCCAGCCTCAGGAAGCCGTGCCAGGCGAGCTGCCGCAGGGCGGCGATGTCCTCCGGCCGGGTCACGCACGGGTCCCGTTCCAGCGCCGGCACGATGCCGAGCAATGCGTCGGTGTGCCCGGCCGGGGTCGGTGGCCGGCCGATCCCCTGGATCTCCGCGAGGTCGGTGACCCGCGGATCGGGGGTGACGACCACGGCGTCGAACAGCGCCAGCCACTCCGCGGACGGCAGTTCGGGCAGCAGGACGGCCAGTGCGTCCGCGACCTTCGCGCGGCCGCCGAGCATCAGCTCGTGGTGCCACCGCCCGGCCCGGTCGTCCGGGTGGGTTTTCCCGCGCAGGAGCCGGAAAACGCCTTCCCAGCCGGTCCGCGCGTCCGGGCGCGTGGCCAGTGCCCGGAGGCCGAGGTAGCGGGCCAGCGGGTGGAGCCGGCGTTCACCGCCGCCGGCGGCGGGCCACAACGTCGGCGAGGTGTAGAGCGGCGAGCCGAGGCCGAAGGGCGGGGGCAGCAAGGGGACGAGCGTGCCGGCCTCCTGCCACGTCCGGGCGGCC
This sequence comes from Amycolatopsis mediterranei, assembly GCF_026017845.1. Classification (NCBI taxonomy): domain Bacteria; kingdom Bacillati; phylum Actinomycetota; class Actinomycetes; order Pseudonocardiales; family Pseudonocardiaceae; genus Amycolatopsis; species Amycolatopsis mediterranei. Next base: position 3,629,822 of record NZ_CP100416.1, read on the forward strand.
GCCAGCGTGATCAGCGCCTCGACCGAGGCGTCGTCCGGCCGCCGTTGCGGATCGAGGCCGCGGACGAAGATCCGCAGCAGGTGCCGGTCGGCGGGCACGTCCTCGTCCGGGTCCGTGCCGTCCAGGAGCGCGTCCGGGTCGTCGAGCAACCGCGGGTTTTCCGCCAGCCGGCGCAGCACGAACGCCGTCGCGGCCGGGTGGCCGTGGGTGAGCCGGAACGCCGTCCTGGCGGTGCGTTCCGACGTCGTCCAGTCCTGGCTGCGGGCCAGCTGGAGCACCTCGGCGGAACTCAGGTCGGTGACGTCGACCCGCATCCGTGGGCCGTCCACCGGCTCGGTTCCCGGCCACGGCACGGCGCCCGCCGCGGCCGGTCCGGCGCTGGTGGTGACCACGGTGAGCGGATCCGGCAGCCGGTTCTCCGGCGTCGGCCGGCTGCCGGCGATCGCGGTGCGCACGCGCAGCAGTGAGCGGACGAAAGTCATCGCTTCCGGGACGTCGCCGTCGTCCAGCAGCAGGAGCATCTGCGGCGGACGGCCCCGGACGCGGGCGTGGCTGCGGCGCAGGTCGGCGAGGAACGCGCCGACCAGGACGTCGTCCACGCTGCGGCGGACCAGTGCGTCCGCGCTCTTGGCCCGGGCGCTGAGCTCGATCAGCGTCGTCTCGGGGTTCTTGGCGAAGTCCAAGTCCTGGTGCCGGAACCAGTCCACGGCGTCGCCCCAGGAGAGCCGCATCAGCCCGCGCCCGCGGTACAGCCGGTTCAGCGTGCTCCGGGTGACTTCCGCCGCCAGCCCCGGGACGAGCTCGGACAGCCCGGGCACCTGGACGTGCACGAGGGCGAACGAATCACGGGCCAGTGCGGTGAGGAAACTGTCGAGCGCGGGTTTCCGTTTGTATTCGTTGAGCCGTTCCCGCAGCCGGATGAGCTGGTCGCCGGGAGGCAGCCCGGCGAAATCCGCGCTGATGGCCAGCTGGGCGACCAGGGAACGGGGAAAAGTCACCGGATATCCCGGGACGCCCACCCCCAGCCCGAGCATGATCGAGGTCAGCAACGGCCGCAGCGACGTCTGCTCGCCGTCCGGCACCAGCGGCTGGACCAGCACGGAAGCCGTGCGGTCCCGCCAGGTCCGCAGTGCTTCCTGGAGGATCGCGGTCCGCCCGGAACCGCCGCAGCCGGTCAGGATCAGGACCGGCCGCGGACCGGCCGGCGCGTTTTCCCCGCGCGGTTCGGTCAGCTCGCCGATCAGCTCCAGGACCGACGTCCGGCCCACGAACATAGGTCCCCCTCGACACATTCGCACTTCGCCGTTCCCCCGCGAAGACCGGCACTTTATCGTTTTCGAGCCGGTCGGCGGGCAAGAATGGCGCGAAGCTGACGAAGGTCAGCCGAACGCCGGGCCGATGACCTGAATGCCGCAGTGCCCGGCACGCGGAGTAACCGGTTCTGCCGGATGGCTGCCGGGGTGGGCGGCCTCCGCGGTGTGCGGCCGGTCCCGGCCCTCGCGTCATTCCTGCGTGGCGCGCACCGCCGGCCTGACGAATTCTTCGGCGAACTCGCGGAAGGTGGTGGGCGTGGTGTTCTCCGGGGTGCGCGGCGTGGCGTTGTTGATGCCGCGTTCGCCGGCGAGGTCCATGTCCACCACGGACCGGGCCATCGCCTCGGAGAACCCGCGGCCGACGAGGAACGGCCCGACCGCTGCGCGGTCTCCGCGCCGGAACCGGACGGGCGTGCCCAGCACGTCGGTCAGGACGTCGGCGATTTCCTGGTGCGAAAGGTCTTCGCCGCCGCGCACCTCGACCGAGTCCTGCCCGGTCCAGGTGCGGTCGCGAAGGTACCCGGCGGCGAGCGCCGCGATGTCCTTCGTCGCGATCCAGGGCATCCGGAACCCGGCGGGCACGGTGCCGGAAACCTCTCCCTCCCTGATCGAGGCCACCTGCCGGAGGACGTTGTCCATGAAGGTGGGCAGGGCCAGGGCGCGCACGTGCGCGCCCGTGCTGCGGAAGAGGTCCTCCATCGCGTGCGACGCGGACACGTGGCCGGCGTAGATCTGCGATCCGCGCCCGAGTGCGGAGACGATCACGACGCGCGGCACCGCGTGGCGCACGACGGCGTCGGCGCCCGGGATCGAGGCGGTCACGTAAGCCTCGTAGGGACTGCTCGCGGTCGGGGCCGCCGGCATGAGCCAGAACAGTGCTTCGGCGCCGTCGAGGGCCCGGTCGAGGACGTCGGGATCGCGGTGCGAACCGACGACGACCTCGGCTCGCTGCCGGACTTCGGCGGGCAGCCGGCCCGGGTCCCGGACGACGACCCGGACCGGCTCGTCGTGGCGCAGCAGCGTGGCGACGAGCTTGCTGCCGATCTGCCCGGTCGGGGCGGTGATCACAATCATGGATGATGGCTCCGATCAGCGGGAAGCAGAAGTAAACTCGACTGTACCGTATACTTTGAGGTGGACGCCATGGCCCGACGCGGGGAAGCGCTACGCGAGCACATCCTCGACGCGGCGAAGCTGGCCTTCCTGGAGGACGGCTTCGAGCGGACCTCCATGGACGCGATCGCGGCGCGCGCGGAAACGTCGAAGCGGTCCCTGTACGCGCACTTCCCGACCAAGGACGCGCTGTTCCTCGCGGTCGTCGAGCGCGTCCGCGCCCTCTTCGGCGCCCGGATGCGCACGCCCGCCGAATACTCCGCGCACCCGGAGGAGGCGGTCGTGCGGTACTGCGGGCGTTTCCTCCAGCTGGTGCGGTGGTCCTCGGTCGCCCGGATGCTCCGGCTCGGGATCGCGGAGGCCGATCGGCTGCCGGAGCTGGCGGCGGGCCTCTACGACGTCCTCTTCGGGACCACGGCCGGTGACCTGGCGGCGCACCTGGTGGCGGAACTGGGGCTCGCGGCCGGCGACGCCGAAGCGGTGGCGGGCGAACTGCTCGGTCTCGTCCTCCACCCGACGCTGCCGCGCCTGCTGTTCGGGATCGACGCTCCGGTGGACGAGCTGCCGCCGGAGGCCGGCTCGGCGGCGGAAGCCGACCTCGACCGGATCGACCGGCTCTTCCGCGTCGTGCTCGGGTCGCGCCGCTGAGCCGACGGCCGACGCCGTAGCACGACATTGCCTCTGAGCTGCGGAAACCATCTATACTACGGTGGTATACACGCCGGGTATACTCTTGCAGTATAGTGATCGGCGGCCCCGGAACGCGGGGTCCGGAGGGGATCAGGGGTATGTCGATTTCACATACGTTGCTCGCGTTGCTCGAGTCCGGCCCGCGGCACGGCTACGACCTGAAACGGGCCTACGACGAGCAGTTCGGGCAGGACCGCCCGCTGGCTTACGGCCAGGTCTATTCGACGTTGTCACGGCTGCTGCGCAACGGCATGGTCGAAGTGGCGGGCGTCGAGAGCGGGGACGGGCCGGACCGGAAGCGCTACACCATCACCGACGCCGGGGTCACCGACGTCGAGACGTGGCTGCGCACGCCGGAAAACCCGCAGCCGTACCTGCAGAACACGCTCTACACCAAGGTGGTGCTCGCGCTGCTGTCCGGGCGCAGCGCCGTCGACGTGCTCAACGTCCAGCGCGGCGAGCACCTGGATGTGATGCGCGCGCTCACCAAACGCAAACACGGGGGCGACCTCGCCGATCAGCTGATCTGCGATCACGCGCTCTTCCACCTCGAGGCGGACCTGCGGTGGCTGGAGCTGACCGCCGCGCGCCTCGGCGAACTCGAACAGGCGGTGCGCTGATGACCAGGCCGGGAACGCCGTTGCTCGTCGGCAAGGGACTGTGCAAGTCGTTCGGCCCGACGCGGGCGCTCGACGGGGCGGCGCTGTCCGTCTCGGCGGGGGAGGTGCTCGCGATCATGGGCGCGTCCGGTTCCGGCAAGTCGACGCTGCTGCACTGTCTCGCCGGCATCCTCCGGCCGGACGCGGGCACCATCGACTACCGCGGCGCCGACCTCGCCGGGATGGGCGACAAGGGGCGGAGTGCGTTGCGGCGCACCGACTTCGGCTTCGTGTTCCAGTTCGGGCAGCTCGTGCCCGAGCTGTCCTGCCTCGAGAACGTCGCGCTTCCGCTGCGGCTCACCGGAAGCCGGCGGAAGCAGGCCGAGGCCAAGGCGGCCGAATGGCTCGCCCGGCTGGAGGTCGACGGGCTGGCCAAGCGCCGCCCCGGCGACGTGTCCGGCGGGCAGGCGCAGCGGGTCGCGGTGGCGCGGGCGCTGGTGACCGGGCCGAAGGTGGTCTTCGCCGACGAGCCGACCGGGGCGCTCGACTCGCTCAACGGCGAGAAGGTCATGCGGATGCTCACCGAGGCGGCGCGGGAATCGCACGCCGCGGTCGTGCTGGTGACCCACGAACCGCGCGTCGCCGCCTATTCGGACCGGGAGATCATGGTCCTCGACGGGCGCACGGTCGACCGGGAGCTGGTCGCATGATGCAGGATCTGGCGCTGGGACTCCGGCTGGCCGTCGGGGGCGGCCGGATGTCCGGCGCGGCGCTGCTGCGCCTGGCGATGACCGCGTTCGGGATCGCGCTCGCGGTCGCCGTGCTGCTGTCCGCGGCGGCGGTCCAGCACGTGGCCGGCGAGCAGGCGGCGCGGAAGGCGGCGATCGCGCAGAGCACCGCGCCGCGCGCGGGCGTCACCCCGCTGCTGGCCTACAACTGGTACGCGTTGGTCGGTGAGGAATTCGTGCAGGTCACCGCGGTCGCGGCGACCGGGGCGAGCTCACCGGTGCCGCCGGGGCTCAGCCGGCTGCCGGCGCCGGGAGAGATCGCCGTGTCGCCGGAGCTGGCCGCGAGGCTGGCCGGACCGGACGGCGGCTCGCTGAAAGCGCAGCTGCCGGGCCGCGTCGTCGACCGGATCTCGCGGGAAGGCGTCTCCAACGCGGGCGATCTGACCGCGTACTACGGGGTGCCGGCCGCGCAGATCGAGGCCGAGGGCACCGACGGCAGGAAGGTCTACGCGTTCGGCCGCCCCGCCACCGGGCTCGGCCTGCCGGTGCTCTTGCTGGGCCTCATCCCGCCGATCGCCGCGGTGCTGCTGCTGCCGTTGCTGATCTTCGTGACCACCGCCTCGCGGATGGGTGCGGCGCAACGGGAACGCCGGCTCGCCGCGCTGCGGCTGCTCGGCCTGGACTCCCCGCGGGTCAAACGGATCGCGGCGGCCGAATCGCTGGTCGGGGCCGTGCTGGGGCTCGCGGCCGGGATCGGGTTCTTCGCCCTGCTGCGCACGTTCGTCGCCGACATCCTGCCGTTCGGCCTGCGGGTCTTCCCGGAGGACTTCGTGCCGACCTGGCCGCTCGTCGTGGTGATCGTGCTGCTGGTACCCGGGCTCGCGGTCGGCTCGGCGCTGTTCGGGCTGCGCCGCACGATCGTGGAACCGCTCGGCGTGGTCCGCCAGGGCAAGCCGGTGCGCCGGCGGATGTGGTGGCGCTGGACGCTCACCGCGATCGGCGTGCTGTGCCTGGCCGCCACCCTGGCCTTCGACCGCGGGGACGGCAACAGTCCCGCCGCGCCGGCCCTCGCGGTGGGCAGCGTGTTCCTGCTCGTGGGCGTCGCGGCCCTGCTGCCGTGGCTGGTCGAGCGGCTCGTGACGCGCCTGCACGGCGGGTCGCCGTCGTGGCAGCTGGCGATCCGGCGGCTGCAGCTGGACAGCGGCACCGCCAGCCGGGTGGTGTCCGGCCTGGTCGTCGTGCTGGCCGGCACGATCCTGATCCAGGGTGTGATCACCTCGCTCGGCAGTGCCGACCGGGAGTCCACTCCGGACGGCGTGGCCGCCGTCCCGGTGCAGGTGCAGACCACCGCCGCGCACGAGGCCGAGGTCCGCAGGCTGGTGTCGGCCGCGCCCGGGGTGACCGGCGTGCACCCGGCCCGGAACCTGGCGTTCCGGGCCGGGGAGAAGCGGGACTACGGCGTGGTCGGCGATTGCCTGGCGCTCAAGGCCCAGGCGAACATCGGCGACTGCTCCGACGGCGACGTGTTCTACCTGGCCCCGGCCTCGGGCGGCGCGGCGCCGGCCGGGCCCGTGCAGCTGCTGGGCTTTTCCCGCGGCGGGGAGGTGAAGGGTCCGGAGTGGACGGTGCCGGGCATCGTCCGGGTCGTGCAGCCGAGCGGCGTGGCGCAATCCGGCCAGAGCCTGCTGGTCACGCCCGGCGCACTCGGCGGGCTGGCCCTCCCGGACTCGACGGTCGATGTCTACGTGTCGGGCACCGGCGACCGGCAGGCGCTGACCGACGACGTCGCGCGGGCGGTCCAGCCGCTCGCGTGGAACGCCACCGCCACCAGCAGCGACTACCTCGGCGGATTCCGCGCCCGCGACCAGCGGTTGGTGGAGAGCTTCCGCGCGGTGCTGATCACCGCGTCGCTGTTCGTGCTGGCGGTGGCGGCGATGAGCCTGCTGATGCTGTCGATCGAGCAGATCAGCGAACGGCGCCGGCCGCTCGCGGCGCTGTCGGCGGCCGGCGTGCCGATCGGCGTGCTGGCGCGCGGAGCCCTGTGGCAGACGGGGATTCCGGTGGTGGTCGGCGTGGTGCTGGCGGTCGCGGCGGGGCTCGGGCTGACCGCGCCGATCCTGCGGCTGGCGGACCGGCCGATGACCATCGACGTCCCGGTGCTGCTCGTGCTGGCGGTGACCACGGTGCTGGCGGTCCTGCTGGTGACCGCGCTGACGATGCCGTTGCTGCGCCAGGTGACCCGGTTGGACACCCTGCGCTCGGAATGAGCCCGGGCACGCCATCCGACCTCCGGCTGGCGTCCCGGGAGCGCTCTGGCGGTCGTTCGCTTGGGTGGGCGGGCTGCTCGACCGGCCTGGGTCGCGTGCCGGGCGCGCTCTGGCGGCCGTTCGCTTGGCTGGGCAGGCCGCCCGACCGCACTGGGCTGGTGCCTGGCGCGCCGGGGCGGCCGCTCGCGGGCCTCGCGGTGATCGCGGACCGGGGAGCGCGCGTGGTCTTGCGCGAGCGGACCCGACGCGCACCACCCCGGCGGTTCCGGCCGCCGGGGTGGTGGCTCCCGGCTGTCGCCCCTCGGGCGGGGCAGCGTCCCGCCGTCGGCGAAGCTCGGCGCCGGGTCAGCGCTTGCAGGGCCCGAAGTACCGGCACTCGATCAACGCCCGCGGGTCGAGAGACCGCGCCCGCGGCTCGAGGGTGTCGAGCAGCGCGGCGATCTCGTCCAGGTCCACGACACCCGCCGCGGTCAACGGGAAGAACTGCTCCCGGGTGTCGTGCTCGGGGCAGCCGCTGCCGCGCAGGTTGCCCGCCGGGACCAGGGCGAAGACCTCTTCGCCCTCGTTGCCGAACGTGAAGTAGCTCTGCAGCCGCACCGGGGTGGTGTCGGCGACGTCGTTGATGTGCCGGCCGCCGTAGGTCTCGGGGTAGTGCCAGCCCGCGTGCACGTCGTTGGCGAACCAGACCCGCGCGGGATCGCTGTCGCCGTCGAGGAGCCAGCCCCGCGCGGTGAGGAACTCGTGCACGCCGAGCTGGCGGGCGACCATGAGGTCGGACGTGGTCATCGCGGTCCCTTCGGACGAAGTCGGGTACTCACGCTCAGTGTCGCGCCTGGCCGGTTTCCACGACCGGGTGACCCGCGTCCGGGAAGCGAGACGGCGGGCCGGTCACACGATGCCCGCCGAGATCAGCTGCTGCCAGATCTCGCCCTGGTCGACGACCTCGACGCCGTGCTTCTCGGCCTTCGTCAGCTTGCTTGCCCCGACGTCGGCGCCGGTGATGAGCAGGTCCGTGCTCGCCGAAACCGAGGTCGCCGTGGTCGCGCCCGCTCTCTCGCAGAGCCGCTGGAACGTCGGGCGCGGCACCTTCTCGCCCGACCGGGGGTCGCTGATCGCGCCGGTGACCACCACCGTCTTGCCCGCCAGCGGCGCGCCCGCCGCGACGACCGGCGGGAGGTCCTCCTCGCGCACGTCCAGCGAAACCCCCGCCTTCCGCAGGCGTTCGAGCTCGGGGCGCAGCCGGGTGAGGTGCTCGATCAGCGACGCGGCGACCTTCGGCCCGATGTCCTCCACCGCCACGAGCCCGTCGACGCCCGCCTCCGCGACGTCTTCCAGGGAGCCGAACCCGGCCCGGCACAGGCGGGCGGCCGTGCCTTCGGACGCCATCGGGATGGCCAGCCCGATCAGCGCCCGGCGCAGGCCGACCCCCCGGCTCGCGTCGATCGACTCGATCATCCGGGTGGCCGAAACCTCGCCGATGCGGTCGAACTCGAGCAGCTTTTCCTTCGTCAGCCCGTAGAAGTCCGAGGGATTCTCCAGGATGCCCGCCTCGGCCAGCCGTTCGATCCACACGCCGCCGATGGCGTCGATGTCCGCCGCCGCCCGCGACGCCCAGTGGATCAGCCGCCGCACGGTCTGCGCCGGACAGGACACGTTGGTGCAGAACAGTTCCCGGCTGTTGCCCTGCTCGGTCAGCGGCTGCCCGCACGACGGGCACACCTCCGGCGGGACGATCTCCCGCTCGGCGCCCGTGCGCTTCGAGGCGTCGAGCACGCCGGCGACGAACGGGATCACGTCGCCCGCGCGGCGCACCAGCACGGTGTCGCCGATCTTGATGCCGCGGGCGCGGATGACCTCCTGGTTGGCCAGGGTCGCGCGAGTGACCGTGGTCCCGCCCACGAACACCGGTTCCAGCCAGGCGACCGGGGCGATCTTGCCGGTCTTGCCGACGTCCCAGACCACATCGGACAGCACGGTGGTCTTCTCCTCGGCGGCGAACTTGAACGCCAGCGCCCCGCGGGGTGAGCTCGACCGGGTGCCGGCCGCCGCGTAGGCGTCGCGGCTCGCCAGCCGCAGCACGGCACCGTCGAGGTCGTAGTCCAGTTCGTTGCGCTGCTGCTCGATCTCGCCGATCACGCTCTGCGCCTCGGCGGCGTCGGCGCACCGCCGCATGTCGGCCGCGGTGAAGCCGAGCGTGTGCAGCGCGCTGCCGAGGTCGGTCTCCGCGCTGTCGGGCTCGGTGTACAGGTCGAAGGCGAAGAACCGCAGCCGGCGCTCGGCCACCGTCGCGGGGTCCTTTGCGCGCAGCGTGCCGGCGGCGGCGTTGCGCGGGTTGATCAGCGGCTTGTCCGGGTGGGCGGTGTTGTAGGCGGCGAAGGTGGAGCGCAGCATGACGGCCTCGCCGCGGACCTCGACGCGGCCCGGCGCCTCGACCTGCTCGGGGATCCCGTCGGTCAGGGCGCGCACGAGCTTCGTGACGTCGTCGCCGGTCGTGCCGTCGCCGCGGGTGACCGCGCGGGCCAGCCGCCCGTTTTCGTAGACGACGGCCAGCGACAGGCCGTCGAGCTTCGGCATCACGACCACCGGCTGGCCGGGGAAGCGGTCGAAGAACGCCTCGACCTGCTCGGGTTTGGTCGCCTTTTCCAGTGACAGCATCGGGCGCGAGTGCCGGATCGGCGCGTGCAGCACCGCGGGTGCGCCGACCTGGTCGAGGGGGTTCGGGTCGGGCGTGAATTCCGGGTGGGCCTCGATCAGGCTCCGCAGCTCGTCTTCGACCGCGTCGTACTCCGCGTCGGCCACCAGCGGCGATCCCCGGTAGTAGGCGTCACGCAGCACCGTGATGCGGTCGGCGAGTTCCGGGATGCGTTCCTGAGCGTTCACGCCGAGGACGTTACCGGGCACCCCCGACAAAACCCGCCTGCCGCCGGTTCCGCGGGTCGCCGAGGAGCGCCGGCCCGGCCATCCGGCGAGCCCCGTTCCGGAGCAACTCCAGGTTTACGATGAAGATCATGCGATTCGCCATCAAGACCTCGCCCCAGAACACCGAATGGGCCGACATGCTCGCCGTCTGGCAGGCCGCGGACGAAATCGAGCTGTTCGAGTCCGGGTGGACCTTCGACCACTTCTACCCCATCTTCTCCGATCCGACCGGACCGTGCCTGGAAGGGTGGGTGACGCTGACCGCGCTGGCCCAGGCCACCAAGCGGCTCCGGCTGGGCACGCTGGTCAGCGGCATCCACTACCGCCACCCCGCGTTGCTGGCGAACATGGCCACGACGCTCGACATCGTCTCCGGCGGGCGGCTGGAGATCGGCGTCGGCGCCGGCTGGAACGAAGAGGAGTCCGGCGCGTACGGCATGGAGCTGGGCTCGATCAAGGCCCGCAGCGACCGGTTCGAGGAAGCGTGCGAGGTCCTCGTCGGGCTGCTGACGCAGGAGACCACGACGTTCCGCGGCGAGCACTACCAGCTGACCGACGCCCGCTGCGAGCCGAAGGGCCTCCAGCGGCCGCACCCGCCGATCTGCATCGGCGGCAGCGGCGAGAAGCGCACCCTGCGCACGGCCGCGAAGTACGCCCAGCACTGGAACTTCGTCGGCGGCCCGCCCGAGGAGTTCGCCCGCAAGCGGGAGGTCCTGCACCGCCACTGCGCGGACGTCGGCCGCGACCCGGCGGAGATCACGCTGTCCTCGCACGTCCGGCTCGAGCCGGACCTCGACTACGCGAAGGTCGCCGCCGAAGCCGCGGCACTCGGGGAAGCGGGCGTGGACCTGGCGATCGTGTACCTGCCGCCGCCGCACACCCCGGCCGTGCTGGAGCCGCTGGCGAAGGCGCTCGAGCCGCTGCGCTGAACCGCCGCGTCAGGCCGGGGCGCCCAGCGCGGCGACGGCCGCGGCGATGCCCGCCCGGTCGTAGCTGCCGGTGGGCAGGGCGGCGCTGTGCGCGTGGCGGACCACGCCCCGGGCGTCGACGAGGATGCTGCCGGACCGCTGCAGCGCGCCGAAGACGGTCCGGCTCAGCCCGACCAGCTCGTGGGGCGTGTCACGGCGGCCGGTGAGGACCGGGAACGGGATCCCGTGCTCCGCCCGCCACGCGGCCGCCGTCGCGCGGTCTTCGGGGACGGCGATCAGGACCCGGACGCCGGCCGCCTCGAACGTGGCGGCGTCCTCGGCGAGGGCACGGACGTGCCGACGGCAGACCGGGCACGTCGTCGACCGCATGAAGTAGAGCAGCACGGCATGGTGGTCGGGGAGGCGGACGGTCTGCCCGTCGGTGTCTTCCAGCACCAGCTGCGGTGCGGGCGATCCGGCTTCGAGCACGGTGGGCTTCCTTTCGGGGATGGGGTTTCAGACGGTGTGCAACCGGGCCCGGACCGCGGTCCGGGCCCGGTGCAGGTGGGACTTCATCGCCGCGGTGCTCAGCCCGAGCGTGCCGGCGACCGTGCGGCCCGGGTGCCCGAGGACGTCGCGCATGACGAGCACGCGGCGCTGGACGTCCGGCAGTGCCCGGATGGCTTCGGCGACGCGCTCGGCTTCGAGCCGCCTGAGGACCTCGTCTTCGGCCGAGGCGGCGAGGCCGGGGTCGGCGGCGTCCTCGAGCAGGCGCCGGGCGCGGCGCAGGCACTCGTTCCGGACGATCCGGAACATCCACGAGGCCAGCGCGGCCGAGGCTCGCAGGGACCCGATCTTGCGGTAGAGGACGAGCAGGGCCTCCTGCGCCGCGTCCTCGGCGTCCTGCGGCGACGCGCAGAGGTGGTCGGCGAAGCGCCGCACGTGCGGATGGGCCCCGTGCACGACCGCGGTGATCGACTCGAGGTCCCCACCCTGCGCCGCTTCGACGAGCTGCTCGCTGACCCACCCCATCGCATCTCTCCCTTGTCGGCGTGACCACACCCATAAGAGGCTCCGGCCCCCCGAAAGGATTCACCGCCGGTCCGGGCGGGCGCTCCGGCGGGTGGCCGGCCCCGGCCCGGCGGCGGGTCTCGTCGCTCAGCGTGTCCGGGGCCGGGTGCCTCCGGGCCGCCTCCCGCTCGCGGCGCGTGGCGCCGGCGGTGAGCCGTCGCCCGGGGCCGTCGCGTCGTGGCATTTCCCGCGGCTCGCGCGGAAACGCCGAACATCGAAATCGCCGGTTTCGTGATCAATGGACATCGTCACGTGTTTCCGTTACGGCCCATCATCTGTTTCACTCGATCGAGTGACGCTGGTATTCGGGCTCCGGTGCTGGTTGGCCAAAAGTAATGCCGGCGGTAAGGTCGTCGCGTCGAGAGCAACTCGAATGGTTGATTATTTCGCCACTCGCCTTCCGTGATTCCGGAGCAGAAAGAAAGAGTCTTGGATTTCGAAGCACTGGCCGGCGAGTTGCGGAACCTGCGGGAGAGCGTCGCCGGGGTTACCGACACGGTGCTGGCCGCGGTCGACGGCATCCCGATCATCGCCGACGCCGCCGACGACATCGATCCGGCGAAGATCTCCGCGCTCGCCGCGGCGGATCTCGGGATCGCCCGGCAGGCCGCCGAAATCACGGGCAAGGGCACGCTGAACCAGACCGTGGTGTTCGGCAGTGAAGGGTACATGGCCGTCTACGCCATCGGGCGGCTGGCGTTGCTGGTCGTGCTGGGGGACAAGGACCTGAACGTCGGGCGCCTGCTGTTCGAATCCCGGCCCGTCGTCGAGCGGATCGGCTCGATCCTGGCCGCGTAGCCCGCCGGCCGACCACCCGTTCACGAGAGGAAGCAGCACGATGATGAACATCGACACGGCACTCAAGGAAGCCATGTCCATCAGCGGCGCCGTCGGCGTCGCGCTGGTCGACTACGAAAGCGGCATGTCGCTGGGCACCAGCGGCGGCGGCGACTGGCTCGACCTGGAGGTCGCCGCGGCCGGGAACACCGAGGTGGTGCGGTCGAAACTGCGGGTGATGTCCTCGCTGGCGCTCAACGATTCCATCGAGGACATCCTGATCACCTTGCACCGGCAATACCACCTGATCCGGCTGCTGAATTCGGTGAGTTCCCGGAATTCGCTGTTCCTGTACCTGGTGCTGGACCGCGACCGGGCGAACCTGGCGCTGGCCCGGCACTACCTCAAACGCATCGAAACGGATCTGCAGGTGTAGCCCGGGATGACCGGAGGCGGCTCCCGCGCCGCACTCGTCGTCGGCTCGGCGTTCGTGCACGACCTCGGTTCCCTGTTCCCCGTGACGATGACCCTCGCCGGTGAGGAGCTGGCGTTCACGTTCGTGTCGTCCTGCCCGTCACCCGACGCCGTCGCGGAGTGGGTCCGGCTGCGCTCGGGCACCGTCGTGGCCGGCCGGGTGCCGCGCTTCTTCGTCGACGCGAACGGGCGGCGGATCCGCGTCGAGCTGGCCGGATCGGCGATCCGGGCCCTGGTCGTCCTCGCCGACGAGGTGACCGCCGCACCGGCGTCCGTTCCGCAGCTCGGCCGCTGGCAGGACCAGATGCCCTGCCGGGTGCGAGGCGCGATGGACGAGCTCGCGCGGATGCTGTCGCGCTGCCGGCACCGCGCCGGCGGCGCCGCACCGCTGATCGACCTGGAACTGGCCTACCGGCCGGATCGCGAGTACGAGACCCGCCTGGCCGGCGCGCACGAGCGGGTGCGGGCGTTCATCGCACCGGTCCGCCCGGTGCTGGCGATGCGCTGGCGTTCGGCGACATCGGCCCAGCGCAAGGCGTTCCTGGCCGAGCTACCGGACGATACCCCGGTCCGGGGCTGGCTCCGGCGGCGCCGGACCACGCGGATCATGGGCATGGAGCTGGAGGTCGCACCCTGACCGGCTCCAGGCGGGGATGGTCACCGCAGCTCGCCGAAGAACGCCCGGACGTCGTCCACCAGCAAGTCCGGCGCCTCCATCGCCGCGAAGTGGCCGCCGCGGCCGAACTCGGACCAGTGGACGATCGTGTGCTCGCGATCGAGCGCGCCGCGGATCGACACGTCCAGCGGGAACACCGCGACCCCGGTCGGCACGGGCGACCGCTCGCTCGCGCCCCACGCGCCCGCGTGTGCGGTCTCGTAATAGCAGTTGGCCGACGACCCGCCGGTGCCGGTCAGCCAGTAGAGCATCACGTTGGTGAGCAACAGGTCGCGGTCCACCGCGTCCTCCGGCAGCTCGGCCGCCGGATCGGTCCACTCCTTGAACTTCTCCACGATCCAGGCCAGCTGACCCACCGGGGAATCGTGCAGCCCGTGCGCCAGCGTCTGCGGCCGGGTCGTCTGCATCGCCACGTACCCGGACTGCTCGGTCCGGAGGTACGCGAAGTGCTGCAGCCGCGCCTTTTCGGCCTCGGTCAGCTCGACGTCGTCGGCCGGCGCGCCGAACGCGGCGAGCCCGTTGGCGTGCACGCCGACGACCTTGTCCGGGGCGAGCCGGCCGAGGCCCGGGCCGACGACCGCGCCGGTGTCGCCGCCCTGCGCGCCGTAGCGGTCGTAGCCGAGCCGGTGCATCAGCTCGGCGAACGCCCGGGTGATCCGGCCGGTGTCCCAGCCCGCCTCGCGGGTCGGCCCGGAGAAGGCGGTGCCCGGGATCGAGGGGATCACCAGGTGGAACGCGGTCGCCGGGTCCGCGCCGTGGGCACGCGGGTCGGTCAGCGGGCCGATCACGTTCAGGAACTCCACGATCGACCCGGGCCAGCCGTGGATCAGGATCAGCGGCAGCGCGCCCGGCTCGGGGGAGCGGACGTGCAGGAAGTGGATGTCCTGCCCGTCGATCTCGGTGACGAACTGCGGGAACGCGTTCAGCTTCCGCTCGTGGGCGCGCCAGTCGTAGCCGTCGCGCCAGTACCCGGCCAGTTCCTTCAGGTAGCTCACCGGCACCCCGCGGCTCCAGCCCACGCCGGGCAGGTCCGCCGCCCAGCGGGTGCGGGCGAGCCGGTCGCGCAGGTCGTCCAGGTCGGCCTGGGGGACGTCGATGGTGAAGGGCCGGATCTCGCTGTGGTTCTGCATGACTCCGACGCTAGAAGCCGGTTAGGTCAGTTTCCGTCCTAGGTGAAGAATGCCCCGCATGTGGGAAACCTCGGCACGGCTGCTGCGGCTGCTCTCGCTCCTGCAGACCCGCCGCGACTGGTCCGGAGCGGAACTGGCCGAACGGCTCGAGATCACCCCGCGAACCGTGCGCCGCGACATCGAACGGCTGCGCGCGCTCGGCTACCCGGTGCTGGCCACCGCGGGTACCGCCGGCTACCGGCTGGGCGCCGGCGCGGACCTGCCGCCGCTGCTGCTCGACGACGACGAAGCCGTCGCCGTCGCCATGGGCCTGCGCACCGCGGCGGGCGGCTCGATCACCGGCATCGAGGAGACGTCGGTGCGCGCGCTGGCCAAGCTCGAACAGGTGCTGCCGTCGCGGCTGCGCCACCGGATCAACGCCCTGCGGTCGGCGACGGTGCCGCTGGCCAGCACCGGCCCCACCGCCGACCCGGACACCCTCACCGCCATCGCCGCGGCCGTCCGCGACTCGGTGCGGCTGCGCTTCGGCTACCGCGCCCACGACGGCACCGAGAGCGTCCGCACGACCGAGCCGCACCGGCTGGTGCACACCGGACGGCGCTGGTACCTCGTCGGCCGGGACGTCGACCGCGCGGACTGGCGCACCTACCGCGTCGACCGCCTCGAACCCCGCACGCCCACCGGGCCGCGGTTCACCCCGCGCACCCCGCCCGACCCCGATCTCGGCGGCTACACCTCGCGGGCGATTTCGACGGCGGCCTACCGCTACCAGGGCCGGTTCACCCTGCACGTCAGCGCCGAGACCGCGGCCGAGCGCATCGCGCCCACCACCGCGGCGCTGGAACCGATCGACGAGCACAGCTGCACCCTGCGCGCCGGCTCCGATTCGCTCGACGAGCTGGCGATCTACGTCGCCGGCCACGGGTTCGGCTTCCGGGTGCACGAGCCACCGGAGCTCGTCGAGCACGTCCGGGCACTGGCCGCCCGGCTCGGCGAGGCGGCCGGCTGAGCCCAGGTCACCGCGCCGGGCTCGGGCACCGATGGACAGCGCGACCGGCCACCGGGCCCGCGGATACCTCAGCGGTACCGATTCCTTCGGCGACTCCGCGGGGTCCATGTCTTCGGAAGCGGCGCAGGCGCCGGTGACCGGAGGCAAGGAGACACGAGTGCGCACCAGGACTTCACCCACGCCGGTGGCCCCGGCCGCGGGACCGGACCGGCGGAGATGGGTGCTGGTCATCACCTCGGTGGCGTCGCTGATGGTCGTCCTCGACGCGCTGGTCGTGGCGACCGCGCTGACGGCGATCCGGACCGACCTCGGCGCGTCGGTGACCGAGCTCGAATGGACGGTCAACGCCTACGGGCTGAGCTTCGCCGTCCTGCTCATGACCGCGGCGGCGGCCGGTGACCGCTGGGGACGGCGCCGGGTCTTCGCGGCGGGGGTGACGCTGTTCGCGGCGGCGTCGCTGATCTGCGCCGTCGCGCCCGGCGTGGCGGTGCTGATCGCCGGGCGGGTGCTGCAGGGCGCCGGGGCCGCGTTCGTCATGCCGCTCGCGCTCGCCCTGCTCGGGGCGGCTTTCCCGGCCGAGCTGCGGCCCAAGGCCCTCGGGGTGTTCGCGAGCGTCAGCGGGGTGGCGGTGCCCCTCGGGCCGCTGCTGGGCGGCGCGGTCGTGGAAGGCATCTCGTGGCCGTGGATCTTCTGGATCAACGTCCCGATCGGGGCGGCGTTGGCCTGCTTCGCCTTGACCAGGATCGAGGAGAGCCACGGTCCGGACCCGGCCCTCGACGTCCCGGGCCTGGTGCTGGCCGGGGCCGGCTCCTTCGGGGTGGTGTGGGGCCTGGTCCAGGGCAACTCGGCGGGCTGGACCAGCGTGGCCGTGCTGGGGCCGCTGGTGGCCGGCCTGGTGGTGCTCGGCGCGTTCGTGGCGTGGCAGCGGCGAGCGGCCCACCCGATGCTGCCGCTGCCCCTGTTCCGGTCGCGCCGGTTCGCCGCCGGCAACGCCGTGATCTTCTTCCACTGGGCTTCCGCGCTGGGCGCGGTGTTCTTCATGGCCCAGTTCCTGCAGGACGGGCTGGGGTACGGGCCGCTGGCCGCCGGACTCGGGCTGGTGCCGTGGGGGTTGACGACGACGGTCGTCCCGCAGCTGGCGGGCCGGCTGGTCGGCCGGTTCGGCGAGCGGCCGTTCATCGTGGCGGGGCTGGGGCTGCACGCCCTAGCCATGGTGTGGCTCGCCCTGGTCGCCGGGCCGTCGATCGGCTACCCGGTGATCGCCGTGCCGCTCGTGCTGTCCGGTACGGGGATCGCGATGTGCCTGCCCGCCGCGCAGAGCGCGGTGCTGACGTCGGTCGCGCCGCGATTGCTCGGCAAGGCCGCCGGCGCCTTCAGCGCGATGCGGCAGCTGGGCGGGGCGTTCGGGGTGGCGATCCTGGTGGCCGGGTTCTCGCTGGCCGGCAGCTACGCGTCGAGGGCGGCGTTTTCCGCCGGGTTCACCGCGGCCGCCCTGGTCAGTGCCGTGCTTGCCGCGGCGGGCGCGCTGGCCGGTTCCCTCATTCCCCGCCGTGAAACGAAGGAGTAGAGCCATGTCCGAGCCGAAGGCCGGTCTGCTGCGCGAACTGCACCACGGGAAGCTGCTGGTGCTGCCGAACGCGTGGGACGAACAGAGCGCGGAACTCGTCGTCCACAAAGGATTCCCGGTGGTGGCGACGTCCAGTGCGGCGGTGGCCGCTGCGCTGGGGCACGAAGACGGCGAACGGGCGCCGTGGCGGGAGATGTTCGCCGCCGTGGCGCGGATCGCCCGCGTGGTGCCGGTCCCGGTGACGGTGGACGCCGAGGCGGGCTACGGCCTGGAACCGGACCAGCTCGTGGCCGAGCTGCTCTCCGCCGGGGCGGTGGGCTGCAACCTCGAAGACACCGACCACCAGGCCGGGGGACTGGTCCCCGCGGCGGCTCAGGCCGACCGGCTGGCCGGCGTCCGCGCGGCCGCCGACGCGGCGGGGGTTCCGCTGGTGATCAACGCGCGGATCGACACTTTCCTGCCGGCCAGCGGGCTTTCCGGGTCCGAGCGGGCGGACGAGGCGATCCGGCGAGGCCGGCTCTACCGTGCGGCCGGGGCGGATTGCGTGTACCCGATCGGGGTTTCGAGCGCGGCCGACCTCGGGAAGGTGGTCGCCGGCGTCGGCGGGCCGGTCAACGGGAACACGGGCCCGGAGCTGGATCTGGGCACCCTGGCGTCCCTGGGGGTCGCCAGGGTGTCCTTCGGGCCGCGGTTCTACCGCGCGGGACTGGCGGCGATGCGC
The DNA here is from genome assembly GCF_026017845.1 of Amycolatopsis mediterranei. Classification (NCBI taxonomy): domain Bacteria; kingdom Bacillati; phylum Actinomycetota; class Actinomycetes; order Pseudonocardiales; family Pseudonocardiaceae; genus Amycolatopsis; species Amycolatopsis mediterranei. Next base: position 3,647,784 of record NZ_CP100416.1, read on the forward strand.
GGCTCGCTGGACGAACTGCGCATCGCGGCGGGAATGGAGGAGCCGGGTGCCGGCCGATGAGGCGATGCTCGCCGCCGCGCTCGAGTACGCCGTCGCGTCGGCGGCCGGGGTCGGTCTCGCCGATCTCGGCCGTCCCTCGGCCTGCGACGGCTGGACCGTCGCCGACGCGCTCGCCCACCTCACACGGTCGCTGCGCTGCGTGGCCACCTCGCTCGCGTCCGGCGCCGTGCCGCCGGAGGCGCCGGAACGGGCCGGACCGGTCACCGCCCGGTCCCTCCGGCGCGACCTCGGCCACGCCGCGGCCGCGCTCACGGCCGCGGCCGGGGATCTGCGCGGCCGGCCCGCGGTCGCCGTCGAGGGGCTGCCGCTGCCGTGTCACCAGCTGATCGTCGTGGGCGCCCTCGAAGCCGCCGTCCACGGCTGGGACGCCGACCCGGCCCGGGCGATCCCCGGCGAGCTCGCCACCCGGCTGCTCGCCGAGCTGCCGTCGGTGCTCGACCGCGGCACCCGCCGGGGCCTGTTCGCCGAGCCCGTCGCCGTGCCGCCGGGGCGTCCTCCCGGCGTACGCCTGCTCGCCGCCCTCGGGAGGGATGATCGACGATGTCCATGACGAACGAGGAGCGTGTGGTGTCTTCCGAGGAGCGGCTGCGAGACGAGTTCGGCTCGCTGCGCCCGGCGCTGGTCGCGCACTGCTACCGGATGACCGGGTCCTACCAGGACGCCGAAGACGTCGTCCAGGAGACCTACCTCAAGGCCGCGCGGGGCGTCGACGCCTTCGAAGGGCGGTCATCGCTCAAGACGTGGCTCTACCGGATCGCCACCAACACCTGCCTCACCGAGCTGGGCCACCGCAGCCGGCGGGTGCTGCCCGCCGGGCTCGGCGCGCCGTCCGGCGATCCGGGGGCGCGGGTCTTCGCCGACGACTCGGTCGCGTGGCTCGGGCCGCTGCCCGACGCCGTGCTCGGCGATCCGGGGGAGGTCGTGGTGCGGCGCGAGTCGGTCCGGCTGGCGCTGGTCGCGGCGCTGCAGCACCTCCCGGCGCGGCAGCGCGCCGCGTTCCTGCTGCGTGAAGTCCTCTCGTGGTCGGCCGCCGAGATCGCGGACGTCCTCGGCATCAGCGTCCCCGCGGTGAAGAGCCTCCTGCAGCGGGCCCGCGTCCGGCTCGACGAACTGGACCCGGACGATCGGGTGCCGCCGCCCGGCCCGGAGGAGGTGCGGGCGCTGCTCGACCGCTACATCGCCGCCTTCGAGGCCGAGGACACCGCGGCGCTGCGGGCCGTCATCCAGGACGACTTCAGCCTCGAAGCGGTGCCGCACCCGGTGTGGTTCAAGGGCGTCGGTGTGTGCCTGCCGTTCCTGGAGCGGGCCTTCTCCGCCCCGGGCGGCGCCGCCCGGCTGCTGCCCACCCGCGCCAACGGCCAGCCCGCCGCGGGCAGCTACCGCCTCGACGCCGCGGGCGTCCGGCGGGCCGACGGGCTGTGGGTGTTCACGGTGACCGGCGGCCGCTTCTCCCGGGCGGTCAAGTTCCACGACCCGCGGCTGGTGACGGCGGCCGGGTTGCCGCGCCGGCTTTAGTGGGCCAGCAGCTTCACGCCCACGACGGCGAGGGCGATCGCCACTTCCACGACGAACAGGAGCAGCTTGACCGGCCACCGGACGGCCGTGCGCCGCGTCGCGAGCAGGGCCAGCGCGGCGATGGTGAGCACCAGCGACAGGGCGGCGATCCACAGGGCGGTGTCCAGCGGCAGCCAGCCGAGCGCCGCGGCGCCGACGCTGAGGAGGGGCAGCAGCGCGGTTTCCAGGACGTGGCTCGCCGCCTTGAGGATGTGGCGCAGATCTTGGCCGCGGGGAAACCGGCCGTGGGCGATGCGGTGGGCGCTCACGTCTGCGAACCCGCCCGCCAGGCAGAGCGCGCCCATGGCGGACGCGATGTCCGCGACGGCCTCCGGCGCCGATGTCTCGTTCGCGTAGCTCACCAGGACCAGCACGGTCGACAGGCCGACCAGCGTCGCATACACGCGTTCCCGCAGGGCGGACACGACGGCTTGGCTCATGGGCGGAACCTTAGACGGCCTTGCGCGCCTTGACCCGGCGGATCACGAACAGTCCGATCGCGACGGTGCCGGCCGCCAGGACGGCGTACTGGAAGAACCCGCCGTACCGCTCGACCAGCGGCCAGTTCTCGCCGAGCAGGAAGCCCGCGCCGACGAACCCGGTGTTCCAGACCACCCCGCTCAGCTCCCGGGCGACGGCGGGTGTGGGGGTGGCGCCGGGGAGAGTTCGCGCGGTGGGCTCGCCCGGCTGTGCGGGTACGGCCGGGCGAGCCTCGGGGAGTGTGCGCGGATGGGCCCGGGGCGGCGTGCGCGGGTGGTGCTGGGGAGAGTTCGAGCGGGCGGGCTCGCCCGTCCGGTGCGGGCGCAGCCGGGCGCGCCGTGCGTGAGCTGGGCCCGGCCGTGTCGGAATCCCACGCGCCGCCGGGCCGCACCTCACCCGCCACAGGCCCTGGTCAACGCCGCCACCTGGGCCGCCTTCTCCTGCACCCACGCCGCCGGGGTCCGCGCCAGCTCGTCGACCGTCGTCTCGCGTAATGTCGTTGCCAGGCCGTTGATCGCTTCGGCCGCCGTCGTGTTCGCCGCTCGGGCGGCCAAGCCCGTCAGCTCTTCCGCCGCCGCGTGGGCTCGGTCGGCCGCCGCCTTCGGGTCCGTCAGGTCCGGGTTGGCCGTGGCGATCCGGACCGCGTCCGCGCAGACCGCCGCCGTCGAGGCCGCGTTGCCCACCTGGCCCGCCGTTTCGGCCACGCCGCAGCCCGTCAGGGTCAGCAGGAGGCCTCCGGCGAGGACCGTTGTCTTGAGGCGCATGGTCATTCCTTCCGGGAGACAGCCGAGGTTCGGAGCAAACTGGCGGTGACCGCCGTCGCGAGGATCGCGCCGACCACGCCCAGCGAGAGCACCGTCGGGATCTTCCAGACGTCCAGCAGCAGCATCTTCACGCCCACCCAGACCAGCACCAGCGCCAAGCCGAGCTTCAGGTACACGAACCGGTGCATCACGTCGGCGAGCAGGAAGTACATCGCCCGCAGCCCGAGGACCGCGAAGGCGTTCGACGTGAACACCAGGAACGGTTCCTGGGTGACGGCGAAGATCGCCGGGATCGAGTCGACCGCGAAGACGACGTCGGTGACCTCGATCAGCACCAGGACCGCCAGCAGCGGCGTGGCCACCCAGCGGCCGGCCTGCCGGACCAGGAACTTCCCGCCGTGGTCGCCGTCGGTGGAGGGGACGATCCGGCGGAACGCCCGCAGCACCACGTTCTGCTCGTAGTCGACCGTCTCGTCCCGGTGCAGCGCCATCCGCACGCCGGTGATGACCAGGAAAGCGCCGAACACGTAAAGGATCCAGGCGAAGCTCGCGATCAGCACCGAGCCCGCGGCGATGAACACCGCCCGGAACACCAGGGCACCCACCACGCCGTAGAACAGGATGCGGTGCTGGTATTCGCGGGGGACGGCGAAGTAGCCGAAGATGATCGCGAACACGAAGACGTTGTCGACCGCCAGGGACTTCTCGATGACGTAGCCGGCGAAGTACTGGCCCGCGAACTCCGCGCCCCAGACCCACCAGACCACGGCGCCGAAGGCGAGCCCGAGCACCACCCACGCGCCGGACCACGCCAGCGCCGACCGGACGCCGACGACGGGGGTTTTGCGGTGGGCGGCCAGGTCGATGGCGAGCATGGCCAGGATCACGCCGAGCACGGCGGCCCAGGCCCAGATCGGGACGGTCACGAGACACTCCTCCGGTTCGGTGACGAACCGGAGGTCTCCCCGGTCACCTGACGGTGACGCCGGCACCGGGCTGCTCCGGGGCAGCCGGATTGACGATGCCGGACCGGGCGGGTACTCCCCTCCGCTCCTCCAGAATGACGAACTGCACTTCGTCTGTCAAGTTCGGACGTCTACTGTGGCCGGTATGGCTTCGTGGACGTTCCTCAGCAACCACGCGCACGTCCTGCTCTGCGTGGCCGCGGATCCCGACCGGACGCTGCACGACATCGCCGTGCGGGTGGGGATCACCGAACGCGGGGTGCAGCTGATCCTCGCGGACCTGATCGCCGAGGGCTACCTCGAGCGCGAGCGCGTCGGACGGCGCAACCACTACAAGATCCACCCGGAAGGCCGGCTGCGCCACCCGCTGGAGGCGCACCACCGGGTGGCCGACCTGGTCGCGGCGCTCGGCGTCGAACCCGCGGCGCCGGCGTAACAGCCTCAGGACACCAGCCAGACCGCGGAATCGCCCGCCACGCGACCGGATCCGTCGCTGCCGAGTACGACCTCGCCCCAGCCCGCCGGGGCGGCGAACGGCGTGCTGCCGGTGTTGACCACGCACACCAGCTTTCCGCGCCGGAACGCCGAAACCGCGTCGTCGCCGGTGTCCAGCCACTCCACCGGGCCCGGTTCGCCCAGCCGGAATTCCCGCCGGGCCCGAACGGCGCGGCGGTACAGCTGCAGCATCGAGGTGTCGTCCTTCTCCTGCACGTCCACCGCGTACCGGCCGAACCACGGCGGCTGCGGCAACCACGGCACGCCCGTGCCGAACCCGAACGCCGGGGCGTCCGCGGCCCACGGCAGCGGGACCCGGCAGCCGTCGCGGCCCTTCTCCACGCCGCCGGTCCGGTGGAACACCGGGTCTTGGCGGGCTTCGCCGGGGAGGTCCTGGACCTCCGGCAAGCCGAGTTCTTCGCCCTGGTACAGGAACACCGAGCCGGGCAGGGCCAGCACCAACAGCAGCGCCGCCCGGGCCCGGCGCTCGCCGAGCTCGGTGTCGACTTCGCCGCGGGGCCGCATCAGGGCCGCGAAGGCGTCGTTGCTCGCCGGGGCGGGCTCGGGGCGGACGATGCCGTAGCGCGTGACCGCCCGGTGGACGTCGTGGTTGGCCAGCGTCCACGCCGCCGGGGCGCCGTGCGCCGCCGTGCGGGCCGTGGCGCGCTCGATGGCCCCGCGCAGGGCGCGCGCCTCCCACGGCTGGACGAGCAGGTCGAACGAGAACGCCTGGTGCAGCTCGTCCGGGCGCAGGTAGCGGTCCAGGTCGGCCGGGTCCGGCACCCAGACCTCCCCGACCAGCAGCAGGTCCCGGTCGGGCCCGTAGCCGGCCGCGAGCGCGTGCCACCGCCGGAAGATGTCGTGCACCTCCGGCCGGTTCCAGCTGTAGGCGTTGTAGCCACCGCCGGCCGGGTCCCAGTCGCGCAGGGCGGCGTCCTTGATCAGGCCGTGGCAGACGTCGATGCGGAAGCCGTCCACGCCGCGGTCGAACCAGAACCGCAGGACGTCGTCGAAGTAGGCCAGGACTTCCGGGTTGCGCCAGTCGAAGTCCGGCTGCTCGCGGGTGAACAGGTGCAGGTACCACTGCCCCGGCGTGCCGTCGGGTTCGGTGACCCGGGTCCACGCGGAACCGCCGAAGACCGACTGCCAGTTGTTGGGCGGCTCGTCACCCCGGCCGTCGCGGAAGACGAACCGCGCGCGCTCGGGGGAGCCGGGGCCGGCGGCCAGCGCCGCGGCGAACCAGGGGTGGCGCTCCGAGCAGTGGTTGGGCACGAGGTCCATCAGGATCCGCAGGCCGCGGCCGTGCGCCTCGGCGACCAGGCGGTCGAACGTCTCGAGGCTGCCGTACTCCGGGTTGACGCCGTGGTAGTCGGCGATGTCGTAGCCGTGGTCCGCCTGCGGCGAGGGGTAGCAGGGGTTCAGCCAGATGGCGTCCGCGCCGAGCCCGGCGATGTGGCCGAGCCGCCGGATCACCCCGCCGAGGTCACCGACGCCGTCGCCGTCGCTGTCGGCGAACGAGCGGACGTAGAGCTGGTAGACCACCGCGTCGTCCCAGAACGAGCGCGGGCGGGAGGAAGTCGAAGACACCTCCGGATCTTCGCACGCGCTATGCCCCGGCCCCGGCCCCGACCGGGGCGCGCGAGGTCTTCAGGACGGTGCCGCGGGCAAGGGGACTTCGGCGGTGACGCCATCAGGCCAGGTGAGGGTGACGTGGTGGCCGTCCGCGGCGACCGCCAGGGACGGGTCGGCGTCATCCGGGCCGCCGCGGTCCAGGACCACGACCGCGGCGAACACGGCGCCCGGCTCCGGCGGCCCTTCGGTCGCGACGAAGGGGATCGCGGTCCACTCGCCCAGGGGCGAGGTGCCGGCCTCGACCGCCACGGCCGCCGTGGTGAAGCCGCGCAGGTTTCGCAGCGTCGAGCGAAGCTCGGGGGTTTCGGCGGTGGCGGTGACCTCCGGGCCGCACCGGGCTCCCGGCTCGGCACCGGTCCGGGTCACCGGCCGCGTCGCGCCCGAGACCGGCCACCCGCTCAGCCGCAGCGCAGTGAATGACTCATTCCTGGCGTCAGACGCCAGGAATGAGTCATTCACTGCATTCGGGCGCGAACGGACCGCATCGTCGAGGCGCGCGAGCCTGACTTCGACGCCCTGCCGCACCACGGAAGCCACCGTCAGCACCGGGCCCGGCACCACCGGCCCGCTGCGGCCGGAGCCGTGGTCGGGGGAGTCGTCGCCGGTCGTGTCGACCCAGCGGACCCGCCCTTGGGACGCGGCCGCCAGCACCCCGCCCGGCAGTTCGATCGCGTAGCACGTCGAAAACCCCGCGCGGTGGCTTGCCCGGCCGTCCGCGTCGAGCACGTACACCGCGTTGTCGGGTGAAGAAGTGAGCGGGAACGTCGCCGTCGAATAGCCGAGCCGGGCGTAGAGCGGCGAGTCGGCGCGCGGGTCGCCCGGGCGCGCGTGGTCCGTGCCGTGGTTGACCACCAGCGCGATGCCGTCGCGACGCCGTCCCGAAACCAGCCAGCCGGGCGCGGCGACGACGCGGGCGACGTCCCCCGTCTCGATCGGCAGCGGCTCCTCGACGTCCGTCCACACGGGATGGTGCGGGGGCAGCGCCAGCCCCAGCAGGCCCTTGGCCGCCCAGTACGGCGACCCGGGCCCGGAGTACGCCTGGCGCATCGCGGGCCAGGCGTGGTGCCAGCCGAGGCCGAGCAGGCCGTCGGGCGCGCTCCGGTCGGCGAAGTGCCGCACCATCCCGCCGGCCACCCGCCGGGTCAGGCCCGGGGCCAGCCCGGACGTCCCGGTGAACGCGCCGACCCAGAACGGCGCCGCGGCCGCGAAGCGGTAGACCAGGCTGCGGCCTTGCAGCAGCGGCGAGCCGTCGCTGCCCACCAGCCGCACGGCGTCGTCGAGGTAGTCCCGCAGGTCCGCCGCCCACCGGTGCCGCAGCGGGCCGGGGCACAGGGTGCCGGTGACGTCGAACAGGTGCGTCCACAGCAACGGGTACAGGTGCAGGGCCCAGCCCGTGTAGTGGTCGTAGGCGCGCTCGTCGCCGTCGCTGAGCCAGCCGCCCGGCCGCCGCAGCGACGCGTGCACGGCGAGGTCCTCCTCGACGTCCGCCGCCGACCACGGCCCGCCCACCTCACGCAGGAACGACTCCACCACGATCCGGAACCACACCCAGTTGATCGGCGGGTAGGGCTGCCCGATCACGGTCGCGAGCCAGACGACGACCCGGTCGCGGACGGCGTCGTCGAGCCGGTCCCACAGCCACGGCCGGGTCAGCTGCAGCACCAGCGCGATCGACGCGGCCTCCACCTTGGCCTGGCCGAGCTCGTCGGGGCGCGGCCAGGCCTCGGGTGACGCAGGATCGGTGCCGGCGGCCAGGCCGCGCGCGTAGTGCTCGAGGTACCCGCCCGGATCCGCGCCGTTCTCCCCGGCGACGCGGAAGCCCGCGATGAGGAACGTCCGGGCGAACCCTTCGAGGCCGTCCGAGACACGGCCGTTGCGGCTGGCCGGGCCGGGCAGGTCGAGCCGCGCGCCCGCCGGCGAGCGGTACTCCCCGGCCGCCGCGAGCAGCCGGTCCGCGTACGCCGCCCAGTGCTCGCGGGCCCAGCCGGTGTACGGCGAGAGCCGCCGGTCTTCGACGGCGGTCATGCCTGCACGGCCAGGGAATGCCGGGTCACCGGGGCCCGGGGCGGCAGGCCCGCGGCGTAGCGCTCCAGCTCGCCGAGCGCCTCGGCGCTCATCCGGCGGGTCTCCGAACCCAGCGAGCCCGCGATGTGCGGCGTCAGCACCACGTTGGGCAGGTCGTAGAGCGGGGAGCCGGCCGGCAGCGGCTCGGGCTCGGTGACGTCGAGGACGGCGTGCAGGCCGTCGGTGGCGCAGGCGTGTTCGAGGGCCGCGGTGTCGACGAGCGCACCCCGGGCGGTGTTGATCAGCACCGCGCCGGGCGGCAGGGCGGCCAGCTCGGCCGCCCCGATCATGTGCCGGGTCTCCGGCAGCGACGGCGCGTGCAGGCTCAGCACGTCCGCCTGGGGCAGGGCTTCCGCCAGCGGTGCGGGCTCGGCCCCGGCCGCCCGGATCTCGCTCGCACCGGCGACCGGGTCGACGACGAGCACCCGAGCCAGGTCCAGCTGCCGCAGCAGCGCGGCGACCCGGCGCCCGACGCGGGAGAAGCCGACCAGCACCACCGTCCGGTCGCGGCCGGACAGTTCGCCCCGCTGCTCGCGGTAGCTCCAGTCCTCGCGGAACTTCCGGGCGTCGGCGGCCAGGAACGGCACCTTCTTGAACGCCCACAGGATCGCGCCCAACGTGTACTGGGCGACGGGCTCGGCGTTGGCGTCGGCGGCCGTGGTGACCAGCAGCCCGCGGTCGAAGACGGCCGCGCCGACGTGGTCGCGGACGCTGCCGGCGGCGTGCAGCACCGCCCGCAGGTGCGGCGCGGCCCGCAGGACCGCGCCGTCGAGCGGGGGACAGCCCCACGACGTGATCAGCACCTCCACCTCGGCCAGCCGCGCGCGCACCGGCGCCGAGGCGAGCTCGTCGGCGCACAGCGGCTCGCCCAGCCGGGCGGTGGCGCGCAGCCGGGCCAGTTCCGCGGCGCCGAACTGCAGGTCCATCGTGTCCCGCGCCATCACCAGCAGGGTCTCGGGGCGGCGGGTCACTTGACGCTGCCCGCCGCCAGCCCGGACCGCCATTGCCGGTGCAGCAGGACGAACGCGACGACCAGCGGCAGCACGGCCAGCAGGGAGCCGGTGATGACGAGCGGGTTGTACTGCGGGAACTGGGTGACGCGCGTGCTCCACTGGTACAGCCCGAGGCTCATCGGGAACAGCTTCGGGTCGGTGAGCATCACCAGCGGCAGGAAGAAGTTGTTCCAGATCCCCACGAACTGGAACAGGAAGATGGTGACCAGGCCGGGCCGCATCATCGGCAGCGCGATGGTGAAGAACGTCCGCAGCTCGCCCGCGCCGTCGGTCCGGGCGGCTTCGAGCACCTCGCCGGGCACCGCGGCTTCGGCGTAGACGCGGGCCAGGTAGACGCCGAAGGGGTTGGTGAGCAAGGGGATGAACACCGCCCAGAACGTGCCGACGACCTCAAGCTGCGAGGCCAGCAGGTACAGCGGCAGGGCCAGCGCGGTGGTCGGCACGAGGACCCCGGTCAACGTCACCGCGAAGAGCGCGCGGCGGCCGGGGAAGTCGAGCTTCGCGATCGCGTAGCCGCAGGCGGCGCAGATCAGCGAGCCGAGCACCGCGCCGAGGCCCGCGTAGAGCAGCGAGTTGCGGATCCAGGCGAGGAAGACGCCGTTCTCCTGGGTGAACAGCGCGCCGAGGTTGGCGCCGAGGCTGAACTGCCCGAACTCGAACGCCCCGGTCGTGGAGAAGTCGCCGACCGACTTGGTGGCCGAGGTAACCAGCCAGACCAGCGGCAGCACCGCGTACAGCGCGGCCAGCACCAGCAGGACGTGCACGACCGTGCGGGACGTCCACCCCGAACCTGCTGTCCGGGGGTTCCGGGTGGCGGAGCCCCCGGCCCGAGGCGATACCTCGGATTTCGCAGCGGCAGGGGACAGGGTCACCGGGACCTCCGGGCGGACAGGCGCATGACCAATGCGGAAAGCAGGGCGGACACCAGCGCGAGCAGGACGGACGCGGCGGCGGCGCGGCCGTAGTCGTTCGCGATGAAGGCGGCTTCGTACACGTAGAGACTCGGGGACCAGGTGCTCGTCACCGAACCGGTGAACCCGCGCAGCACCAGGGGTTCGGTGAACAGCTGCAGGGACCCGATGACCGTGAACACGAGGGCGACGAACATCGTCGGCCGGATCATCGGGACCTTGACCGACCAGGCCGTCCGGAAGCCCCCGGCGCCGTCGGCGCGCGCGGCTTCGAGGACGTCACGCGGGACGGCCTGCAGCGCGGTGTAGAAGATGATCATGTTGTAGCCGACCCACTGCCAGGTCGCGATGTTGACGATCGAGGGCAGGATGCCGGTCTTGCCCAGCGGGTCGAACGGCAGCAGCGCGGTCAGCCCGGAGTTCGGGCTGTAGAGGTACGCCCAGATGAGCCCGGTGATCACGGTCGGCACCGCGTAGGGCAGGAAGACCGCCAGAGACCAGACCCGCTTGAGCCGCACGACGGCGGAGTCGATGAGCAGGGCGAGCAGGAGGGCCAGGCCGAGCATGATCGGGATGTGGATCAGAACGAACAGCGCCACGTTGCCGAGGCTTGCGTGGAACGCGCTGTCGGTGAGCACGTCGACGTAGTTGCCGAGCGCCACGAACGCCTGTGTCGGACCGGAGAAACCCAAGCCGGACAAGCGATCGGTGAACAAGCTGAGGTAGAGCGCGTACCCGATCGGGACGAGCACGGTGGCCGTCAGCAGGATCGCGAACGGGGCCGCCAGCACGAGGCCGGCGCGCCCGCGGCCACGGCGGCCCTGCGCCGTGGCACCGGGACGGGCGGGCGCCGGCACGCTCGCGGCGCGTTCGGGGGTGAGGACGGTCATCAGGCTTTCCCTTCCAGCACGGTCAATCCCCGCTCGCGCAGCTCGGCGACGACGCCGGCCTGCGTCTGCCGGACGGCGGTGGTCAGGGTCGTGCCACCCGTCTTCACCCCGCCCATCCGGTCGACGACGGTGGAGAACGTCCGCAGGGCATTGGGCCCCCACGTCCAGTCCGGGACGCGCCGGGCGGCTTCGTCGAGCACGTCGTACACCGGGTCGCCGGCGAAGTAGCCGCCCTTGTAGGCCTTCCGGGCCACGTCCCGGCTCGGCAGGTAGCCGGGGAACGGCGTGGTGAACGTGGTGCCGATCTTCGCGACGGCCGGGTCGGTGCTCAGCCAGCGCAGGAACTTCACGGCCGCGTCCGCCACCTCGCTTTCGGCGGAGACGGCGAACGCGCTGCCGCCCTGCACGCCGTTGGCCGGGACGCCGTCCCAGGTCGGCATCGTGGTGACCGCCCACCGGCCGGTGTCCTTCGGGATGGACTTCACCAGCGTGCCGACGCTCCAGGACGCGCCGAGCAGGCCCCACAGCCGGCCGGTGTGCATCGCCCCGATCCAGTCCTGGTCGCCGGTCGGGGCGGTGGCCACCAGGCCGTCGCGGATCATGCCCTGCCAGTAATCGGCGGTGCGCAGGGTGCCCGGGCCGTCGATGTCCACCCGCCACGAGCCGCCGTCGACACGCCACCAGGGATCGCCCGCCTGCCAGCACATCCCGGCGAAGAAGGAGCCGTCGTTGAGCGGGAACGTCGTCACGCGCGCGGCCGGGTCGGCCTTCTTGACCGCCTGTGCGGCGGTGCGGAATTCCTCCCAGGTGCGCGGCACCGCGATCCCGTGCCGGTCGAACAGGTCCTTGCGGTAGTAGAGGACCATCGGGGCGAGGTCCATCGGCACTGCCCAGGTGCGGCCGCCGGGCCGCACGCCCTGCCAGGCCGCGGGGGAGTAGCCGCGCTCCAGGTCCGCGAGGTCGTCGGTGAGGTCCCGCAGCCCGCCCGTGGTGAGCAGCTGCGGGAGGCCCTGGTACTCCGCGTGCAGGATGTCCGGGGCGTTGTGGGCGCGCAACGCGTTGGTCTGCTGGGCGTAGCCGCCCTTCAGGCCGGCCGCGATCACGTTGAGCTCCACCGTGATGTCCGGGTGCGCCGCGTTGAACCCGGCGACGTACTTGTCCATGCCGGTGAGCCAGGACCAGATGCGCACCCGCGTGGCACCGGAGGCCGTGGTCGTCGACGACGCACAGCCGCCGATCAGCCCGCCGGCCGCGAGGGCGGCCGTGGCCGAGAGGAACCTCCGGCGGTTCAGGCCCGCCGATTCCCGAAGCGTCATTGCTCCTCCGTCGAAGTGATGGCTGTCACTGTCGGGCTGTGCCATAGTGCGAGTCAACAATTCAGGTCAAAACCGATCACAAACGATCAGAACCGAAGGGGACACTGTGGTCCTGCGCTCGGTCTTCGACGGCCGTCCGGTGGTGCGGCCCGCCTTCCCGGACGTCCGCGACCGGGCGGTCTGGGACGCGGCCGACGGGACCGAGCTGCTCGCGGAAGCCCGCGCTCTGCTCGCCCGCCCGGCGCCGGTCCTGACGGCCACGGCGTGGGCCCGGACGTTCCGCGACGGCGTCCGGACCGAGTACGAAGACGCCGCCCGCGAGCTGCGCGAACGCGTCACCACGCTGGTGCTGGCCGCGGTGCTGGCGCCTCCGGAGGAGGGGTCGTTCCTCGACGGCGCGATCGACGGGCTGGTCGCGCTGGCCGAGGCGACCACCTGGTGCTGGGCGCCCCACGACCGGCACGCGGCCGCCCGGGGCGAGGTGGTCGCCGATCCCGACGACCCCTTCCTCGACCTGGGCGCGGCCGAAGTCGCCTCCCTGTTCGCCTGGACCGATCACGTCCTCGGCCCGCGCTTCGACGTCCGCGCGCCCGGCCTGCGCAAGCGGTTGCGGCGGGAAGCCGAACTCCGCGTCCTGACGCCGTTCGAGCGGATCCGCGACTGGCACTGGCTCGGCCTCGACGGCGACGCGCACAACTGGAACCCGTGGATCCACAGTGCCGTTCTCACCGCCGCGCTCCTGCTCGTCGACGACGAAGAGCGGCGCCGGCGGCTGGTGCGGCTGGTGGTCGAAGGCCTCGACCACTACGTCGCCGTGCTGCCTGACGACGGCGGCATCGACGAGGGCGTCGCCTACTGGTGGCACGGCGCCTGCCGGCTGCTGGAGTGCCTCGACCTGCTGGCCGACGCGACCGGCGTCGACGCGCGGGAGCTTCCCGTGCTGGCGCCGCTGATCCGCTTTCCGCACCGCATGCACCTGGGCGGCGACGCCTACGTCAACGCCGGGGACGCGCCGGCCCGCCTGTCGCCGGCCCAGCCGTGGCACGTCCTGCACCGGTGGGGCGCGCGGCTCGGCGACGACGACGTCCGGGCGCACGCGGTGAGCCGGGCGCGCGCGAGCGGGCGGCTCGTCTGGCCGTCGGCCGGGCTGGGCCGCGCATTGGCCGGCCTGGCCGACCCGGACTGGCGGAAGGCGATGACCGACGAGCCCGCGCAGAGCTGGCTGGCCCGCGAAGAGTGGCTGCCGCGGGTGCAGGTGCTCGTGGCCCGGGAGGCGGCGGGCACCCCGCACGGGCTGACCGTGGCGGCCAAGGCCGGGCACAACGGCGAGCGGCACAACCACCTCGACGTCGGGTCGTACTGGGTGGCGGTCGACGGGGTGCCGGTGGTGGCCGACGCCGGTCAGCCGACCTACACCGCGGCCAGCTTCGGGCCGGACCGGTACCGGTCCTGGGCGTTGCGCAGCGAGTGGCACAACGTCCCCGAGCCGGGCGTCACGCAGGAACCGGGGGCGGACCGCGGGGCGCGAGACGTCCGGGTCGAGCTCACCGCGTCCGCGGCCACGCTGTCCGCGGACCTCGCCGGGGCCTACCCGGGTGTGCCGCGCTGGATCCGTTCGGTGCGGCTGGTCCGCGCACCCCACGCCCACGTCCTCGTGGCGGACGACGAGTCCGTCCGGCCGGTCCGGCTGCGGCACGTCCTCGCGGGTGACGTCGAGCTGGGGGAGGGCGAAGCGTTCGCGTCCCTGGGTGGGCGGCGGGTGCTGCGGCTGAGCTGGGATGCCCGGCACACCACCGCGGAACTCGAGCGGCGGCCGCTGGACGATCCCCTGCTGCGGGCCTCCTGGGGTGAGCACCTGAGCCGGCTCACCCTGCTGGTGCGCGAGGGCCCGGCGCGGGTCCGGCTGGAGCAGGTCCGGTGATGCTCGCCTCGGAACGGCACCAGCTGATCCTTTCGGTGGTGCGCGAGCACGGCGCGGTCCGGCTCGCCGACCTGGTCGAGCGGCTGGGCGTCACCGCGGTCACCGTGCGGCGGGACGTCACCGAGCTGGCCGACCGCGGGCTGCTGACGCGGGTGCACGGCGGGGTCACGCTGACCCGGCCCCGCGGCGGCCACCCCGAGCCGGGGCGCGCCGCTTCGGCGTTCGGCCCGGCCGCGCACGGCGCGCTGGTCGGCATGGTCGCGCCGTCGGTCGAGTACTACTGGCCGACGGTGGTCCAAGGCGCGCAGTCCACGGTGGCCGCCACCGGTGGCCGGCTCGTCCTGCGCGCGTCCAGCTACGACGCGGCCGAGGACCGCCGTCAGATCACCAAGCTCCTCGAACGCGGCGTGCAGACCCTGCTGGTCGCCCCGGCCACCAGCGGGCGCGGAGCCCTGGACCTGCTGCGCTGGCTGGGGTCGCTGAGCGTCCCGGTGGTGCTCGTCGAACGCCTGCCGCCGCCGGAGCTGCCGACGCTGGCGCTGGACGCGGCCACCACGGCGCACGCGCTCGGCGCGGGCCTGGCCGTCCGGCACCTGGTTTCCCTCGGCCACCGCGGGGTCGGGCTGGTCACGTCCCGGTCCAGCCCGACGAGCCGGGCGCTGCGCACCGGCTGGCGCGAGACGATCGGGTCCCTGGGCCTGGACACCGGCGCGGCGCTCGACCTCGACGTTCCCGTCTACGGCTCCCCGGGGTGGGCGCAGGAGTACGACGCCCTGCTGGACCACTGCCTTCGGGCCGGCGTCCGGGCGCTGCTCGTGCACGCCGACCGGGAGGCCATCGGCCTGATCGAACGGGCACGTGACGGCGGCATCGCGGTCCCCGGCGAGCTGGCGGTGGTTTCCTACGACGACGAGGTCGCGGCGGCGTCCGACCCGCCGCTGACCGCGGTGTGCCCGCAGAAGCACCGGCTCGGCGCGGTGGCCGCCGAGCTCGCACTGGCCCGGCTCGCCGACACGACCGAGCGGCCCGTGCACCGGCTGCAGCTCTGGCCGACGCTCGTGGTGCGCGAATCGTGCGGAAGCGCGCCGGAATCCGCACTCGAGTGAAATGCCGGATCGAATGGCGGGGTGTGCGGTTTGCCCTGCCGGGATGTGCTTCAGGCGCTCGCAACCTCAGGAGGCCGCGAGGCGGCGGAGGGCCGCGTGCGTCGTCACCGCCGTGCCGAGGGCGACGACGAGCACCGTGCCCGTCACCAGGACACGGGCCCGGGACCGGACCTTCCGAGCCGGGATCAGCGGGCGGGACACGGCGAGGTCGGTGAGCGTGCGCTCGGCGTCCGCCATCGACGGCCGGGCCGCCGGTTCCGGGCGGACGAGTTCCAGCAGCGCGTCGAGGACCGCGCCGCGGGTCCGCGGCGGGACGGCGGTGCCCGGCACCCGCCCTTCGAGGGCGAAATACAGGGTGGCGCCCAGGGAATAGACGTCCGCGGGAGCACCCGCGCCCGAGCCGTCGGCCACTTCCGGGGCGGGGAAACCGCCGGTACCCAGCCCGAAGCCGGCGATCTTGGCCGTCCCGTCCGCGGTGAGGAGCACCTTGTCCGGACCGAACCCGCGGTGGAGGACGCCCTCGGCGTGCGCGGCCGCCAGCGCCGAAGCCAGTTGCGCGCCGAGTGCCGCGACGCGGTCCGGCGGGAAGCTCCCGCGCCGCTCGACGAGCTCGGCCAGGGTGCCGGCCGCCAGGTCCTCCGTCACCACGTACGGCGTCAGGTCGTGCTCGAACACGTCGTGCACCACGACCACGTGCGGGTGGTGCAGCCGGACGGCCGCGCGCGCGTCGCGGATCGCCTTGGCCCGGACGCGGTCGGAATGGGCCGCGTCGAACGGGCACCCCGGCGGCAGCCGTTCGACGACCACGAACCGGTCCAGCAATTCGTCCTTGGCTCGCCACGCCGTGGCGCCGGGATGGTGGCCGGCCGGTTCGAGCAGCCGGTACCGCCCGGCCAATGCACCCTTTTTCGCTGCCACCTGTATCCCCTGTCGCCGTCGACGGCCCCTCTGAAAGGAAATACGGCCGCAACGGGAAACAGGTTCGGTAATTCTCACGCCTCGGACAATGCCGCAGGGGCCGCCGCGGTGCTTTCCCCGGTGACGAACGCGGGGGCCACGGTGTCGGGTCCGGCCGGTTCGCCGTCGAGCTGGCCCACCGCCCGGCGGACGGCCAGCACGCCCAGTTCGGCGGCCGGCATCACCACCGCGGTGGGCCGGATCCGCTGCTGCCCGGCCACCGTGTCCGAGCAGACCGCGACGACGGAAACGTCACCCGGGACCTGCCGGCCGCGGTGCCGCAGGGTGCCCATGACCAGGGGGAGGGCCGCTTCGTCGTGCACGACGAGCCCGGTCGGGCCGCCGTCGGCGAGCAGCTCGTCCAGGCAGCGGGCGACGTCTTCGGCGGCCGGCGCGCAGGGCCGGGAAACCGCTTTCACGCCGCGTTCGCCGGCGGCGGTGAGGAAGCTCTCCCCGAAGCCCTGCAGGTACCGGAGCCGGTGGCCGGGCAGCGTGGCCGACGGCCCGAGGTGGGCGACCGAGCGGTGGCCGAGGTCGGCGAGGTGGGTGAGGCAGGCCCGGCCGGCCGGCGCGAAGTCGAGCGTCACCGACGCCAGGCCGCGGTACTGCCCCGGCGCGCCGACCAGCACCGCGGGGCGGCCGGAGGCCAGCAGGACGGGCACGCGCGGGTCTTCGTCGCCGGCGTCCAGCACGATCACCGCGTCGGCCAGCGCGGCCGACGTCACCCGGTGCAGGCCCGAAGTGCCGTCGTCGTCGGTGACCAGGAGCAGGTCGAAGCCCAGTTCGCGGGCCGCGCCCGCCGCCGCGGAGAAGAACTCCATCTCCGTGCCCAGCTGCCGGTCGCCGAGCGGCGGCACCGCCACGGCGAGGACGCCGGCGCGGGGGGACGGCGAGCCGCCGCGGCGCCGGTAGCCGAGGGCGCGGATGGTTTCCTCGACCCGGCGCCGGGTGGCCGGGGAGATCGTCCGCTTCCCGGTGATCACGTAGGACACCGTGCTCGCCGAGACGCCGGCCGCGTTCGCCACATCGGTGATCGTGACCGCGCCGCGGCCGCCGCCCGACGGCTCGTCCGCCACGTCGCGGAAATTCGTCATCTTGGTGAGGACTTTCTCGAGACCCATTGTCCGATCCGTTGTCCGGCCGGAAGTTAGCGCTAACAAGAAGGGGTGGAAGATGACCATAATGCCGGTCAACGCGGCTGGTCAAGCCACCTTCGTCGGATGATCCACATCGGCTGCGCGCCGATTCATTCCCCGGGACGGCAGTCGGTCACCGGCATCCCGCGGTTGCCGCCGCGGGCCAGGGCGATGAAGCCGAAGGTGGTCGATTCGCCCGGCTTCAGGACCGCATTCCACTCGGCGTTCGCGATCGCCGCGGTGGCGCCGGTCCGCACGAGCCTGCCGTTCCAGAGGTCGTCGATGCTCGTCCCGGCGGGGGTGGCCCAGCTGACCGTCCACCCGGTGACTTCGGCCCGCCCGCTGTTGCGCACGGTCACCAGCCCCTGGAAGCCGCCGTTCCACGACTTCACCACCTGGTAGCGCGCGGCGCAGCCGGCCGGACCCGTGGTCCGGGACGCGAGCGGCTTCGACGGCGGGGTCGTGGACGGCGCCGAAGCGAGCTGGGCCGCCGCGCTGGCGGGCTCCCGGCCGGGCGGGAGCGACGTCGCCGCCACGACGGCCGCCGCCGTCAATGCCAGTGCCGTCCCGGCGAAGGCCACCCGGGAGCGGCGACGGCGCGCCGGCGCGGGTGCGCGGTCGGCCGGGGCCGCCACCGGGGCCACGCCGGGCACGGTGGCGCGGGTCAGCAGCCGCGCCGCCCCGGCCATCGCGGGGCGGGCGGCCGGATCCCGGTGGAGCAGCCGGAGGACGGCGTCGGTGACCGGGCCGCTGGTGACGGGCGGGGTGACGGCGCCGGCCCCGACGCGTTTGAGCAGGGCCAGCTGGTTTTCGTCGGTGCCGAACGGCGGCCGCCCTTCGAGCGCGGTGTAGAGCGTCGCGCCGAGCGAGTAGACGTCGGCGGGGAAGCCGGGTTCGGCGCCGTCCGCGACTTCCGGGGCGAGGTAGGCCGGCGTGCCGACGACCAGCCCGCGGCCGGTGGCGGTGCCTTCCCCACGCGCGTGGGCCGCCCCGAAGTCGGTGATCTTCGCCGCGCCGTCGGTGGTGATCAGGACGTTGTTGGGGCTGATGTCGCGGTGCACCACGCCTTCCGCGTGCGCCGCGGCCAGCGCCGAGGCGAGCTGGGCGCCCAGCTCGGCCACGTACTCCGGCACCAGTGGGCCGCGCTCTTCCAGGAGCTCGGTCAGCGTGCGGGACGGCAGGTACTCCATCGTGATGTAGGCCCCGGACCCCTCCTCGACGACGTCGTACACGACGACCGCGTGCGGGTGGCGCAGCCGGGCGGTGACCCGGGCCTCCCGGACCGTCCGGTCGCGCGTGCGCTCGGCGGACGCCGGGTCGGCGGGGGAGTCGGGGAAGAGCTGCTTGATCGCGACCAGGCGATCGAGCCGCTCGTCCTTCGCCCGCCACACGGTCCCCATCGCGCCGTGACCCGCCCGGCCCAGCACGCGGTACCGGCCGTCGATCACTGCCCCTTCGTGCACGGGCGCGCTCCCCTCCGTCGTCTCCGTCAGCGGGAACACGGCCGGTTCCGGCGCGCAGTTCGGCGCGTCGGAGCAATTCACTCACCTGGGTGGGGGTACGAAATGTGTTCGACGTATTCGTTCCGGATGCCGGAAACGGGACGGGCGGCTACGGAAGAATCGGCGATCCGGTTGTGACGGAACGATAACGGTCTCACTGCGTCCGGCAGTCGAGGGCCGGGACGACCGCGCGGCCGTCGGTGATGTCCTGGTTCAGCCCGAACGAAGCCGAACCGTCCGGCTCGACGAGGGCGTTCCAGCCCGCGTCGGTGACCGTCACCGACGAACCGGCCTGGCTCAGGGTGCCGTTCCACAGGTCCCGGATGCCGGCGCCGCCGGGCTGGACCCAGGTCACCGTCCAGCCGGTGAGCCGCGTCGGCCGGTCGTTGTGCACGGTCACCTGCGCCTGGGCGCCGCCCGGCCAGGCGTTTGTGACCTCGTAGCGCGCGGTGCACCCGGCGGCCGCGGGCGGGGCCGCCGGCGTGGAGCGCCGCGACGGCACCTCGGACGCGCGGGCCGGCACCGGCGCGGGCGCCGTGGTGGTGCTGCTGACCGTGTGGTCGGCGGTGATCGTCGTCGGCAGGTGCTCGACGGGGGCCGCGGTGGTGGTCGCGGGCCGGTCGGTGAGGGCGAGGCCGCCCACCACGCTCACCGACGTCAGGCACGCGGCCGCCCCGATCACGGTGGCGCGGCGGAGCCCGGACCGCCGGCGCGGGACCGGGGCCGGCCGGCCGACGGCGGCCAGCAGGTCCACCGCCTCCTGCATGGACGGGCGCGCGGCCGGATCGCGTTCGAGCATCCGCAGCAGCACCGCGGTCAGCGGGCCGCCGTGGACCGGCGGGGTGAGCTGGTTCTCGGTGATCCGCCGCAGCAGGGTGATCGGGTCGTCGCTGGTGCCGAACGGCGGCCTGCCCTCCAAAGCGGTGTAGAGCGTGGCGCCGAGCGAATAGACGTCGGACGGCAGCCCCGCTTCCCCGCCCCGGGCGACTTCCGGGGCCAGGTAGGGGAGCGTGCCGACGACGACGCCTTCGTCGGCCGCCGGGTGCTCGCCGAGCGCGCGCGACACGCCGAAGTCGGTGATCCGGGCGGTGCCGTCGTCGGTGACGAGCACGTTGTTGGGCGTGACGTCCCGGTGCAGGATCCAGTCGCCGTGCGCGGCGGCCAGTGCCGCGCCGATCTGCCGCCCGAGCCGCAGCACGTCGCACCGGGGCAGCGGCCCGCGTTCGACGAGGAGCTCGGTCAGCGACCGGGCGGGCACGTACTCCATGACCAGGTACATCGAGCCGGCGTCCTCGAACACGTCGTACACCGCGACGGCGTGCGGGTGCCGCAGCCGGGACGCCAGCCGCGCCTCCCGGATCGCGCGCTCGCAGACGTCGCCGCCGGTACCCGGCTCGTGCAGGAACTGCTTGACGGCCACGACGCGGTCCAGCCGCTCGTCCTTGGCCCGCCACACCAGGCTCATCGCGCCGCGACCGAGGTGCCCCAGAAGCCGGTACCGCCCGTTGACGAGCTGTTCCTCGAAAGCCACCCGCACCCCTGCGTCGGTCGGTGAAACGATGAACTTTTTAGCAGAAGACGGGCGTCCGGTGTGCGTCGGGAGCAACGGGATCTCCGAACCGTTATCCGCCATCGGCGGCGGCGCATTCCGGGAATTCGCGCGGATGAGTCCGAATTCGACGAATTCGGTGTCGGCGCGGAAGCCGCCGCCGTGCAGGCGTACCGTGTGGGGCATCGCGGTTCAACCGGCAGCCGCCCGCCAGCTCCCCTGCGCGTTCGTCCCGTGGGTGGGCCGGGAGGCGGGGCTGCCTCCCGGCCGTCCCTCGTTCCGAGGAGGCCCGTGTGCTCGACCAGATCGCCGCTCCGCAGTTCCGCGTCGACGTCCCGTCCGCGATGACCCTGACGGTGACGGCCACCGCGGAGGCGACGATCGTCGCAATCCGCGGCGAAATCGACCTGCCGGTGCTGAGCCGGCTCCGGACGCGGCTCGGCGAGGAGATCGACCTCGCCCCGCGGGCGCTGGTGCTGGATTTGCCGGAAGTGTCGTTCTGCGGCGCGGGCGGGATCACGGAGCTGCTGGTGGCGGCGTCGGAAGCGCACGTGAGCGGAGTGCCCTTCGCGATCGCGGCGGCGGGCCGGGCGGTGCGGCGCCCGATCCGGGTGCTGGGGCTGGAGCGGCTGTTGCCGATCCACGAAAGTGTCGAGGCGGCGCTGGACTGGCTGGCCGTGCTGCCCCGGTTGCGCGGGAACGGGCGGGGCTGACCGCCGCTCGGCCGGATGTTCGGCTACGCGGCGGCCGTCATCGCCGGTTCGCGCGCTGCCGCTGCGGCACGACGACGTACTTCGGGTCCTTTGTGGACTCGACGCCGGCCTCGAACACCCCGAAGCGCTGCAACGCGCTCCCGGCGAACAGCGCCGCCCCGGCCGTCACCGAGACCGCGCGGCTGCGGTGCCCGAGCACCGCGCCCAGCAGCCCCGCCGCGGTCAGCCGCTCCGACCACTTCCGCAGCCGGTGCGCCTTGCCCGTCGTGTACGCCTCCGCCGTGAGGCCGAGCCGCCTCTCCAGCACCTTCGACGCCACCAGTTCGGTCGCGGCGCCGAAGACCGCCAGCGCCCGCGCCGGACCGGCCTCCTCGACCGGGACCAGCGCCATCGCGAAGCCGCCCGAACTCGCCGCCGCGGAGCCGGTGAACACGAACGGCAGCGGGGCGTGGGCCTCGTGCCAGGCCGGCACCGCCGTCTGCGACAGCAGCACCGCCGTGTACGACGCGACGGCCGGCGCGATGACCGCCGAGGCCAGCCCGGCGGGCCGGGCGACCGCGTGCAGGAGCCGGCCGGGCAGGGCGCGGCGCAGCCCGGCGGGCAGCACCTCGGCGGCCGCGGCCACGCCGACCCCCGGGCCGAACGCGCTCAGGATCCAGGTGCCGACGCTCATCGGCGACGTCGGCTTCGCGACGCGCAGCATGTGGTGGAACCGTTCCGGCCGCCCGAGGTCGGCCACCAGCAGGTAGACGCTGGCGAGCAGCGCCGCCAGCGAACCCGTGCGGCCCACCCGGCGCAGCGCCGGCCGCCCGGTCAGGTCGGCCCCGGCGGCCAGCAGCGACGTGCCCGCCGCGAGCCCGCCGGTGAACAGGTACGCCGGCACCTTCCACTCCCAGACCGGCGGCTTGAGCACCGGCCGCCCGTAGTACGACCGGAACTCGGCGCGGGGCACCATCAGCTCTTCCCCGGAGCCGCCGCGCTTGCGGCGGCCGAACACGCGGGCCCGGGTGTCGGCGGCCCCGGCGTCGCTGCGCGGTTCGTGCGAGGTCACCGGCGCCTCCTTCCGAACGACCCGAACGACGCGACCGCGGCGGCGAGCAGCGCCGAGGCCGCCATCCCGGCGTACTTCCACATCGCGGGCAGCTCGCGGGTCGGCACCACCGGATCCGGCGGGAGCCCGTAGACCTCGGGTTCGTCCAGGAGCAGGAAGAACGCGCCGTTGCCGCCGACGCCGTCATCCGGGTCGTGCCCGTAGAGCCGTGCCTCGGGCACGCCGCGCTCGTGCAGGTCCTCGACGCGGCGGGCCGCCCGTTCCCGCAGCTCGTCGAGTTCGCCGAACTGGATCGAGTCGGTCGGGCAGGCCTTGGCGCACGCCGGTTCGAGGCCGTCGTGGAGCCGGTCGTAGCAGAGCGTGCACTTCTGCGCCCGTCCG
Organism: Amycolatopsis mediterranei; assembly: GCF_026017845.1. Lineage (NCBI taxonomy): Bacteria > Bacillati > Actinomycetota > Actinomycetes > Pseudonocardiales > Pseudonocardiaceae > Amycolatopsis > Amycolatopsis mediterranei. The sequence goes on from NZ_CP100416.1 coordinate 3,670,244, forward strand.
TCGTCCGGGCGGCGGTCGATGACGCCGTACGGGCAGCCCGAAACGCAGTAGCCGCAGCCGTTGCAGATGTCCTGCTGCACCACGACCGTGCCGAATTCGGTGCGGAACAGCGCGCCGGTCGGGCAGACGTCGAGGCAGCCGGCGTGCGTGCAGTGCTTGCACACGTCCGACGCCATCAGCCACCGGAAGTCGGTCCGGCCCTCGGCGCCGGTCGTCGCGCCGGGTAGGTCGAACGACGGCATGCCGAGGTCTTCCGGCGCCCGCGGCAGGGGAGTGGTGCCCAGCCCGCCGCCACCCCGCGGCGCCTCCCGCAGCTCCTCGGCGACGAAGGCGGTGGTCACGTCGATCGCGGACGGCCCGGTCGGCAGCCCCTCGAGCCCGGGCGACTGGCCGCCGAGCGGGCGCTGCTGCTCGATGAAGGCCACGTGCCGCCACGAGTTCGCGCCGAGCGCGCCGGTGTTGTCGAACGACATCCCGAGCAGGTCGAGCCCGTCTTCGGGGACGGCGTTCCACTCCTTGCAGGCGACTTCGCAGGCCTTGCAGCCGATGCACACGGACGTGTCGGTGAAGAACCCGACGCGCGGCGGGTGCCCGGTGTGCCCCGCCTCGCCGGCGACGTCCGGCAGCGGCCCGGAGAGCCGGTTTTCGATGCTCATGGTCGGTCCTCCGTGGCGTGGCCGGGTTCGACGTGCTCGGTGCCGTGCGCGGTGGCGACCCGGGTACCCGTTTCCGGCGTGATGCCCGCCCGCGCGCGGTACTCCGCGAGCAACGCGAGCAGCTCGGCCCCTCGCGGCCGCCGGCCGGGGCGGACGTCGCAGGTGGCGACCTTGCTCTCCTGGATGAAGACGTTCGGGTCCAGCACCACGCCGAAGAGATCGTTGACGACGTCGCGGGACACCAGCCCGGAGCCGCCCCAGTGGTAGGGCATCCACACCTGGTGCACGATCCGGTCCTGCACCCGCAGCGGCGCCATCCGGTCGGTGACGAACACCCGCGCCTCGACGGCCGCCCGCGCGGTGACGACGTGTGCCCAGCCGAGGTGCGCGAGCCCGCGCAGCTTCGCGAGCTCGGGGGAGACCTCGACGAACAGGTCCGGCTGCAGCTCCGACAGGTACGGCAGGGTCCGGCTCATCCCGCCCGCGGTGTGGTGCTCGGTCAGCCGCGCGGCGGTGAACACGAACGGGAACACCTCGCCCCCGGCTTCGGGCGGCGACGGGTGCGACGGGTTGTCCCGGCGGCCGTAGACCTTCCGCGTCGGATTGCCCTGCTGCGCGTAGAACGGGTTCCGGAACGGCGATTCGTGCGGCTCGTAGTGCGTCGGCAGCGGCCCGTCGGCCAGCCCCGACGGCGCGAACAGCCACGCTTTGCCGTCCGACTGCATGATGAACGGGTCGTCGCCGCGCAGCGCAGCCGGGCCGACGGCGTCCGGCGGCGGGACGTGGTCCGGCGGCTTGGTCTTTTCGAAGTCGGGCACGTCGTGGCCGGTCCACTCGCCCTTGCCGGCGTCCCACCAGATCAGGGCCTTGCGTTCGCTCCACGGCCGTCCCTGCGGGTCGGCGGACGCGCGGTTGTAGAGCACCCGCCGGTCCATCGGCCACACCCAGCCCCACTCGTGGGCGTAGAAGTCCTGCTCGAAGCGGGACTTGCGGCGGGCGGCCTGGTTGACGCCGTCGGCGTAGACACCGCTGTAGATCCAGCAGCCGCAGGAGGTGCTGCCGTCGGCCTTGAGCTCGAGGTAGCCGCCGAGTTCCTTGCCGGTGGTGAGGTCCTGGCCGTTGATCCGGCGCAGCACGTCCTCGGCGGAGGGTTCGTCGCCGTGCACTGCGTAGTCCCAGGTGAGGTCGAGCACCGGCCGGTCGCGCTCGTCTTCCGAGCCCGCCAGCCGCTCCCGGACGAGCCGGCCGAGGTGGTGGAAGAACCACAGCTCCGAGCGCTGGTCCCCGGCCGGCTCGACGGCCTTTTCGCGCCACTGCAGCATGCGCTGGGTCTGGGTGAACGTCCCTTCCTTCTCGACGTGCGAGGCGGCGGGGAAGAAGAACACCTCGGTGCGGCACTGCTCCGGCACGATCTCGCCGGTCTCGATCTCCGGCGCGTCCTTCCAGAAGGTGGCGCTCTCGATCATCGTCAGGTCCCGGACGACCAGCCAGTCGAGGTTGGCCATGCCGAGCCGCTGCAGCCGGCCGTGCGCGGACCCGACGGCGGGGTTCTGCCCGAGCAGGAAGTAGCCGGAGACCTTGCCGTCGACCATGTCCATGACCGTGCGGTAGGTGCCGTGGTCGCCGTTGATCCTCGGCAGGTAGCCGAAGCAGAAGTCGTTGTCCGGCGTGGCTTTCTCGCCCCAGTACTCCTTCAGCAGCGACACGGTGTAGGCGTCGGCGTTGCGCCAGAAGCCCTTCTGCTTGTCGCCGCGGACGCTGTCGAGGTAGCCGGCCAGCGTGGCCTGGTCGGGGGTGGGCATCGGCAGGTAGCCGGGCAGCAGGTTGAACAGCGTCGGGATGTCGGTCGAGCCCTGGATGCTGGCGTGCCCGCGCAGCGCGAACACCCCGCCGCCGGGCCGCCCGATGTTGCCGAGCAGCAGCTGGATGATCGAGCCCGCCCGGATGTACTGGGCGCCGACGCTGTGCTGCGTCCAGCCCACGCTGTAGACGAGCGCGGCGGTGCGCTCCCGGCCCGAGTTGCGCGTCCAGGCGTCACAGACCCGCTGGAAGAGCTCCTTCGGCGTCCCGCAGGTGGCCTCGACCATCTCCGGCGTGTAGCGGGCGAAGTGGCGCTTGAGGATCTGGAACACGCACCGGGGGTGCTGCAGCGTCGGATCGGCGGCGATCTCCTCGCTGCCGCCTTCGAGCACCGGCCCGCCCGAGCCGTGCTGGTCGGACGCCGACGTCTCCTTGCCGTGCCCGCCGCCCTCGGCAGGCCGGATGCTCTCGTAGTGCCAGGTCGAGGGGTCGTAGGCGGCCTTGGCTTCGTCGTAGCCGCTGAAGAGGCCGTCGAGGTCCTCGGTGTCCTGGTAGTCCTCGGACACCAGGAAGGAGGCGTTGGTGTAGGCGACCACGTACTCGCGGAAGTCGAGGTCGTTGCTCAGGATGTGGTTGATCACCCCGCCGAGGAACGCGATGTCGGTGCCGGCGCGCAGCGGGACGTGGGCGTCGGCGAGCGCGCTCGTCCGGGTGAAGCGCGGATCGATGTGGAACACCTCGGCCCCGCGGGCCTTCGCCTCCATCACCCACTGGAACCCCACCGGGTGCGCCTCGGCCATGTTCGAGCCCATGATGACGACGCAGTCGGCGTTCTGCAGGTCCTGCTGGTAGTCCGTCGCGCCACCGCGACCGAAGGAAGTCCCCAGACCGGGAACGGTGGCGGAGTGTCAAATGCGGGCCTGGTTTTCGATCTGGATCGCGCCCAGCGCGGTGAAGAGCTTCTTGATCAGGTAGTTCTCTTCGTTGTCCAGGGTGGCGCCGCCGAGGCTGGCCAGGCCCATGGTGCGCCGCAGCGGCTTCCCGCGGGAGTCGGTGTCCTGCCAGCCCTTGCGGCGGGCGTCGAGCACGCGGTCGGCGACCATGTCCATGGCGGTGGCGAGGTCCAGCTCGGTCCACTCGGTGGCGTAGGGCGCGCGGTAGCGGACCTTCTGCTCGCGCTGCGGGCCGGTGACCAGCTGCTTGCTCGCCGAGCCCTTGGGACAGAGCCGGCCGCGGGAGATGGGGCTGTGCGGGTCGCCTTCGATCTGGACGACCTTCTCGCCGGAGACGAAGACCTGCTGCCCGCAACCGACGGCGCAGTAGGGGCAGACGGACTTGGCCACCCGGTCGGCGCTCGCGGTCCGCGGGGCCAAGGCTTCGGAGCGTGGGGATTCGGCGGCCTTGCCCCGGCCGAGCGGGTCGGTGCCGGTGAGCTGCCGGTAGACGGGCCAGGATTCGAGCCACTGCCGTGGTCCCACGCCCACCTCCCGACTTCGGCTCTTCCGCTGGGCCGACTACCCAGGGCTTGTCGAGCTTAAACCGGAGCGTCTGGTCCGGCGTCTTGAATGACTCATTCCTGGCGTCGGAGGTCAGGAATGAGTCATTCAAGGCAGTTGCCGGCCGCCTGTCGTCAGGTCGAGAACGGCGACGACGCGCCCTCGGCGCGCGTGCGGCCGCGACGGCCCGCGGCGGCGAGGGGCTGGGCGATGTCCTCCAGGGACTTGCCCTCCGCGTCCACCGCGAGGAACCGGGCCACCAAGCCGCCCGCGATCATCACGGCCGCGCCCAGCAGGTAGCCGATGAACAGGCGGACCGGGTGCTCGCCCGTGCCGATCAGGGCGCCGTAGATCACCGGGCCCAGTGCGCCGAAGCACTGCGCGATCGCGAAGAACACCGCGATCGCCTTCGCCCGGACTTCCAGGGGGAAGATCTCGCTCACCGTCAGGTAGCCCGCGCTCGCGCCGGCGGAGGCGAAGAAGAAGATCACGCACCACGCGATCGTCTGCGTGATCGCGTTGAGCGCGCCCGCGTAGAACAGCACCGCCGTCACCGCCAGCAGGACACCCGACACCACGTACGTCCCGGAGATCATCTTGCGCCGGCCGAGGGTGTCGAACAGGTGGCCGATGGTGAACGGGCCGACCAGGTTGCCCACCGCGAACGCGATCAGGTAGATCGGCGTCGCCGCGGACGAGACCCCGTAGAACTTGCCGAGCACCAGCGTGTAGGTGAAGAAGATCGCGTTGTACAGGAACGACTGGCTGATCATCAGCGACGCGCCCAGCACGGCCCTCGACGGGTAGTCGCGGAACAGCACCCTGGCCAGGGCCACGTACCCGATCCGCTCGGCGGGCGTCACCTCGATCGCCTTCTTCTCGTCGACCGGCGGCAGGCTGCGGCCGGTGTGCTCGACCTCCTGCTCGATCTGGGCGATCGACTCCTCGGCCGCGTCCGCCTTGCCGTGCATGATCTGCCACCGCGGGCTCTCCGGCAGGTGCCGCCGCACCAGCAGGATCACCAGCCCGAGCACCGGCCCGATGAGGAAGCCCAGCCGCCAGCCCAGTGACAGGTCCATCCGGTTGAGCAGGATGTACGTCCCGACCGTCCCCAGCACCGCCCCGGCCCAGTACGTCCCGTTGACCGCGATGTCCACCCGGCCCCGGTAGCGGGCCGGGATCAGCTCGTCGATCGCCGAGTTGATCGCCGCGTACTCGCCGCCGATGCCCATGCCGGCCACGAACCGGGTGGCGTAGAGGAAGATCACCCAGCCCGCGCCGTTGCCCAGGGTCAGCGCGGTGAGGCCGCTGCCGACGAGGTAGACGGCCAGGGTCAGCATGAAGAGGTTCCGGCGGCCGAGCTTGTCGGAGAGGCTGCCGAAGAACAGCGCCCCGACCACCTCGCCGGCCAGGTAGATCGTCGCCAGCAGCCCGACGGCCGCCGACGACATGTGCAGCGTCTCGGGCTTGGTGAGCGTGTCGGCGACCGCGCTGGCCACCGTGATCTCCAGGCCGTCGAGGATCCAGGCCACCCCGAGGGCGACCACCATCCGGGTGTGGAACGGGGACCAGGGCAACCGGTCGATGCGTGCCGGGATGAGGGTGCGCACCCCGGTGGACGCCGGATCGGGTGTTGCCGCCATGACAACCTCCTTGTGAGCAGATCGCCTGGCGTGACTTCCCCCGTCGTGCCCTGGCGAAACACGATCGGGTCGACTCACGCGGTCACGGCTTGTGATCAACCGGATACGGTTATTAGTCTGGCGCGCGAGCGGGTCGTGCAGGGGCCGCATTGCCTGTTCGTGCCGGCTTTCGACGAAGATGGGGTGTTTTCGGGTGGCGTCCTTCGGTTCCCGGCCGGGGCGGTTGCGGGTTTCGTGCTCGCATGGAGAGCCGGTGTTCCTGGCCTTGGCCGGTGAGCTCGACGCCGGAACGGTGCTCGTCGTCGTGGGATCGGTGGCCGCCGCGCTGGCCGGGAGCCCGGAACCGCGGGTGATCGTGCTGGACCTCGCCGGCCTGCACTTCCTCGGCGCGGCGGGCGTTCGCGTGCTGAGCGCGATGACCGACCACGCCGCCGCCCAGAACGCCCGCCTCCGCATCGTGACGGGCGACAACGCGGTGGTGAGCCGCGCCCTGCGGCTGACGGGGGTGGACCGGGTACTGGACGTCTACCCCGACCGCGGGACGGCACAGCGCGCCGGCGACGGCCGCGAGTTCCTCCGGCTGACCGCCCGGATGTGGAACAGCTGACTGTCCACACCGGACAGCCTGACCGCCGGGGTTCCGGGCGGGCCCCACGTCCGGTCCCCTGCTGGGCAGCGGGGCAGCACCGAAAACAAGGCGATTCGCGCGGCGGTCCGCCCCGGGCCGCCGCGCGAAGGTCCTCAGCGCTGGACCTTGGCCGCCGCGAAGTAGGCGTTCGACGGGCCGGTGAACGACAGCACCACGCCGACCACTGCCGCGAGCACCGCGAGGTAGCCGCCGATCGTGCTCTGCCCGATCAGCACCGACAGCAGCTGCAGGGCGGCGAGCACCGTCAGCACGATCCGCGCCCAGTTGCGGCCGGCGCGCAGCTTGAACGCGAACAGCAGGTACAAGCCCGCGATGATCACCGCGATCACCACCGCGGTGATGATCGTGACGTTCACCGTCTGGTCGATCTGCGCGTCGGTGAGGTTGCCGCCGCGTTGTCTGTTCGAGTCGCGCATGGTGGTGGCGATCTTGTCCCGGTTGCCGAAGATCAGCAGGCTCCCGATGAGCCCGACCACCGGCGCGACGATGAACGCCCAGAAGGCGCCTTCGACCGTGCCCGGCCGGGGCGGTGCGGGCGCCGGGCCCGTCGAAGCGGACGACTGCGGATAGTTCGGTGATTCACTCATAAAGGATCAAATAGCACTCTTCCGGGCGCCTCGCAGGGCGAACGAACCACCGGCCCTTTTCCCACTTCGGTCCGCACGCGGGAATTCCGCTTTCCGTCGCCGTTCCACAGTGGATTCACAAGCGATTGCCGGGCCGGGAACCGAAAATGCGCAGAATTCGGAAACTGCGCCCGGCCACCCCGCCGACCTCGGTCAGCGGCCGGTGCTGCCGTCGATCAGCTCGCGCAGGATGTCGGCGTGCCCGGCGTGGCGGCCGGTCTCCTCGATCAGGTGAACCAGCGCCCAGCGCATCGACGGCGCGGCGCGGCCGGGCCGGGCCACCGGCTGCGTCAGGTCGGTGCAGGCGTCGATGACGGCGTTCGCCCGCTCGCACGCGGCGCGGTAGCCGGCCACGACCGAGTCGACGGTCTCGTCCGGGCGCGGCCGGAACGTCCCGGGCCAGTCCGCGGTGTCCTCGCCGAGGAACGTGAAGCGTTCGACGTGCGCGAGGTGCCGGACCAGGCCCAGCAGTGACGTGCCCGACGGGACGCCGGGCGTCCGGACCTGCGGCTCCGGCACGTCGTGGGCCTTGGCCACCACCGCGGCCCGCAGGTGGTCGAGGAAACCGCGCAGCACCTCCTTTTCGGCCGGTCCGGTGCGTGGGGGCGGGGTGTCCCGCCGCCGGGTTCGGGGCATGGCCGGGCCTTTCATCGGGTGCGGTGGATCAGCAGGAGGTGGTCGACGACGTCGGCGGCCTGCCCGCCGGGTCCGGTGGCGCGGCGGGTGAGGGCGTCGGCGCGCTCGACGGTCCACACCGCGGGATCGAGCGGCGGCGCTTCCAGCGGCGGGCAGGACGCCGGGTCCTGGTTCCACGACCACGGCGCGACGGACCCGTGCTCGACGACCAGGAGCCGGCCGCCGGGGGAGAGCGCTTCCGCGGCCTGCCGCAGCACCCGGTCGCGGGGGAGCGGGAAGGACGTGTGCAGGTAGTGCGCCGAAACGAGGTCGAACGGGCCCGCCGGGAAGGTCGCGGCCAGATCGTGCCGGGCACCGGTGATCCGGTCGGCGAGCCCGAGGTCCCGGGCGCGGCGGCCGAGATGGGCGAGGGCGACGGCGGAGATGTCGGCGGCGGTCACGTGCCAGCCGCGCCGGGCCAGCCACAGCGCGTCCCCGCCCGCGCCGGACCCGAGGTCGAGCGCCCGCCCGGGCGCCAGCGGGGAGACGACCTCGACGAGCCGGACGTTGGCGCGCGGCTCGCCGTCCGGAAGGTGGGCCGTGTAGTGGCCGTCCCAGAACCGGGACGCTTCGGTGGTCGATGTGCTCATGCGCCCACCTTGACCCGGCCCTGGCGGATCCGGCACGGTTTCTTGCGGTTCCGGCAAGATGGGCCGGGTGAGTGACGACTTCGAGGACGTGCTGCACGCGGTCGGCCCCCGGCTGCGGGCGCTGCGCCGGCACCGCGGGATGACCCTCGCCGACGTCGCGGCCGCCACCGGGGTGTCGGAGAGCACGTTGTCGCGGCTGGAAAGCGGGCAGCGGCGCGCCGGCCTGGAACTGCTGCTGCCGCTGGCCCGCGCCTACGACGTCCCGCTCGACGACCTCGTCGGCGCACCCCGGACCGGCGACCCGCGCATCCACCTCACCCCGATCCACCGCCACGGCATGACGTTCGTGCCGCTGTCGCGGCGGCCCGGCGGCATGCAGGCGTACAAGATGATCATCCCCAGCGCGGACCGGCCGCCGGTTCCGCACCACCAGATCCACGAAGGCCACGAATGGCTGTACGTGCTCCACGGAAACCTGCGGCTGGTCCTCGGTGAGCACGACCTGGTGCTGCCCGCGGGCGAGGCGGCGGAGTTCGACACCACGATCCCGCACTGGCTCGGCAGCGCCGACGGAAAGGCGGTCGAGGTGCTCATCCTGTTCGGCCGCCACGGGGAACGCGCGCACCTCCGCGCCCGCGCGCACTGACCGATTCCGGCTACGACCAGGCCGCACGGGCCGGAAGGACGGGCTGCTCCGCGCGAGTGGCTTGCTGCTGCCATCATCTGTCCCGTCGCACACCCGGCCCGCGGAGGACATCGATGACTGCACCCGCCCGTGACGCGCTCCTCGCCGTCGCCGCCCTGCTGGCGCCGGACGTCCCGCAGGTGGCCGAGCACGCCGTGGCCGCCCTCGACGATCCCGGTGCTTTCGTGCTGGCGCACGCCGAGCGGCTCGAGGAGCGCGGGATCGACGAACCCTTCCCCTTGCTGGCGTGGATCGCGCTGGTGAACGCCCTCGACGACCACGGGCTGCTCGCCGAAGTCGACTGGAAGGAGTCGGCCGGCGAAATCAGCGGCTTGCTGCGGGCCCTGCGGTCCGCGCCGCCCGCCGACGAGCTCTGGACGGCACTGGCCCGGATCGAGCTGCCCACCTACGAGTTCCTCGAAGCCGCGGGAAACCGGCTGCACAGCACGGGAACGGCCCTGGCGGTCCTCGACATAGAGTCCGACTGCTACCCGCTCGTCCTCCTGCCCGCCGCCCGCGGCGACGAGCTCACCGCCTTCGCCGCGGCGGCCGGGTTCACCGCCGAGGTGCTCGGCCGCTAGTGTCCTGCGCCTGAAATTCGTTGGCAATATCGTGCGAGCGAGTCGATGATCTCCTCGGCGGTCTTGCGCCAGAC
>NZ_CP100416.1:3680703-3705796 GCF_026017845.1 Amycolatopsis mediterranei
CTCGACCTTGGACCGTCCACGACCCGCCATCACCGCATCCTACAATTAGATAGCGGATTTCAGGCGCAGGACACTAGGAAGGATCGAGCGATCCGGCGTCAGCGGCAGAAAGCCGTGTCCACTGCGGACACCACCGCCTGTGCCCCCTGTTCGGGGTCGCCGTAGGTGCCCGGCAGCGCCGTCACCGCCAGGCCGACCGAACGGCCGTCGTCGGTGGCGCCGCCGCGGGTTTCGAACCCGGGGATGTCGCCGCCGTGGCCCCAGTACACGCCGCCGCAGCTGAGGGGCACGCGGAACAGGCCCAGGCCGTAGCGCCAGCCCGGCAGCAAGGGCGCGTCGACCGTCTTGCGCATCTCCGCCAGCTGCGCCGCCGGGAGCAGCTGGCCGTCCAGCAGCACGCGGGCGAACCGGGCGAGGTCGCCCGGGGTCGAGATCAGCTGGCCGGCCGCCCAGCCCCACGACGGGTCCAGCTCGGTCACGTCGATCACCTCGTCACCCGACCGCGCGTACCCCTGCGGGTGCGGGCCCCGGATGGCCTGGTCGCCGGCTTGCGGCCAGTAAGTGTTGCGCAGGCCCGCTTTCCGGATCACGCGCTCGGTGATCTGCTCCGCCACCGGGCGTCCGGTCACCCGTTCGATCAGCAGGCCCGCCAGCACGTAGTTCGTGTTGCTGTACTCCCACTTCGTGCCGGGGGCGAACTTCGCCGGGTGGGCCAGCGCCAGTGCGAGCAGCTCGTGGGGCTCGAAGTACCGGTGCTGCAGCTTCGCGACGTCGTCCACCCCGAGGTACTCGGTGTAGTTCGGGAGCCCGCTGGTGTGCTGCAGCAGCTGCCGGACGGTGATCGCCGACCCACCCGGCACCAGGCCGGGCAGGTACCGCTCGATCGGCGCGTCCAGTTCCACCTTGCCCTCGGCCACCAGCTGCAGCACCACCACCGCGGTGAACGTCTTCGTGTTGCTGCCCGCCCGCACCCGCCCGTCGGCCGGGACCGGGACCCGGCTCCCGAGCCGCGCGGAACCGGCGACCAGCGACTCCGTGCGGCCGCCGCGGCTCACCGTGGCGAGCGCCGCCGGGAACTGGCCCACCAGCGCGTCGAGCTTCTCCTGGAGGGCGCCGTTGCGGGGCGGCCCCGCCTCGGCCGTCGTGACCGTCGCGCCCAGCAGGCCCGCCACCGCCAGGACCACGACGCCCTTGCGCACCACGGAAGTCTTCATCGTTCTGCTCCTTCGCCACCGGATTCGGACACCGCCCACGATGCCGGGATCCGGCGCGAAGATCAGCAGTGCGGACCACCGGATCCGGGGTAGCGCCGGCGCTACCCCGGATCCGGCGAGTTACGGCTGCCGCAGGATCGGCAGCGACGACGTCAGCGCTCCCGTCGCCACCCCCGCGCCGACTCCGGCCCAGGCCAGCGGGCCGAGCGGGGTGCAGCCGAAGAACCGGCTCACCCCCGGCGTCTGCACGATCGCCGCCAGCACCAGCGCCGACCCGACCGCGGTACCGACCACCAGGGGGCTGCGGCGGCGGCCGCGCAGGGTCTGGGCCAGCTGGGTGCCGACCAGCCCGCACAGGGCCATCGTGCTCGTGCGGCGCACGGTTCCCGGGGTGCAGCGCCCGATCAGCCACGCCGTCGTCGCGCCGACGCCCGTCGTCACGCCCCGGCTGGTGATCGCGCGGGTCAGGCCGTCGCCGAGCCCGCCGGAACCGGCGTCGTCCGGGCGGGTGACCGCCACCGCCATCGCCGGGAACAGGTCGGTCAGCAGGTTGACCAGCAGCAGCTGGCGGGTGCCCAGCGGCGAGTCGCCCGACAGCAGCGTGCCCAGCACCGAGAAGCCGATCTCGCCCGCGTTGCCGCCGACGAGGATCACCACCGCGTCCGAGACGCTGCGCCACAGCGCGCGGCCCTCCGCCACCGCCTCCAGCAGGACGGTCAGGTCCTCGCCGGTCAGCGCGACGTCGGCCGCGGTGCGGGCGGCGGTCGACGCCCGGGCGCGCACGCCGATGCCGACGTCCGCGGCGCGGATGGCGGCCGCGTCGTTCGCGCCGTCGCCGACCATCGCCGTCACCCGCCCCGCTTCGCGCAGCGCCTCCACGACCTGCAGTTTCTGCTCCGGTGCGACGCGGGCGATCACGCCGGCGCCGGAGAGCAGCCGGGCCCGGCCGGCCCGGTCGAGGGCGGCCAGCTCGTCACCGGTGACGACCGGGGCGTCGGACGGCCAGCCGAGCGATGTCGCGATGGCCCGCGCGGTGTTCGGGTGGTCGCCGGTGAGCATCACCGGCGCCACGCCGGCCGCGCGCAGCCCGGAGATCAGCGGCCCGGCGGTCGGCCGCAGCGTGTCCGCCAGCCCGAGGAACCCGAGGAACTCCAGGCCCGCCAGCACTTCTTCGTCGTCGCCGTCGAGCGCGGGCCGGGTCTTCCGGGACGCCACCGCCAGCACGCGCAAGCCCTTGTCCGCCAAGGCTTCCGCGGCGCGGGCCAGCTCGTCCGCGCCGGCGCAGGCGGGCAGCACGATCTCCGGGGCACCCTTGACGACGAGCGTCGGATCGCCGCCGGAGTCCCGGCCGATCGTGGCCGAGTAGCCGCGGTTCGCCTCGAACGGCTGCCCGGCGAGTTCGGTCCAGCCTTCGTCGGGGCCGGCGGCGTCGAGCACGGCGTGGTCGGTGGCGTGCGCCCGCACGTGGGGGTCGTCGAGCGTGCCCGGGCAGGCGCGCGCGGCGGCCCGCAGCACGGCGTCCTCGGGGCCCGGTTCACGTGCTTCGCCGTCGGGCCCGGTCGTCGTCACCACGCGCAGCCGGTTTTCGGTCAGCGTGCCCGTCTTGTCGAAACAGACGACGTCCAAGCGCCCCAACGCTTCCAGCGCCCGCGGGGCGCGGACCAGGATGCCGCGCGCGGACAGCCGCCGGGCCGCCGCCCGTTGGGCCACGGTGGCCACCAACGGCAGTCCTTCGGGCACCGCGGCCACGGCGATCGCCACGCCGCCGGCCAGTGCGCGGCGCAGCGGACGGCCGCGGATCGCCGAAAGGCCGGTGACGAGCGCGCCACCGAGCATCGTCAGCGGCAGGGCGCGGCGGGTGAGGTCCTGCAGCCGGGCCTGGATGCCCACCGCGGCGGCGGTCCGGGTGGCCAGCTCGACCGCCCGGCCGGCCACGGTCTCGGAGCCGACCGCCACGACGACCGCGGTGCCTTCGCCGCTGACCACCGTGGTGCCGGCGAAGACCAGGCAGCTGCGCTCGGCCGGCGGCGCGCCGGGCACCGGGTCGAGCTGCTTGGCGACCGGGAGCGACTCGCCGGTCAGCGCGGATTCGTCCGCCTCGAGGTCGTTGGCGGTCAGCAGCCGGGCGTCGGCGGGGACGACGTCGCCGACCCGCAGTTCGATCCGGTCGCCCGCTTGCAGCGCCCGCGCGTCGACGACCCCGCCGCCTTCCCTGCGCGCCCGTTGCCGCATCCCGTCCTGCAGCTTCGCCAGCGCGCGGCGGCCGCGGAACTGCTGCGCGCCGCCGACGACGGCGTTGAGGCCCATCGCCGCGGCCACCAGCAGCGCATCCACCGGTGAGCCGACCACCGCGGACGCGACCGCGCCGAGGGCCAGCACCGGGGTCAGCGGGTCGTTCAGCTCGGCGACGACGTCGGCGGCGAGGCCCGTCCCGAACCGGACCGGCGCCGCGGCCGGGTGCCGGGCCACCGCGCCGGTCACCGCCCGCACCCGCCGGGCCGTCAGCTCCCAGTTCGTGGGCTCGGGTTCCGCGTCGGCGAGCCGGCGGAGGACCTCGTCGCCGGTCAGCTCGTGCCAGGCGATCCGGGTCCGGCCGGCCGGGGGCCGGGCGGCGGCCACCCGCACCGCGGCGAGCGTGCCCATCGCCAGCCCGGTCAGCCCGCCGAGCAGCACCGGGTCCAGCCGGGGCACGAACGGCACCAGCGTCCGCCGCCGGCGTGACATCAGCAGCAGGCCGCCGATCAGGCTGCCCGCGGTCGCCACCCGGGTGGCCCGCCGGCTGTTCACCCGCGCGGCGCCGGCCGCCCGCAGGACCCGCCACACCCCGGTCAGCCCCGGCCGGACGACCAGGTCGGCGCCCCAGAGCACCGGCGCGTGGCGATCGGCGAGGGCGACGCAGAGGTCGCCGGCGAGCAGGCCCGCCACCTCGTCGCAGTGCGGCGCACAACGCGCGGGCGGGCGGCCGACGGTGAGCACGACCCGGCCTTCGTCCTGCAGCCGCGTCACCAGCCCGAAGAACGATTCCGCGGCGACGTCGTCGGCGAGCGAGGCGAACTCGCCGAGCCGGTCGCGGGCGTCGTCGCCGGTGATGACGACCCGTGCCTCGGCCCGGCGGGCCGCGTCCAGCACGGCTTCGGCGTGCGGATCGAGGCCGTCTTCGCCGTGCAGCGCGTCGGCGTGCAGCACGACGGTGTCCACAGTGTCCAGTGCCTTGAGCCGGTCCGGGTCGCGGACGAGCACGCCTTCGCGGGCGAACGCGGTGCCCATCGCGGTGTGGAAGGCGGTGCCGGCGTACCGGGCCGGCATCGGCGAGGCCGCGAGGAACGCTTCGGCGGCTTCGCGGGGCTTGCGGCGCACCAGCAGGTCGGCGAGCGCGGCGAGCAGGCCGCTGCCGACGGCGTTGCGGGCGTAGTCCTCCATCGGGATCCGGACCCGGCGCTGTTGCGGGGTCACGCCGAGGCTGGGCCGCTCCGGTGAGCAGAGGTCGTCGTGGCCGGCGTCGAACGCGGTGAGCCGGGCGATCGCCTCGGTGAGCTGCCCGGTGCGCAGGAGGGCGTCCAGCACCAGTTCGAGCGGGTCCTGGCTGAGCCCCCGCACCGCGGCGGACACGCCCGAGCGGGCCAGTTCGGCGGTGTACCAGCCGAACCGCTCGTCGAGCGCGGCGCGGACGGCGGGGTGTTCGCGGGCCGCGGCCACCGCGGCCCGCACGGTCTCGTGCAGCCTTCCGGAGCGGGTGCCGACCGAGACGGCCAGCCCCGCGACGTCCATCGCCAGTGCGAGCGCGGCGGCCCGCACCCCGTAGGTGTCGCCGGGGTGGGCCGGGGCGCAGTCACCCGGCTCGGCCGGCGTCAGCCCGTGCCGCCCGCAGTGGTCGGCGATCCAGCCGGCAACGCGCTCGGCGGCGGCCTCGTCGCCCAGGTGGAGGACCACGCTGCCGAGCCCGCCGTCCCAGTAGGCCCCGGCGACGCCGTCGTGGCCGGCCAGCTCGGCGGCGAGCGCGGGCCCGTCCGGCCGGTCGGCGTCGGCATGCGGACGCAAGGGGAAGTGCAGCCGCCGTCCCGCACGCCAGACGGCGCTCCGCGGCCCGGAGGCGTTGCGCACGACCCGCGCGGCGCGCACGGCCGTGCGGGTGCTCGTCCGGGTCGCTTCCGCCGCGGTTTCGGCGGCACCCGCGGCCAGTTCCCCGGCGAGCGGGCCGAGCGCCGAAGCTGCCCGTTTCGCTTGCCGCGTCACGAGGAGCGGTCCGGCCAGGGCCAGCGTCATCCCCGTTTTCGCCACCGCGAACAACGCTCCGAGCACTCCGACCTCCGCCTGCCGACCGTTTCCGCTCGGCGTTCCCCGGCGAGCGGAGGCCAAACCCGCAGGACACCCGAGCCGCCCGATCGCGCGACGGCGCCGGGCCGCGGCGGCCTGCTCGGCACGACCACGCTGCGGCCCCGGACCGCGGCCGTGGTCTCGCGCGGAGGCGGCTGGGCCAGCAGCCACCCCACTCCTGGACCGCCGCGGCCCACCGACGTACCCTCGCGCGGTGACCGGCTCGTTCTGGTGGGACCTGCTGATCGGCGTCGCCGTCGCGCTGGTGCTCGCGTGGGCCGTCCTCCTCGGCGCGCTCGTGCTCGTCCGGCCGCGCGGTGGGTTGCTCCGGGAAGCCCTCCGGCTGCTGCCGGACGTGCTGCGGCTGATCCGTCGGCTGGCCGCGGACAAGACGCTCCCGCGCGGTGTCCGGATCCGGCTCGGGCTGCTGCTGGCCTACCTCGCGCTGCCGATCGACCTCGTGCCGGACTTCATCCCGGTGCTCGGGTACGCCGACGACGCGATCATCGTCAGCGCCGTCCTGCGCTCGGTGGTACGCCGCGCCGGGCTCGAGGCCGTGCGGGCTCACTGGCCCGGGACCGATGACGGGTTCGCCGCCCTCGCGCGTCTGACGGGGATCCGGCCGTTGCCTTGACGTAGGCGTCAACGTCTAGCTTCTCGATGGTGAAGTTCGGGATCAGTTACAGCACCCCCTTTTTCGGCGCGGACCCGCAAGCGATCGCGGGGTTCGCGCGGGACGCGGAGGAGTGCGGGTTCGAGTCGTTGTACCTGCCGGAGCACGTCGCGCTGTATCCGGGCGCGCAGATCGGGACGATGGCGCTGCCGCCGTCCCTGCCGTACGCGGATCCCCTGGAGTGCCTGAGTTTCGTCGCCGCCGTGACCAGCCGCATCCTGCTGGGCACCGGGGTCCTGCTGCTGCCCTACCACCACCCGGTGGTGCTGGCCAAGCGCCTGGCGACGGTCGACGTGCTGTCCGGCGGCCGCATGCGGCTGCTCACGGCCGGGGTCGGCGCCCTGCCCGGCGAGGCGCGGGCGGCCGGCGTCGACTTCGCCACCCGCGGCCGCCGGACGGACGAGGCCATCGACGTCCTGCGGCTGCTGTGGGCGGGCGGAGCCGAGGGAGTCTCCTTCGCCGGCGAGTTCTTCCGGTTCGACGACGTCTGCAGCTTCCCGAAGCCGCTGGGCGTCCGCGAGCTGCCGATCCACATCGGCGGTTCGAGCGCGGCCGCGGCCCGGCGGGCGGGCCGGCGCGGCGACGGGTACTTCCCCGGCGGGGCGCTCACCGCGGACGAGCGCCGCCGGCAGTTCGAACTCGCCAGGACGACGGCGAAGGAATCGGGCCGCGACCCCGACAGCCTGCAGTACACGCGATGGGGATCGCTCGATATGTCCACAGAGGACGTCGAAGCACTGGCCGGACAAGGGGTGACGCGCCTGGTCGTGACACCGGGCACGGCCGAGCCCGCGAAAAGGCGGGCGGAGATGGCGGGATTCGCCGAGCGGTTCGGCCTCAGCTGACGTCGTCCACCAGGGACTCGATGCCCGGCGGCAGGCTCGCCCGCCGGGCCGGGTCGGCCACGAACCCGGCGATCGCCGACCGCAGCGCGCGCACCGCCCGGGTGGGCTCCACGTCCGCGCGGTGGGCCAGCTGCACCACGCGCGTCATCCCCGCGTCGGGGGTGAACCGGGTCCTGCGGAACCGGTCGCCTGCCACCGTGCTCGGGACCACCGCCGCGCCCACGCCCGCGCGCACCAGTGCCAGCACCGCGTCCATCTCGCCGCCCTCGATCGCGAACGACGGTTCGAACCCGGCGGCGCGGCAGGCGTTGACCGTCGCCTCCCGGACGTCGTAGCCGCGGCGGAACATCACCAGCGGGACATCGGCGAGGTCGCCGATGCGGAGGCGGTCGCCCGCCACCGGCGCCTCCGGGGCCGAGATCACCACCAGCTCCTCGAGCAGCAGCGGGGTCGCCGCCAGACCGGCCTCGGCCGTCGTCCGGGCGCCCGCCAGCAGCGCCAGGTCCAGCGCGCCCTCGGCCAGCCGCTGCCGCAGGTCGCCCGACCCGCTTTCGTGCAGCTCCAGCTGGATGCCCGGGTACCGGCGGCGGAACGCCGCGAGCATCGCGGGCAGCAGGCCCGTGCACAGGCTCGGCGGCGCACCCAGCCGGACGCGGCCGCGGTCGAGTTCGTCCAGTTCCCGGATGGCCAGCCGGGCGGTTTCGGTGTCGGCGAGGATCCGCCGGGCGAGCGGCAGCAGTGTTTCCCCGGCTTCGGTGAGCGAGACGTTGCCGCGGATCCGGTGGAACAGCGGCGCGCCCAGGTCGTGTTCGAGCGCGCGGATCTGCTGGGACAGCGACGGCTGGGCCACCCGCACCTCTTCGGCCGCGCGGGTGAAGTGCCGGTGCTCGGCGACGGCAACGAAGTAGGCGAGCTGGTGGAACTGCATGCCTCATGATAGCTGTTGCCTATCGACCGCAGAGCCATCATGTCTTTGACCTCTGGTCGATGCGCTCCTAACGTCGATCGGGTGGTGAACACGCTCGCCCCGCACCGGCGCTCGGCCGTCCGGCGCTTCTGGGCCTCGACGATCGGCAAGAAGGCCGTCATGGCGGTGACCGGTGTGCTCCTGCTCGCCTTCGTGTTCGCGCACATGGTCGGCAACCTCAAGACGTTCCTGGGCGCCGCCGAGCTGAACCACTACGCCGGCTGGCTGCGCACGATCGGCGAGCCGGTGCTGCGCCGCGAATGGTTCCTCTGGCTCCAGCGCGCGGTGCTGCTCGCCGCGCTGGTCCTGCACGTCACCGCGGCGGTGCAGCTGGCCCGGCGCGACCGCCGCGCGCGGCCGGTCCGGTACGTCCACCGGCAGCCGGCGCGCGCGACCTTCGCGGTGCGGACGATGCGCTGGGGCGGGGCGACGCTCGCGGTGTTCGTCGTCTGGCACATCCTCGACTTCACCGTCGGCACGGTGAACCGCGACTTCGTTCCCGGCGACCCGTACCACAACCTCGTCGCCGACTTCCGGGTCTGGTGGGTGAACGTCATCTACCTCGTCGCCCTGGCGATGCTCGGTCTGCACATCCACCACGGCTTCGCCAGTGCCGCGCGCACGCTCGGCGTCACCCGCGCGCGGCGGGAACGGGCGATCAGGATCTTCGGCAGCACGACAGCGGTCGTGGTCGCGGGCGGTTACGCGCTCGTCCCGGTCGCGATCATGACGGGACTGGTGCACTGACATGGACGGTTACCGCGTGGGCGACCCGATCGCCGACACCAAGGCCCCCGCCGGTCCCCTCGAAAACCGCTGGGACGAGCGGAAGTTCGCCGCGAAGCTGGTGAACCCGGCGAACCGGCGCCGGCACCGGGTGATCGTCGTGGGCACCGGGCTGGCCGGCGGCTCGGCCGGCGCGACGCTGGCCGAGCAGGGTTACCACGTCGTGCAGTTCTGCTTCCAGGACTCGCCGCGGCGCGCGCACTCCGTCGCGGCCCAGGGCGGCATCAACGCGGCGAAGAACTACCGCAACGACGGCGATTCGGTGTACCGGCTCTTCCACGACACGGTCAAGGGCGGCGACTTCCGGGCCCGCGAGTCCAATGTGTACCGGCTGGCCCAGGTCTCGGCGCAGATCATCGACCAGGCCGTGGCGCAAGGGGTGCCGTTCGCGCGGGAGTACGGCGGCCTGCTGGACACCCGGTCCTTCGGCGGTGTGCAGGTGCAGCGGACGTTCTACGCGCGCGGCCAGACGGGCCAGCAGCTGCTGATCGGCGCGTACCAGGCGCTGTCCCGGCAGATCGACGCCGGGACCGTCGAGCTGCACGCGCGCACCGAAATGCTCGACTTGATCGTCGCCGACGGCCGGGCCCGCGGCATCGTCGCGCGCGATCTGGTGACCGGCGAGATCACGACGCACCTCGCGGACGCCGTCGTGCTCGCGACCGGCGGCTACGGCAACGTCTTCTACCTCTCGACGAACGCGAAGGGCTCCAACGCCACCGCGATCTGGCGGGCGCACAAACGCGGCGCCTACTTCGCGAACCCGTGCTTCACCCAGATCCACCCGACGTGCATCCCGCGGTCCGGCGAACACCAGTCGAAGCTGACGCTGATGAGCGAGTCGCTGCGCAACGACGGCCGCATCTGGGTCCCGAAGCGCAGCGGCGACACCAGATCATCAGGGGAGATCCCCGAGGACGAGCGCGACTACTACCTCGAACGCCTCTACCCGAGCTTCGGCAACCTCGTGCCGCGGGACATCGCTTCGCGGGCGGCGAAGAACGTGTGCGACGCCGGGTTCGGCGTCGGTCCCGGCGGTCTCGGCGTCTACCTCGACTTCGCCGACGCGATCGCCCGCCTCGGCCGTCCGGCGGTCGAAGCCCGCTACGGCAACCTCTTCGACATGTACCAGCGCATCACCGCGGAAGACCCGTACGCGGTCCCGATGCGGATCTACCCGGCCATCCACTACACGATGGGCGGCCTCTGGGTGGACTACGACCTGCAGAGCACGATCCCCGGGCTGTTCGTGATCGGCGAGGCGAACTTCTCCGACCACGGCGCCAACCGGCTCGGCGCGTCGGCGCTCATGCAGGGGCTCGCCGACGGCTACTTCGTGCTGCCCGCGACGGTCAACGACTACCTCGGCAGCACGCGGCTCGGCGACGTCCCCGATGCTGACATCCGCCAGGTGGAAACTGAGGTGCGAGAACGGATTTCCCGGCTCCTGGCCGTCCGGGGGACGCGGTCGGCCGACTCGTTCCACCGCGAGCTGGGGCTGCTGATGTGGGACCACTGCGGGATGTCCCGCACCCGCGAAGGCCTGCGCAAGGCGCTGGACCGGGTGCCGGAGCTGCGGGCGGAATTCTGGCGTGACGTCCGCGTTCCCGGCGGCGGCGCGGAGTTCAACCAGGAGCTGGAAAAGGCGAACCGGGTGGCCGACTTCCTGGAGCTGGCCGAGCTCATGCTGCTCGACGCGCTCGCCCGCGAGGAATCGTGCGGCGGCCACTTCCGCGAAGAGCACCAGACCGCCGAAGGCGAAGCCCTGCGGGACGACGAGAACTTCGCCTTCGTCGCCGCGTGGGAGTACGGCGCCGAGCCGGTGCTGCACCGCGAGAACCTGGTTTTCGAGCACGTCCACCCGACCCAGCGGAGCTACACGTGAAACTCACCGTCCGCGTCTGGCGGCAGGCCGGGCCGGCCGCCGAGGGCCGGCTGGTCGCCTACCCGGTCGACGGCATCAGCCCGGACATGTCGTTCCTGGAGATGCTGGACGTGCTGAACCAGCGGCTGATCGAAGCCGGCGACGAACCGGTGGCGTTCGACCACGACTGCCGCGAGGGCATCTGCGGTTCGTGCGGCGTGGTGATCAACGGGCAGGCACACGGTCCCGAGCGCACGACGGCGTGCCAGCTGCACCTGCGCTCCTTCGCCGACGGCGACGTCATCGACGTGGAACCGTGGCGAGCCAAGGGCTTCCCGGTCGTCAAGGACCTGGTCGTCGACCGCTCGGCACTCGACCGGATCGTCCAGGCCGGCGGGTACGTCAGCGCACCGACGGGCAGTGCGCCGGACGCCCACGCCACCCCGGTCCCCAAGCCGGACGCGGACCTGGCCTTCGACAACGCGACCTGCATCGGCTGCGGCGCCTGCGTGGCGGCGTGCCCCAACGGCTCGGCGACGCTGTTCACCGCGGCGAAGGTGACCCACCTCAGCCTGCTGCCGCAGGGCGCGCCGGAACGCGCGAGCCGGGTGCTCGACATGGTGGACGCGATGGACGCCGAGGGCTTCGGCGGCTGCACGAACACCGGCGAGTGCGTGGCGTCGTGCCCGAAGGGCATCCCGTTCACCAGCATCGCGACGCTCAACCGCGAGTACCTCGCCGCAACCCGCTCCGGCCGCCGCTGACCCTAAAGTGCGAACCCCGGCAGCAGCGCGGCGAACCGGCGGCGGCCGCGCGGGGTGATCCGCAGTTCGCGGTCCTCCGGGCCGCGGCGGACCAGCCCGTCGGCCAGGAACGCCGCCAGGACCTCGTGCCCGAGGACACCGCCGAGGTGCGGAACGCGGTGGGTCCGGTCGAGGCACGCCGTCGCCGGCCGGCGGCGGCCCGGGTCCACCGCCGCCGGGGTGACGCCCAGGTCCCGGAACGCCGAAAGGTCGTCGCCGAGGGCGACTTCGGGGGCGGAACCGTCCGGAGGCCGCAGCGCTCCCCGCGAGACGAGCAGGGCGAACACCGCCACGCCGAGGCGTCCCGCCGCGTGGTCGTAGCACGTGTGCGCGATGTCCGCGCCCGACTCGGCGCGGTCCGGCGGGGTGATGCCTTCGTTGCCGGCGTAGCGCGCGAGGGCGGTGAGCACGCCCAGCAGGTCCTCGCGGCCGACGCGGTACAGCGCGTGCCGTCCGGTGTGTTCGACCGTCACGAGCCCGGCGGCCCGCAGCCGGGCCAGGTGGTTGCCCAGCCGGGGTGCGGTGACGCCGAGCGCGTCGGCCAGCTGCACCATCGTGTGCGGCCCTTCCGCGGCCAGCACCTGCAGGGCCGTGAGCCGCACCGGATCGGCCAGTTCGCGCGTCAGCTCGACGATCGCGCCCTGGACGGCGTTGCCCGGATCGACCAGTCCGCCCATCACCGTTCCTCCCGACACGCGCGAGCCTAGCACGCTTCACGAGTACGTGAATGATGTTTGCAGCCGTTCTTCCGGGGAATTACCATTCACGTTCTCGTGAAGGGTGGGTGCATGACCGGACTGCGCAGTCTTCTCTGGGGCCGCGGGGTTTCCGCGCTCGGCGACGGCCTCTGGTTCACCATCTGGGCGCTGTACCTCACCCGGATCGCCGGGCTCCCGCCGGTCACGGTGGGCGCGGGACTGGCGGTGGCGAGCGCGGTGGGCATGGTCGCCGCGGTGCCGCTGGGCGCGTTCGCGGACCGGGCCGGCGCGCGGCCGGTGCTGGTCGTGCTCACGCTGGTGCGGGCCGGCGCGATGGCCGGCTACCTCGCGGTGGACGGCACCTGGTCGTTCCTGGCCGTGACGGTGCCGTTCACCGCCCTGGCGACCGGCGGCACGGCGGTGCGGACGGCGCTCATCACCGGGCTCGTCACCGAGCCCGCCGAGCGGGTCCGCGTGCTGGCCCGGCAGCGGGTGGCCCAGCACGTCGGGTACGCCGCCGGCGCCGGGCTGGGTGCCCTGGTGCTGACCGCCGATGCCCGATGGGCCTACACGCTGGCCATCGCCGGCAACGCCGTCAGCTTCCTCGTCCTCGCCGGGACGACGTTGCTGGTGCCCGCGCCCGAACGGACCTCGGGCAAGCCGGAACGGACGGCGACCAGGGTCGTGCTGCGGGACCGGCCGTACCTGTGCCTCACCGCGGCCACGGCGGTGCTTTCCCTGTGCTGGGCCATGTTGTCGGCCGGACTGCCGCTGTGGCTGTCCGGCCGGACCCACCTGCCGCTGGGGCTCGGCGGGGTCGTGGTCGTGGTCAGTTCGGTGGGGATCGCGCTCTTCCAGGTGCCGTTCGCGCGGTTCGCGCGCACGGCTGGCCAGGCCGCGCGGACGGCGGTGGTGTCCGGCGTGGTGCTCGCGGCGAGCTGTGTGCTGCTCGCCACGACGTCCGGGGGAGCGGGGGCCGGCGCGATCGCGGTGGTGGGGCTGGCCGCCGTGCTGCACGTCGTCGGGGAGCTGGGGTACGTGGCCGCCAACTGGGGCCTGTCGGTGCGGCTGATGCGCGAAGACGCCAAGGGCGCCTACCAAGGCGCGACCGAAGCGGCCACGGCCACCGTGCAGATGGTGGGGCCCGGCGTGTTCACGCTCGCGGTCGGTGGCCTCGGCAGCCCCGGGTGGCTGCTGATCGCGGTGGTGTTCCTCGCGGCCGTCGCGCCGGTGCCGGCGTTGACCCGCTGGGCGATCCGGACCCGGCAGCCCGTGCTCGCCCGCTGAGCGACGCACGTCACCCCCGCCGCCGGAACACCAGCGGGGCCGCGACGTTGTACAGAGTGTCGGTACGGCGGTGTTCCCGGGCCTCACCCCTTGCCTTCACGGAATACCGGTCACGCTGGAGCCGTGTTGTGCCTTTCGCCGCGAGGCGACCCCCGTACCGACCTTGAACTCCCGTCTCCGCTCGCAGGTCGACCCCCCTCGGACCTCCGCTGGGCGGAGGCGGGCCTAAGCCCCGTCCTCCCGGGACTTCCCCCGCTCCCACAACAGCAGGACCGCGGTCACCAGTGCGTAACCGAACAGGAAGTCCTCCACCGGGATGTCCCACGGGAACCGCCAGCCGGTGATGCCACCGGGGGCGTACCGGACGACCGGTGCCGACAGCTTCGTCAGCCACCCGTCCACGGGGACCTGGAAGGCCACGACGATCACCATGGTGACCCAGTACGCCGCCCGCCGGAACAGCCCGGTGCGCAACACCAGCAGCTCCGCCGCGACGACGGCGAGCACCGCGGCGACGGCCGGAACCGTGTAACCCCAGGGCATCAGCGGCGCACCCGCCGCAGCAGCCGCCCGGTCAAGCCGACCCCTTCGTAGGTCAGCACACCGCAAACCGGGATCACGGCGAAGAAAAGGACTTCCTCGAGCGGGATGCCGAACGGCGCCCGCAGCCCGGTGACGAACGCCGGGTCGAAGTGCCAGACGCCGGCGGCGATGGCCAGCGCGTCCCAGACGAGGAACACCGCCGCCACCGGCAGCACCGAGCGCACCAGCCGGCCCGGCCTGCGGTACACCCGCGCGCCGGCCAGCTCGATCGGCAGCGTCACCAGCACGCAGACGCCGAGGACGACCAGGTATTCCGCGCGGCCCACGTCAGCGTGCTCCGGGACGGGTACGGGCGCGCGGTTCGTCGGGCACACCGGAATTCTGCCCGGCCTCGCCGGTTCCCGCAGCCGGGCGCCCGGTCGACGCCGCGCGTTTGCCGCCGGCCGCCCCGGGTACACCGGTCCCGGCGGTGCCCGCCCGGTGTTCGAGATCGGCTCGTGGTCTCCACAACCCGGGCGTCCGGGCGGGTCACCGCTGCACGGCCGCCATCAGCGGGTGCCAGCGCGTCGCGTCGAAGATCAGGGTGATGGCCTCGATCTTCCCGTCGCGCAGCCGGAAGTGCTCGGCGGTGTGCTGCGTGCCGACCGGGGTGGCGGTGTGCACGTCGTAGACGAGGGTGGCCTCGGTCTCGCCGTAGAGTTCGCTGATCAGGTCCACGCCGGTGACGATCCCGACGAACGCCGCCAGCCCGTCGAGGTGGCCGCGCGTGTCGGCGGATTCGATCAGCGGGCTGCGGAAGGTGAACGTGCCGGCCAGCTCCGCGGCGGCGGCGGTCACGTCGCCGTCGAAGCGGGCGCGGTGGTAGGCCTGGACGGTTTCTCTGGTTTGTGCGGTCATCGGTCCTCCAGGTGGCGGGCGAGGTGGTACTGGTTCTCGGCCAGCCGCAGGCACAGGTGCCGCAGCTGGGTCGTCTCGGCGGCGGTGAACCCCCGGAAGAGCGCGGCCATGGCCAGCTGCGACGGCCGCCGGAACTCCGCCAGCCACGTCCGGCCGTCCGCGGTGATCCGGACCTGCACCGACCGCCGGTCGCGCGGGTCGGGCACCCGCTCGGCGAGCCCGGTGCGTTCCAGGGTGTCGACCAGGCCGGTCACGTTCCGGGAGCTCACCCCCGCGGAAGCGGCGAGGTCCTTGATGTTCGCTTCGCCGGCGGCGAGCCGGATGAGGATGTCGAGGGCGCCGGGGCTGAGGCCGCGGCTGTCGGTGCCCCGCGATCGCAGCCCCTCGAGGCTCCGCGCGGCGGTGCGGACGGCGGCCGCGGCTTCGAGCGCGCCGGTGTCTTCGCCGAGGGTGAAGCCGGCCAGTGCGCTGCGGGCCTCGGGGGAGTAGAGCCGGTCGTCCTCGTCCCGTGCGAAGTTGAGTACGTCATTCATAGTGAAGCAATACTTTAGTACGTGCTTCCGTATCTCTGTCAACATCTCTGTCCGGGGCCCGTCCGCTCGCAGGCGTTAACCAGGGTTTCGCCCGGCGTTAGCCTCGGTCCCGGGACAGGTTCGCTCTTCGCCGCCCATACTGACCCGGCTCGCCACCACGACACCCCCGGAGTCCCCATGACGGACGTCAACCGACGACGTTTTCTGCAGCTGGCCGGCGGTACCGCCGCCCTTTCCGCGCTGTCCACCAGCATCGCGCGCGCGGCGGAGATCCCCGCGTACCACCGCACCGGGACGTTGCGGGACGTCGAGCACATCGTGGTGCTGATGCAGGAGAACCGGTCGTTCGACCACTACTTCGGCTCGCTGCGCGGGGTCCGCGGCTTCGGCGACCCGCGGCCGGCGACGCTCGTGAACGGGAAGTCCGTCTGGGTGCAATCGGACGGCAAGCGCGACATCCTGCCCTTCCGCCCCGAAGCGGACAACCTGGGCCTGCAGTTCATCCAGGACCTCCCGCACGGCTGGAACGACACGCACGCGGCGTGGAACGGCGGCCACTACGACAAGTGGGTGCCCGCGAAGGGCTCGACGACGATGGCGTACCTGACGCGCGAGGACATCCCGTTCCACTACGCCCTCGCCGACTCGTTCACCATCTGCGACGCCTACCACTGCTCGTTCATGGGCTCGACCGACCCGAACCGCTACTACATGTGGACGGGCTACACGGGCAACGACGGCAAGGGTGGCGGACCGGTCCTCGGCAACGACGAGAAGGGCTACTCCTGGACGACGTACCCCGAGCGCCTGGAGCAGGCCGGGGTGTCGTGGAAGATCTACCAGGACATCGGGGACGGTCTCGACGCGGCCGGCGGCTGGGGCTGGATCGACGACGCCTACCGCGGCAACTACGGCGACAACTCGCTGCTGTACTTCGACTCCTACCGCAACGCCAAGCCCGGCGACGCCCTGTACGAGAAGGCCCGCACCGGCACGAACGCCAAGGCGGGCGAGGGCTACTTCGACCGGCTGCGGGCGGACGTCAAGGCCGGGAAGCTGCCGCAGGTCTCGTGGATCACCGCGCCCGAGGCGTTCTGCGAACACCCGAACTGGCCGGTGAACTACGGCGCCTGGTACATCGCGCAGGTCCTCGACGCGCTCACCGCGAACCCGGAGGTGTGGAGCAAGACCGCGCTGTTCATCACCTACGACGAGAACGACGGCTTCTTCGACCACGTCGTCCCGCCGTACGCGACCGCCGACCAGTCCACTGTGGATACCGCGGGCGAGATCTTCGCCGGCTCGGCTTCGCACCCGGCCGGCCCGTACGGGCTCGGCCAGCGCGTGCCGATGCTGGTGGTGTCGCCGTGGAGCAAGGGCGGCTACGTGTGCTCGGAGACGTTCGACCACACGTCGATCATCCGGTTCATGGAACGGCGGTTCGGTGTGCACGAGCCGAACATCTCGGCCTGGCGCCGGTCGGTGTGCGGTGACCTGACGTCGGCGTTCGACTTCGCGCGGACCGACGCGCGGGTGCCCGCCCTGCCGGACACCGCGGGCTACCTCCCGCCGGATCGCGAGCGGCACCCGGACTACGTGCCGGCCGTCCCGGCCCACGCCGTGCTGCCGAAGCAGGAGCCGGGGCTGCGGCCGGCGCGGGCGCTGCCGTACGACCTGGCCGCCGACGCGCAGGTGGGTTCCGCGCTGAACCTGTCGTTCGTCAACCAGGGCCGGGCGGGCGCGACGTTCTACGTCACCTCGCCCGGCGGCGAGCCGCGGACCTACACCGCGGGCGCGGGGTGCTCGCTCGCCGCCGCGCTGCCCGTCTCCGGGGGCTACGACTACACGGCCCACGGGCCGAACGGCTTCGTCCGGCAGTTCCGCGGCGGCGGCCTGGCCGGGCCCGAGGTGAGCGCGCGTCCCGAGGGGCGGAGCGGGAACCTCGCGCTGGTCCTGACCAACAGCGGTCCGACCCCGGTGCGGCTCACGCTGACCGACGCGTACGGCCGGCGCTCGACGTCGCGGCTCCTGCGGCCGGGCGCGCGGGTGGTCGAGGTGGTGGACACGCGACGCAGCGGCAACTGGTACGACGTCTCGATCGTCTCGGACCGCGATCCCCGGTTCCTGCGCCGCCTGGCGGGGCACGTCGAGACCGGGCGGCCGAGCACGAGCGACCCGAACACGCTCACCAACTAGGCCCTATCGGGGGTCTTTGTCACCCGGCCGTGGTGGCGTCCGTTGCGAGGCCTGGTTCCGGGTGGGAGCGTCGGGGAACCGACTGTTTTCCCACCACGGAACCAGGAGTGCGGATGACCACCACCGAAATGCCGGCCGTGCACGAGTGCACGGTCAGCGGCTGTTCCTACAACCACGACGGCTGCCACGCCTTCGCCATCACGGTGGGCGGCGGCAACGGATCGGCGGACTGCGGAACATTCGTCCCGCTGAACACCAAGGGCGGCTTGGACCGGGTAGTGGCCCAGGTGGGCGCGTGTTCCCGGACGGACTGCCGGCACAACTCGTCCCTGGAGTGCACGGCGGACAGCATCCGAGTAGGCCGAGGCAACGGCGGCCACGCGGCGAACTGCCTGACGTACACGACGAGGTAGGACGGGCCGGATGTTCCCCGCGGCGGCGGAGGCCGCGGGGCCCGGGCGGCGGTTGTCCGGCGGCCTGGAGGGGTTTGCCGCGGGTGGCGTGGGTGCTGGCTTGTGGCGGCAGATGTGGCCGCGTGGAAACCGGCGGCCGGAGGCGGGTCCCAACCCGTCGGACCCGGCGGCCGGTCAGGCGGACTGTTCCGGCGCCGCGGCGAACTCCAGAGCCGTCCGGCCCTCGGCCACCTCCGTCGTCCCGCGCAGGGCCAAGCCGCAGCCGGCGGCCAGATTCGTCAGCTCGGCCACCGTGCGCTCCCGGCCGGCGAAGCACATCAGCATGAACAGGTTGATCGCCGTGGACGTGCCGTGGCGCAGCGGCTCGATCACCACCACCGTTCCACTCCGGCCGGCCGCTCGGCGGCAGCCGGCCAGGATGGTGCGGGCGTGGTCGTCGTCCCAGTCGTGGAGGACGTCGGACAGCACGTACGCGTCCGCTCCCGCCGGCAGCGGGTCGAAGAAGCTGCCGGCCACCGCGCCCGCCCGGCCGGCGAGCCCGTCCGCCGCGAACCGGTCCGCCGCCGCCGTCGCCGAGGGCGCCAGGTCCAGCACCTCCCCGCGCACCACCGGGTGGGCGCGCAGGATCTCCGCGAGCACGAGGCCGTCCCCGCCGCCGACGTCGACGATCCGGGGGAAGCGGCTCCAGCCGAACCGCGCGGCGATCTGCGGGCGCCTGCACCTGGAACCGCCAGTTCATCTGCGCGTCGAACGAGCGCCGCAGCCGCGGTTCGGCGTCGATGTCCGCCCAGAAGTCGCGGCCGTAGCGGTGTTCGTAAGCCGGCTTGCCGGTGGTGATCGTCTCCAGCAGGTCCGCGAACGCGAGTTCCGCGCGCCCGCCCGCGGCGTGGATGTCGAGCAGCCGCCGGGCGTCGTCCGAACGCAGCTGCTCACCCAGGTCGGTGGGCCGGTAGCGGCCGGACGCCGCGTCGAACGCGAAGACCCCGGCCGTGACGAGGTGGTCCAGCAGGCAGGCCAGCGCCGCGGGGGAAGCGCCGGTCCGGGAGGCGAGCTCGGCGGCTGTCGCGTCGCCGTGCTCGGCGAGTCCGAGGGTGGCCGCCACCCGGACGGCCATGGGCGTGGCCAGGTCGGCCAGCGCGAGGATCGACTGATTCACCCGGTCGAGACTAGCGCCGACGTGGCATCATGTCCGATCGGCAAACCGAACGAAGGGTGCCGCTGATGGACGCTTTACCGAACGATGACAGCGGTCCGTCGATCCGCGACATGCTGGCGGTCAACCTCCGGGCGGCGCGGGCGGCGCGCGGCCTGTCGCTGTCCGAGCTGTCCCGGCGGTCCAGCATCGGCAAGGCGACGCTCTCCCAGCTCGAGGGCGGCACCGGCAACCCGACCATCGAGACCGTCTTCAGCCTCTCCCGGGTGCTGGAAGTGGCCATCTCCGACCTGCTCGACCACCGCCCGCGCGGGGGACTGACCGTCGTGCGGGCCGTCGAGGTCGAAGTCCTCCGCGGCGAGGGCGTCGACCTGCGGCCACTGCGCCGGATCGAGGCCGGCAACAGCGTCTTCGAGGTCTACGACCAGCTCGTCCGGGGGGACGCGCCGCAGCGCTCGCAAGGTCACGTCGGTGTCGAGCACACGGTCGTGCAGGCCGGCCGGCTCCGGGTCGAGGTCGCCGGCCGGACGGTGGACCTCGGGCCCGGCGACTACGTCGCGTTCGACGCCCGCGAGCCGCACAGCTACACCGCGCCGGACGGTCCTGTGCAGTCGGTGCTGCTGCTGCAGTACCGCGCGGACGAACGGCTCGACGGCAGGCCACACCCCGTCCTGCGCGATTGACAGCTTTCCCGATCGAGACCTATCGTTCGCTATATCGAACGCTGGAGGGTCGATGAACCGAACGCGGGTGGTGGTGATCGGGGCCGGGATCATCGGCGCGGCGTGCGCCCGCGAACTCGCCGTGGCCGGGTTCGACGTCCTGGTCCTCGACCGCGGCCGGCCCGCGGGAGGCACCACTTCGCACGGCGAAGGCAATCTCCTGGTCTCCGACAAGGGACCGGGCGCCGAACTCGCGCTCGCGCAGCTGTCCGCCCGGCTGTGGCCGCGGCTGGTGGCCGAGCTCGCCGAAGACGACCCACGGGCGGCCGCCGCGACGGAGTTCGACCCGAAGGGCGGCATCGTCGTCGCCACCACCGAAGCCGGCGCCGCCGCGCTCCTCGCGTTCGCCGAGGCCCAGAGCCAGGCCGGCGTGCGCACCGAGCGGCTCGACGCGGCGGACGTCGCGGCGGCCGAACCCGCGCTGACCCGGGAGGTCACCGCCGCTGTCCGCTACCCGGAGGACGCCCAGGTGCAGCCGGCCGGCGCGGCGCTGGCCTTGCTGGGCTCGGCGCTGCGCCACGGCGCCCGGCTGCGGACCGAAGCCGAGGTCACCGGCGCCCGAACCAGGGACCACCGGATCACCGGAGTGCACGTGGCCGGCGAAGTGGTCGACGCGGACGTCGTGGTGAACGCGGCGGGACCGTGGTCGGGACCGGTGTCGGCCCGGCTCGGTGCGCCGATCGCGGTCCGGCCCCGCCGCGGCGAGGTCCTGGTGACCACGCCGATGCCGGGCGTGGTCCGGCACAAGGTCTACGACGCGGACTACGTCGGCGCGGTCGGCACCGGCAGCGGCGACCTGCAGACGTCGGCGGTCGTGGAGTCGACCTGGGGCGGCACCGTGCTGATCGGCTCGTCGCGTCGCCGCGTCGGCTTCGACGACACGATCCGGCCGGACGTGCTGAGCGCGATCGCGGCCAAGGCGGTCCGGCTGTTCCCGGCACTGGCCGACGCCGCGGTGATGCGCGCGTACGGCGGCTTCCGGCCGTACGTCGACGACCACCTGCCGGTGCTGGGCGAGGACCCGAGACTCGGCAACCTGTGGCACGCCACCGGGCACGAAGGCGCGGGGATCGGGCTGAGCGCCGGAACGGCCCGGCTGCTGCGCGAACTGCTGACCGGCGCCACCCCGTCGATGCCGGTGGAAGAGTTCACTGTGGACCGTCCGGCGGTGCTGGCGTGAGCGGGCGGCCGATCGCGATCACCGTCGACGGCGAGACCGTGCAAGGTGTCGCCGGGCAGACCGTCGCCGGTGTGCTGCTCGCCGCCGGCCGGCTGTCGTGGCGCACCACGCGGTCCGGGGCGCCGCGCGGGGTCTTCTGCGGGATCGGTGCCTGCTTCGACTGCCTGCTCACCGTCAACGGCGTCGCCGACGTCCGCGCCTGCCGCCGGCGCGCCGCCGACGGCGACGAGATCCGGACCCAGTCGCGGGAGGAGGGCGCGTGACGCACGTCGTCATCGTCGGCGCCGGGCCCGCCGGGCTCGCGGCGGCCGAACACGCGCTCGCCGCGGGCGCCGAGGTCACCGTCCTGGACCAGGCGGACGTACCCGGCGGGCAGTACCACCGGGGGGCCTCGCACCGGTTCGAAGCGCTCCTGAGCCGGTGCACGTGGTGGCCGGAAAGCACGGTCTGGGCCCTGGAAGGCAAGCGGGTCCACGTCCTGCGCGGCCCGGCCGACGGGACGAACCGGCGACGCCACACCCTCGAACCCGACGCGCTGGTCCTGGCCACCGGCGCGCACGACCGCGTCCTGCCGTTCCCCGGCTGGCAGCTGCCCGGCGTCTTCACCGCGGGCGCCGCCCAGGCCCTGGCCAAGGGGGAGCGGATCGCCGTCGGCCGGCGGGTGCTCGTCGCCGGGGCCGGCCCGTTCCTGCTGCCGGTCGCCGAATCCCTTGTGGACGTCGGCGCCGAAGTACTCGCTGTCCTGGAGGCGAATCCGGCGCGCACTGTCCTCAAGGGATGGTCGTGGCGCGCGGCGGCGCACGCCGGCAAGATGACCGAACTGGTTCGTTACGCCGGCGCGCTGGCCCGGCACCGCGTGCCGTACCGCACGGGTCGGGCGGTGATCGAAGCCCGCGGCGACGACCGGGTCCGCGAAGCCGTCACCGCGCGCGTCCGCGCGGACTGGTCGGTCGTCCCCGGCACCGAACGCACCTACGAGGTCGACGCCCTCTGCATCGGGCACGGGTTCGTGCCGCAACCCGAACTGGCCGTCGCGGCCGGCTGCACCCTCGACGGCGGGTTCGTCCGGGTCGGCGACGACCAGCGCACCAGCGTCACCGGGGTGTTCGCCGCCGGAGAGCTCACCGGCATCGGCGGTTCGGCCGCCGCCGCGGCGGAAGGCGCGGTCGCCGGGTGGGCCGCCGCCGGCCGGACGCCGGCCCGCGCGCTGCTCAAGCGGCGTGACCGCACCCGGGCCTTTGCCCGCCGCCTGGCCGCGGCCCACCCGATCGGCCCGGCGTGGCCCGGGTGGCTGCGCGAGGACACCGTCGTCTGCCGGTGCGAAGAAACCACCTACGGCGATCTGCGAAGCGCCGCCGCCGACCCGGTCACGCCGGGCCCGCACGCGCTGAAGCTCGGCACCCGCGCCGGGCTCGGCCCGTGCCAGGGCCGGATGTGCGGGCCGGCCGTCGCCGACCTCTGCGGGGGCACCGAACGACACCACCGTCCGATCGCCCAGCCGATCCGCCTGGGCGAGCTCGCCGATCCGAAGGAGTTTCCATGAACACCCGCGACCTCGGCGGCGTGGTCGTCGCCGCCGCGTTGCCCTACCGGGCCGACGACGCCGCGCCGGCCGGGCTGGCCGTCGACTACGACGCCTACGCCGAACACTGCCGGTGGCTCGTCGCGAACGGCTGCCGCGGCGTCGGCCCGAACGGCTCCCTCGGCGAGTACTCCTCGCTCACCGACGACGAACGCCGCCGCGTCGCCCGCACCGCGATCGAAGCGGTCGGATCGGACGGGATCGTCGTGGTCGGCGTGCACGGCCCCGGCGCGCACCAGGCGCGCTACTGGGCCGAGGCGGCGGCCGAGGACGGCGCGCACGGCGTGCTCTGCCTGCCGCCGACCCTCTACCGCGCCAACCGCGGCGAGGTGCTCGCCCACTTCGAGGCCGTGGCGTCGGTGGGGCTGCCGGTGATGGTCTACAACAACCCCTTCGACACCAAGGTCGACCTGACGCCGGAGCTGCTGGCCGAGATCGCGCAGATCGACAACGTCGTGGCCGTCAAGGAATTCTCCGGCGACGTCCGCCGCGTGCTGGAGATCCGCGAGCGGGCGCCGGGGCTGGCCGTGATCGGCGGCGCCGACGACGTCGTCCTGGAAAGCCTGCTGATGGGTGCCACCGGCTGGTTCGCCGGGTTCCCCAACGTGTTCCCGGCCGAATCGGCGCGCTTGTTCGAGCTGGCCACGGCGGGCAAGCTCGAGGAGGCCAAGGCGCTCTACGAACCGCTCGTGGCCGCGTTCCGCTGGGACTCGCGCACCGAATTCGTCCAGGCGATCAAGCTCGGGATGGACCTGGTGGGCCGCCGCGGCGGGCCATGCCGTCCGCCGCGGGGCCCGCTCTCCGACGTCCACCGCGAGCAGGTGCGCGCCGACATGGGCCGCGCGCTCGCGGCGCTGGGAGTGGCGTAGATGCGCTCTTCGCGCGCGATCACGGCGGTCGACTCGCACACCGAGGGCATGCCGACCCGGGTGGTGACCGGCGGGGTGGCGCCGATCCCCGGCGCCACGATGGCCGAGCGGCGGCGGTACTTCATGGCGAATCTGGACCACCTGCGGCAGTTCCTGATGCACGAGCCGCGCGGCCACTCCGCGATGAGCGGCGCGATCCTGCAGCCGCCCTGCCGCGAGGACGCGGACTGGGGCGTGGTGTACATCGAGGTGTCCGGCTGCCTGCCGATGTGCGGCCACGGCACGATCGGCGTGGCGACGGTGCTGGTGGAGACGGGCATGGTCGAGGTGACCGAGCCGACGACGGTGGTGCGCCTGGACACCCCGGCCGGGCTGGTGCACGCCGAGGTCACCGTCCGCGACGGCCGGGCCGAACGGGTCAAGCTGCGCAACGTCGCTTCGTTCCTCGCCGAGCGCGACGCCGTGGTGTCCGTGCCGGGCCTGGGTGACGTCCGCTACGACCTGGCCTACGGCGGCAACTTCTACGCCATCCTCGACCTGTCCCAGGTGGACATCCCGTTCGACCGCGCGGAGAAGGACCGGATCCTGACCGCCGGCCTGGCGATCATGGGCGCGATCAACGAGCAGCGGCCGCCGAAGCACCCGGCCGACCCGCTGATCGGCGGGTGCAAGCACGTCCAGTTCCTCGCTCCGGGCTCGGACGCGCGGAAGTCGCAGAACGCGATGGCGATCCACCCGGGCTGGTTCGACCGGTCGCCGTGCGGCACCGGCACGTCCGCCCGGATGGCCCAGCTGCACGCCCGCGGCGAGCTTCCGCTGCACACGCCGTTCGAGAACTCGTCGTTCATCGGGACGACGTTCACGGGCGAGCTGGTGGCCGAGACGACGGTGGGTGACGTGCCGGCGGTGGTCCCCGAGTTCTCCGGCCGGGCCTGGATCACCGGCACCGCGACCTACCTGCTCGACCCGGACGACCCGTTCCCGACGGGGTTCGTGCTTTAGGCGGGCTGCCAGAGTTCGATGCGGTGGCCTTCGGGGTCGGTGACCCAGCCGAAGCGCCCGACGCCGGCCATGTCCTGGACGTCGTCGGCCACGTCGGCGCCGCGGGCGCGGAGCTGGGCCAGCATGGCGTCGAGATCGCGGACCCGGAAGTTGAGCATGGTCTGCTGGGTCGCGGAGCCGAAGTACTCGGTCCCGGCCTCGAACGGCGCGAAGACGGTCGGGCCGGGTTCCTGGTGCCAGAGGCCGTGCTCGTCGGTGTCGAGGCCGAGGCAGTCGCGGTACCAGGCACCGAGGGCAGCGGGGTCCGTCGCGCGGATGAAGTACCCGCCGATTCCGAGCACACGTTCCATGCGGCGATCCTGCCAGCCCGGCGGCCGGCCGGACCGGTGACACGCGGGCGGGCGCCGTGGCTCAGCGGCCGACCTGGACGTCGTCGAGGGCGCCGAGGGCGTCGGGGACGAGGACGGCGGCGGAGTGGTAGGCGCTGATGAGGTAGGAGGTGATGGCGTGGTCGTTGGTGTTCATGTTTCGGACGTTGAGTCCGGGTTGGTA
>NZ_CP100416.1:3706832-3707362 GCF_026017845.1 Amycolatopsis mediterranei
AAGGAGAGTTTGCCGTCGCCGAGGGTGTAGGTGAGGCGCCGGTTGACGCGGTAGGACCCGGCGGGGACCTCGACCCACGGGAGCTGGGAGAGCAGCCAGCGGGTGGTGATGCCGCGCATTTGCGGCAGGGTTTTGGTGGTGGTGCTCAGGGTCCGGGCGGCGCGGACACTCAGCGACAGCTGCACCGACGTCGTTTCTTCGGTGAGGGTCACGGGGTCACGCGCCGGTCGGGTTCGGGGGTTTCGGGCGGGCGGGTGCCGCCGGTGCGCGGACGATCCGGGCGGCGGTGGTGCCCAGCCCGGTCGGCCCGAACGCCGAGGCGGGCAAGGCGGGCGGGCGGCCGGGTGCCTCGGGGTGGCGGGGCGGGGTGACGGGCTCGGGCATCATCCCTCCCGGCCGATTTCGGCGTTTTCGAGGACGGCGAGGGCGTCGGGCACCAGCACCGCGGCGGAGTAGTAGGCGGAGACGAGGTAGGAGATGATGGCTTGGTCGTTGATGCCCATGAAGCGGACGTTGAGTCCGGGTTGGTA